>JAUNGW010000003.1:0-21946 GCA_030524245.1 Eubacteriales bacterium
TAATCGGGGCTAATGTTAAAGATTTTTTGGGACATTTTCAAAAATGCTTGACATCCCTTTTTATGCCACGTACAATGCACCCTGTGACATAAAAACTCTCCGCTTCTTTATGTATTCCCAAAAGAACAGCATTTTTTTGCTTCATTATTGAGCCGCCCTGCAAATCATGATATGATTAAATTATATCATCAACGAACAGGGAAATATGCCGTTCTGCGTCACGGGCAGGAGCGTGTGCTTCCTTTTCCATTGATGGTAATTATTCATGAATGGTATGGGGGATTTACAGGGGATTATGGATACGCGCCGCAACAGCTGGATTATCAACGGTATCGCTTTGGGGTTTTCATTGTTTTTTCTTTTATCGGCCTTCACCGCCGCGGTTTACACAGGCGAATGGGGTATGGTACTGGCCGACTGGCACCGCATTCTGGTCACTCCCTGCCCGCTGGTTACGGATTATTTTGCTGTCGGCGGCCTGGCCAGCGCCATGCTGAACGCAGGTCTCTGCGGCATGCTCTGCGTATTCTTTATGGTCCTTCTGAAGGGTCCCTCCCGGGCCAATACTCTGGCCGGATATTTTCTTGTGGTCGCCCACTGCTTTTACGGTCTTAATCTTCTGAACATGCTGCCCTGCTTCCTCGCGCCCTTTCTCTATCTGCGCCTGAAGCGGCTGAATTTCAAGAGCAACCTGCATATCTGCATGTTTGCCACCTCCTTTGCGCCATTTATCAGCGAATTTCTGTTCCGTTACACCATACCGGATACCTTTGTGTTCGGCGAGATTCATCTTACGCTCAAGGGAATCGCGCTGGCAGCCGGCTTCTGTCTCGTCCTCGGCTTTATTATTCCTGCAATTCTGCCCGGCGCCCACGCCTGGCATAAGGGCTACAACCTTTACAACGGCGGCCTTGCCTTCGGTATTTTCGGTTTTTTTATCTACAATCTGATGTACCGGACCCTCAGCATTACGCCTCCTGACGCGATCGAAGTCAGCAATGCCATCTATGAACAGTTCGGCCACAGCTACAGGCTGTACGGGAACTGCTTTTATATCATTGTTTTCGCGCTCTGCTTCCTGGCCGGCTATCTGCTCAATGGAAGAAGCCTTTCCGGTCTGTCTCTTTTATTTACGGATACGGGATTTCACAGTGATTTTTCCGAGAAATACGGCATGCCTGTCTGCCTGATGAATATCGGCCTCTACGGATGTATGTTTCTGATGTACTTAAATCTGGTGATTCTTACCACAAATGGGGCCGGATTTACCGGCCCCACCTTCGGGATCATGCTGGCTGCCATGACCTTCGCCGCCATGGGGCAGCACCCGCGCAACGTGCTGCCGATCCTGATCGGATACCAGCTTTTGTATCTGTTCACCGTATTCTGCTGCAGCGCCAACGGCCGGGAGCTGACCTGGTCGCTGTCTACCCAGGCCTACTTAAACGGCGTAGCCTTCGCCACAGGCATGAGTCCTCTTGTTGGCCGCTACGGCATCCGCATCGGTGTTGTCGCCGGCTTTATGTGCGCCTCCATGTGCACTGCCACCAGCGCCCTTCACGGCGGCTTCGTTCTCTACAACGGCGGCTTTACCACCGGCACCACCGTGCTGATTCTGCTGCCGATTCTGGAGCATTATCTGCCGGATACCAGGGAGCGGATGAAGGATCAGCGAATGAATATGCTGGAGCTGATTTCCATCGTCCCGCAGGTGCCTTCCAACCAGCATGTCGGTGAAATGACGGACACCGATCCCATTGAGGTCAACCTGTCTGATTTCGATCCCTTTGACTGACGGCCGCGGCCGGCTGGCAGAAAGCCCTGCCTGCCGGCTCTGCCATTCTACCTGATCCACTGGGAGGCAAGCGCTTCCAAAGCCTC
Source organism: Eubacteriales bacterium (assembly GCA_030524245.1). GTDB lineage: Bacteria > Bacillota > Clostridia > Lachnospirales > Lachnospiraceae > Brotaphodocola. Next base: position 1,882 of record JAUNGW010000003.1, read on the forward strand.
CGGGTGCTCCTCATTCCATACCGCATAGCTTTCTGCGCCGCTTTCCGCCACAGTACGGCCCAGCTTCACCAGAAATACCGGAATGTCCGTCTCCAGCATGGTTCCCAGCTCACGGCCCATCTGCTCACGGCCCTGAAGCTCACAGCCGTTGACGTACAGCACATACGCCGGAGCCGGCTTTCCGTCCACCATTTTCATACCGCCCCGAAAGCCCATGGCTCCGGTCTGATGTGTTCCGCAGGAGGAGGGGCAGCCGGAAATGTGAATCTGCGGAAGTACGCCGTCCGGAATACCCGCTGTCCGCACAGCATCCACACATGCGCTCAAAAGCCCCTGGGAATCCCGCACTCCCACCTGGCAGACCGATGCGCCGATACAGCTGACAGACTGCTCAAACTTCGTTTTCGCCGTGTCTTTTTCAATCAGCCCCGCAATTTTCTCAGCCTCTGTCCCATTCAGATGAATCAGATATGCCGTCTCATCCGGAGCCAGACGCATCTGCACTCCCTCCATCTGCCGCACCGCGTCGCTGACCGCACAGAATACCTCCGGGTCCGGCTGGCCGCCGATTGGATGCCAGACAACCGTATAAAGTCCGGGCTGCTTCTGAGCTATGATATGAGAGCCGGACGGCGTTGTTCCGTCGCCTGTTTTTGTCACCCCGGCTGCCTCCGGATGGATTTTCAGATCCTCGCCGGAGTCAAAAACCTCTCTCAGCTTTTCCAGATAAGCCGCCTTGTAGGCATCAGCTCCGCCCAGGGCTTCCTGCATGTACCGTGTTCTGGCCTTGCCCCGGTTTTTGTAATTTCCATAGGCGCGGAAGGTCAGCCACATGGCCTTGATATAAAAGCAGATATCCTCCGGCGCCACAGCCTCCGCCACCTTCACTCCAAACCTGGGATTATTTCCAAGACCGCCAGCGCTGTACACGTCAAAGGCTCCGTCCGGTCTGGCCGCAAAGCCCAGATCCCGGTAAGTGGCATGGGTCAGATTCTTCGGTGAATTGGAAAATCCCACCTTCAGCTTTCTCGGCATCTTCTCCGCCTTAATAAAACCAAGCAGATACTCCCCTGCCGCTTTCGCCCACGGACTGACGTCAAAATACTCCTCCGGCTCCGTCCCGGAAAGAGGCGAGCACATCACATTTCTCGGGAAATCGCCCCCGCCGCCCATGGTAATGATGCCTGCGTCCAAAGCCGCCTCCATAATCTCGCAGACCGTCTGTTCGCCCAGATCATGCAGCTGAATGGTCTGACAGGTGGTGAAATGAAGCCTTTCCACCTGATACCGGCGTATCATCTCCGCCACAAAGGCCAGCTTCTCCCCGGACACCTCGCCGCCCGGCATTCTCAGCCGCAGCATGCTGGACGTTCCGCCTCTCTGGGCGTAGCTTCCGTAATATCCGGAAAAGCCCTTGTAGCTTCCCTTATCCAGCTCGCCTGCATAAAAGGCCGCCGTCTTCTCCCGGAATTCCGGAAGATCCTGTTTCCATTCCTGAATTGTTGTTTTCATTCCGCTCATCCTCCGCTGTCTTTTCCATATCAATATTTTGTTCGCCTGGAACAGGCCGCTCCTGTTTCCGCTCACTCATGCTCATTATAGCAATTTTCTTCCTGTTTTTCCACTGCTTTTAAGGTGAACCAGAACACTACGCCGTCCTCTGTGTTTGCGGCGCCGCACCGCTGATGGTGGGCATCCATAATGGCCTTTACAATGGACAGGCCGATGCCGCTTCCGCCGTAAGCTCTGGTCCGCGCCTTGTCCACCTTGAAAAACTTTGTCCACAGATTCGGGATGTCCTCCTCCGGAATAGGGCTTCCTGTATTGTATACGCTGACTGTCACCGTGTCCCGTTCCCTGGCCGCAGTGATTTTGATCTGCCTCTCACCGTCCAGATGGTTCATGGCATTGGTCAGATAATTGGTCAGCACCTCTTCAATCTTAAACTCATCGCCGAGAACCCAAACCTCCTCCGGCACATCCACCGTCACGCTGGCCTCATGCTGCTGGATCAGAATGGCTGAGGAATTCACCAGATCCCGGATCAGCTCGCCGATAGAAAACACCTCCATCACAGGCGTGTCCCGTCCAAACTCCAGGGCGCTTAAGGTCAGAAGCTGCTTCACCATCCGGTTCATCTTGTTTGCCTCATCCATGATGACCTCGCAGTAATAATTCCTGCTTTCCTCATCCTCGCACATCCCCTCTGTCAGCCCCTCCGCATAGCCCTGGATCAGGGCAATGGGCGTTTTCAGCTCGTGGGAAACATTTGCGATAAATTCCTTTCTCATCTCATCGATCTGAACCTTTTCCTCGATGTCATGCTGCAGCTGTATATTGGCCTCCTTCAGAGCGCCGATGGTTTCCTTCAGCCGCTCTGACAGGGTGTTCATGCTGCGTCCCAGAACTCCCGTCTCATCCTGGGCGTCCGCCTCATACCGCACGTTAAAATTCAGTCTGGACATTTCCTCCGACAAAGACGCCAGCTTCAGGATCGGCTTCGTCACCTGATTCGTCACAAAGTACATCAGGATGCTTCCCAGAACCAGCACTGCCAGACCAACGTAGGTGATAAAACGGCTGGACAAGCCTACGCTTTCCCTGACGCTGTCCAGAGGCATGGACATGATAAACAGCGTCTTATTGTCCGAGAAGTAACCCCAGCTTTCCAGATAGGTGGCGTTTGTCCGGTAGTCGTAATTCAGCTCTATCACATAATTCTCACCCTGCTTCAGCACCCGGGAATCCTCATCCTTCCGGCCCAGAATATACTGCTGCACCTTCCGCACCAGAAAATCTGTTTCCCAGTCGGACCGCAGCAGAACGCTGCCTGTATAGCTGTCAATCAGCACCGTGGTAATATTGTTCTGATCTCCGTAGGTGCGGATACTTCCCAGAAGCGTCGGCGCGTCTGTGGTCTGTACAGAATTCCGGCTGCCGTCTGCATCTGCGGCAGTCTCCGTCCCGGCATCCTCCTCTGCTTTGCCTTCCGTCTCTGTGCTCTGCTTTCCGCCATTCCCCCAAACCTCCCACTCATGGTTCAGCTCCGCCAGAAGGATATCGCTGACGCTTTTCCCTTCCGCGGCTCCGGCCATCACTACCCCGTTTATGCTGCTGTAAGCAGCCTCCATCACATCCCGCTTCTGGGACACATAATAATGCTCCAGCCAGAAATTATTTATGGCCCAGATAGCCAGAAGCATAAAGGCCATCAGGCAGACAAAAACCGCGGTGATCCGGTGGCGGATGGAATGGCGCAGCGTTACCTTGTCATGAATCCATTTTCCGCATGCTCCGATACTCATTGATCCACCTCGAACTTATAGCCCATGCCCCAGATAGTCTTGATATAATTTCCCTTTTCTCCCATTTTGCTGCGCAGCTTTTTCACATGGGTGTCGATGGTTCTCGCATCTCCAAAGTAATCATAATTCCACACGTTGTTCAGAATCTTCTCCCTGGACAGGGCAATGCCCTGATTATCAATAAAATAAGAGAGCAGCTCAAACTCCTTGTAGCTTAAGTCCACCGGCTTCCCATCAATCGTCACCTGATGAGCCGCCTTGTCCAGGCGGATGCCGCCTGTCTCCGTAGTTTCCGAAGATACGGCATTGCTCCGGCGCAGAATCGCCTCCACCCGCGCCACCAGGATCTTGGGACTGAACGGCTTGGAAATATATTCGTCCACGCCCAGCTGGAAGCCCTGCAGCTCATCCCGCTCCTCTCCTCTGGCCGTCAGCATGATAATCGGCACTCTGGAATACTGGCGGATGGTTTTGCACACATCCCAGCCGTTCATCTTCGGCATCATCACATCAAGGATAATCAGCGCAATGTCCTTCTGTTTAAAAAACAGATCCACCGCCTGCTCCCCATCCTCCGCCTCAAGAACGGAAAATCCCTTAACCGTCAGGAAATCCTTAACCAGCTTCCGCATTCTGGCCTCATCGTCTACTACAAGTATTTTTAACGTATCCATAATATCTGTACTCCTCTCGGTTTCTTATCCTGTCCGCTGTAATTATCCTCATTGTAACAGATATCCCCTGTGTTTTCCACCGTTTTCACAGAGATTTCACAGTCGTCAAAAAAAGAGGAAACCGGTCTGCTGCCGGTTTCCCCCTGATTCAGATATTATACATGCTCCTCCGCTCCGGCGCTGATCTCGATGCCCAGCTCCTCAAGCTGCTTTTTGTCTACCGGCGTCGGCGCCTCCGTCATCAGACAGGAAGCGTCCTTTACCTTCGGGAATGCAATCACCTCACGGATGCTGTCGCAGCCGCCCATCAGCATCGCCACCCGGTCCAGACCGTAGGCCAGTCCTGCATGAGGCGGAACTCCGTATTTGAAGGCCTCCAGTAAAAAGCCAAACTGCTCCTTAGCCTTCTCCGGCGTAAATCCAAGCACCTCGAACATCTTGGACTGAATATCGCTCTGGTGAATTCTCACAGAGCCTCCGCCCAGCTCGGTGCCGTTCAATACAATGTCATAAGCCTTTGCGCGGACGGCGCCCGGATCGCTGTCGATCAGATGCCAGTCCTCATCCATGGGCATGGTGAAGGGATGGTGCATGGCCACAAAGCGCCCCTGCTCCTCAGAATACTCCAGAAGCGGGAACTCCGTCACCCACAAGAACTTAAAGTCGTCCTTCTTAAGCAGATCAAGCTGTCTTGCCAGCTCCAGGCGAAGCGCGCCGAGCACAGCCCAGACCACCTGATTTTTGTCTGCAGCGAAAAGCAGCAGATCTCCCGGCTGGCCGTCCATCGCGGCAGTCAGGGCCGCCATCTCTTCCTCCGTCATAAACTTGGCAAAGGAAGACTTGACAGAGCCGTCCTCCTGAATCGCCGCATAAGCCAGGCCCTTCGCGCCGTAATCCTTTGCAAATGCAACCAGGGCGTCGATCTTCTTTCTCGGCATGGCCCCCTGTCCCTTTGCATTGATGCCGCGGACAGAACCGCCGTTTTCCAGCGCTCCCTTAAATACGGCAAATTCACAGCCTCTCACCACATCAGAAACATCCTTCAGCTCCATGCCGAAGCGCAGATCCGGCTTATCAGAGCCGAACCGATCCATAGCCTCCTGCCAGGTCATCCGCGGAATCGGCTGGGGAATCTCCACATTCAAAAGCTCCTTGAACAGCTTGTGAAGCAGACGCTCATTCACATCCAGCACGTCCTCCACATCCACAAAGGACAGCTCCATATCGATCTGGGTAAACTCCGGCTGACGATCCGCCCGCAAATCCTCGTCCCGGTAGCAGCGGGCCAGCTGGAAATACCGGTCATAGCCGGAGCACATCAGAAGCTGCTTAAACAGCTGCGGAGACTGCGGCAGCGCATAAAAGCTGCCGGGATGCACACGGCTGGGCACCAGATAGTCTCTCGCCCCCTCCGGCGTGCTCTTGATCAAAGTCGGAGTCTCAATCTCCAGAAAGCCCTCCTCAGCCAGGAACTGTCTGGTGAGAATCGCAATCTTGCTGCGGAGAATCAAATTTCTCTGGATATCCGGACGGCGAAGATCAAGGAAACGGTACTTTAACCGAAGATCCTCCTTCGTCTTGGAGTTCTCCTCGATGGGGAACGGAGGAGTCTCGGACTCAGAAAGAATCCTCAGGCTCTCAGCCCTCACCTCAATGCCTCCCGTCGCCAGGTTCTCATTGACGCCTCCGGAACGGGCCTCCACCCGTCCGGTAACGGCGATAACAAACTCACTCCTCAGCTTTTCAGCCTTGGCAAAGCTCTCCTCACCGCAGTCGCTCTCCTCAAAAATAATCTGCAGAATTCCGGAGCGGTCCCGTAAATCCACAAAAATAATCCCGCCCTTGTTTCTGCTTTTCTGCACCCAGCCCATAACCGTTACCTGCCCGCCGATATTGGACGTGCCAAGCTCTGTGCACCGATGGGACCGTTTCAGCCCCTGCATTGATTCTGCCATGATTGTTTTCTCCTTTTTATTTCAGCGCTTCTTTATAAAACTCCACAAACTCCGTGTAGCCTTCCCTGTTCAGCTGCTCCTTCTGGAACTTCTTGTTCTTGTTCATCTGAGATACCAGAACCTGAACGCCGGCCTTCCGCTCCTGCATGGCCTGCTTCATGATTCCGCTCATTCTGGCGCTGTCCATGCCCTTCTCAATCAGATAGGCCTTCTTTTGCTCTCCCTGCTCCACCTGGCCGCCCTGCTCCATCAAAATGGTGACAATCCGCTCAAAGCCAATGGAAAATCCGCAGGCCGGCGTATCCTGGCCTGTAAACTTCCCGATCATCTTGTCATAGCGTCCGCCGCCTGCCACGGAGCCGCCGAAGCCTTCCATGGACACCTCGAAAATCGTGCCGGTGTAGTAGGACATGCCCCGTACCAGAGTCGGATCAAATGCCAGTTTAAAATCCGTCTCCGCCACGCTGGCCACCGTATCCATAATGTCCGCCAGATTCGCCGTCACAGAAGCCGGAAGCACTTCAGCCAGCATCTCTCCCAGACCTCTGACAGCCGCGGCGTCGTCTCCCAGGCTTTCCAGAAGCTGCGTATAGGCGCCTGCTGCCGCCTCCTCATAGCCCAGCTCCAGAAGTTCCGCCCTTACGCCGTCCAGACCGATCTTATCCATCTTATCCAGGGTGATAAACACCTGGTCAAGGCCATCCTCCGGGAACCCGCAGTGCAGGGCCATCCCTCTTAAAATGCCTCTGTCATTAATCCGCACCGTAAATGCGTTCTTCGGGCAGATCCGTCCAAGCGCTGTGGTTGTCGCTAAAATCAGCTCAATCTCAGCCATATTGCCCGCATCGCCCAAAATATCAATATCGCACTGGGTAAACTGACGGAACCGTCCTCTCTGCGGTCTGTCCGCCCTCCAGACGCTTCCCATCTGCAGCGCCTTAAACGGCGAGGGAAGCTGGGACCCGTTGTTGGAATAATACCGCGACAGAGGAAGGGTCAGATCGTACCGCAGTCCGCTGTCCGTCAGGTCATTCTCCGTCTCTGCCGTCTCAAGGTTCAGCTTCTCGCCGCGCTTTAAGATTTTGAAAATCAGCTTTTCATTGTCTCCGCCCTGCTTGCTGGTCAGATTCTCAATATGCTCCACGCAGGGAGTCTCCACCTGGGTAAACCCGAAGCTTTTGTAGGTTTCCCGGATCTGGTTCATCACATATTCCCTTACCTGCATCTCTGCCGGCAGAATATCTCTCATGCCGGTAACCGGCTTCTTTTTCAGTGCCATATCCATTCTCCATATTCTGTGCTAAATATCGTTATCCGATTTACGATTATACTATTCCCGTCCTCAAATTGCAATGGTTTCCGCTGCGTGGATTCACCGTCTTGCTCCGCGGATTTCCTTCAGATAATTATAAATCGTAAAATTGGTGACAGCCAGCCGCTCCGCCACATACTCCACAGAGCCCTTCACATCAAAAATACCCTTGTCCTCCAGCCTCTTCACAAGAGCCAGCTTGTCCTCCTTCTGCATATAGGCCACCGGCTTCTGAATCTGCTCCAGCTCCGCCTGGATGATGATTTCCATCACCTCCGTAATATCGCGGGCAAACTGCTCCTGCGGAGCCTTCTCCTCCCCCGGCTGACTGTGAAAGGCAGTCAGCTCCTGACTCAGTCTGGATGCCAGCATAAAATCCGTCAGATCCTGATTGACGCACAGGCTTCCTGTGATCCGTCCCCCGCCGTCCCGGATAAACATGGTGGAGGAACGCAGGATCCGCCCGTCCGGCGTTACGCTCCTGTAGTTGATGCAGTCCGGCGCCTTATCGCCGTAAACCTTTAAAAGCTGCAGCAGATAATTTGTCACAGGGGCGCCGATCTGCCGGTCGGTAATATTGCCCCGAACCGCCACAACAGAATTCTCCACGCGGCTCAAATCGTGAAGAATCAGCTCATAACGGCTTCCCAGCATTTTGGATATCCCGTCCATCAGCTGCATGGCAGCCTGCAGACTTGGATGCAGTTCTTGTTCTTCCATACATCGTCCCCCTGTCATATGCTTTGAAATTTCAAAGAAGCCGTTCCTTGCGGCCGATCATTTCTTCAATCCGGCTGATATACTGCTCCACATCCTTGACATTCTCCGCCCGCTCGATTCTGTTTTCCTCCGGAAACAGCCGCTTTGTGGTGGTTCCGGCGCCGCAGCCGATGATGGTCTGACGCTCCTCCATAATCAGCACATTGTAAATGCAGGCCTTTCCGGGCGCCGCATAGCCTACGTTTTCAAAGTTTCCGGCCATATTTTTCTGCCGGTAAAGATAATAGGGCTCCAGCCCCATCTCCCTGGCGCAGGCCGCCGTTAAATCAATCATCTCCTGGGTTCCCGAAATCCGGTAATCCCTGTAGGCCTCCTTCATGGTGTTCAGCCTGGCAGCCCGCTTGATAGCCAGGGAATGAACCGTCACGCTGTCCGGAGCCAGCTCCCGCACCGCCTCCATGGTAACGCGTACATTGTCCTCATCCTCCCCCGGCAGGCCGATGATCAGATCCATATTGATATTGTCAAAGCCAGCCTCCCTGGCCATAAAAAACTTCTCCCGCACGTCCTCCACCGTATGGCGGCGGCCAATCAGCTTTAAGGTCTCCTGATTCATGGTCTGGGGATTGATGGAAATACGGGTGACCCCGTGGCGCTTCAGCACCCGGAGCTTTTCCATGGTGATACTGTCTGGCCGCCCTGCCTCCACCGTAAATTCCTTCACTGTAGAAAAATCAAAAACAGCCTTCACCCGCGTAATCAGCGCGTCCAGATCCTCCGGAGAAAGAGAGGTCGGCGTGCCGCCGCCGAAATACACCGTATCCAGCGCACAGCCCTTCTTTTTTGCCGCCACATAATCCAGCTCCTGATAAAGCGCATTCAGGTATTCTCCGGTACGCCCCTGCCATTTTCCTATGGGGTAGGACGTAAAGGAGCAGTACAGACAGGTGGTGGGGCAGAAGGGAATCCCGACGTAAAGGCTGAAGCCATTCCGGTAATCGATGGATGAGAGAAGCTGACGCTCCCGCCGGGCGATCTCGATGCTTAAGGCAATCTTCTCATCGCTCGTAAAATACGTCTCCTTCATATAGCGGGCGATATCCTCCGGCGTCTCCCCCTGATCAAGCTTCGTCAGCGCGATCTTCGCCGGCCGGATGCCGGTCAGCGTTCCCCAGGGAAGGGTTTTCCCTGTCGCCGCCATCAAAAGAACGTACAGCCGGCGCTTGATTTTATTTTTCGTATCAAACCGGTCCTCATAATTCACCGGAAACTCCGGGCTTTCGCAGGAGGCAAGATATTCCGCCCTTACCTGCGGCTCCAGCTCGTCCGTACGGACCAAAGCGGCCGTCTGCTCCGGGCAGACCAGCCGCAGGCAAAAGCGCGTCCCGTCCTGGCTTACAGAGCCCTCGACAGCCGCGAACACGTCCTCTCCCTGCTGATGGGTAAAGGCTTCTCCCGGATAAAAGGCCATCAGAAGCTCCCGTATATCCTGCTCATAGGCGCTGTCATTCAGAAAAATGCCTGTCATTTCTGTCTCCTCCAGTACGGTGCCGCCGGATTGTACTGCTTTTCATGTCCGATCGTGGTAGGGTCCCCATGCCCCGGATATACCATCGTGTCATCCGGCAGCATAAACAGCTTTTCTGTGATAGAACGTATAATCTGCTGCGCGCTTCCCGTCGGCAGATCCGTCCGCCCAAGAGACTCGGCAAACAGCGTATCGCCGCTGATCAGCACCGATTCCTCCGGAATATAGTAGCAGACCGAACCGGCCGTATGGCCCGGTGTGGCAATCACTTTCCATTCCAGCCCAAGCAGATTCAGCACCTGGCCGTCCCTCACCAGCTCGTCCGCCTCCACTGCCGTCCGCTCCATGCCCATGGGCACAGACAGATTCTGGTCCGGATCCTCCAAAAGCGCTGCCTCGTCCGCGGAGGCATACACCCTGCACGGAAAGCTGCGGCATATATCCTCCACCGCCATAATATGGTCAAAATGACCATGGGTCAGAACCACGGCGGACGGCTCCACTCCAAGCTCGCGGCATTTGTTCAGCAGGTAGGGGGCATTGTCAGCCGGGTCAACCAAAACCGCCTCCCGCCCGCCTTTTCTGTATATGATGTAGGTGTTTGTGCTGACCATTCCCAGCACACAGGTCTGAATCCGAAAATCGCTCATAATCTGTCCTTTCTGACGATGATAGCTTTTAAAAAGGAATTCCGCCGCAGTGCGATCCTTCGCGGAGCATTTTCATATCACAGGACGCACCTTCCTGTGATATGAAAAAGAAAAACTGCGTATATTACCCCGCAGTCCTTCTGATGTCCAGCACGCCCTCGATCTGTCTCAGCTTGTCTGTAAGGCGGTTCAATTCCTCGACCCCGTGAATATCGAAGGTCATGATAATTGTTGCCTCCCCCTGCTTGCTGGTACGCACGTTCATGGAGGTGATGTCGATCTGGCGTTCTGTGAATACCTTTGATATATCCACAAACATCCCGATTCTGTTGTTGGCATAAATCTGAATCTCTGTGGAATAGCGCTCCTGGCTGTTGTCCTGTTCCTTTTTCTGCCATTCGGCGTCAATCAGCCGCACCCGCTCATCCTCCGGAAGATTGATGATATTGATGCAGTCTGTCCTGTGGATGGAAATGCCCCGTCCTCTGGTGACAAAGCCCACAATCTCGTCTCCCGGCACCGGACTGCAGCACCGGGAAAACCGGACTGCCACATCGTGGATTCCCTTTACAACAATGCCGCTCTTTGACTTCTTCGCCTCCGGCATCTTGGAGGTCATCTCCTCAATGCCGTCCAGGATTGTCTTGTCGTTTACTTCCTTTTTCTGCTTCTTGGCCTTCTCGTCCAGCATCTTGTTGATGACCTGGCCCTCCTTCAGGCCGCCATGGCCGATGGAAGCAAGCACGGACTCCCAGTCCTTAAAAGCATAACGCGCCATCACCTTTTCCTGGAATTCCGGTTTGTTAAGCTCCGGGAAATTGATGCCCTTCGTCTTGCAGTAGCGCTCGATCATCTCCTTGCCCCGGAGAATGTTGTCTTCTTTTAATTCGTTCTTAAACCACTGGTTGATCTTATTCTTCGCCTGGGTACTCTTGACCAGCGACAGCCAGTCACGGCTTGGTCCCTTGGAGTTCTGGGATGTGATAATCTCCACCCGGTCCCCGTTCTGGATTACGTAATCGATGGTCACCAGCTTTCCGTTGACTCTGGCTCCAACCATCTTGTTGCCTACCGCGCTGTGGATGGAATAGGCAAAATCGATGGGTGTGGATCCGCTGGGCAGATTCTTCACATCGCCGGTGGGCGTAAAGCAGTACACGCTGTCGGAAAACAGATCCAGATCTCCCTTCACCATGCTGAGGAATTCTTTGGAATCGTCTGTATCCTTCTGCCATTCCAGAATCTGGCGCAGCCAGGACAGCTTCGCCTCCTCGTCTCCGGCGGCGATCTTTCCGCTGCCGCTCTCCTTATATTTCCAGTGAGCCGCAATACCGTACTCTGCCGTCCGGTGCATCTCATAGGTTCTGATCTGAATCTCAAAGGGCTGTCCGTTGCTGCCGATCAGCGTGGTGTGCAGAGACTGGTACATATTGGGCTTCGGCATGGCAATATAGTCCTTGAACCGGCCCGGAATCGGCTTGTACAGCTCATGGATCACCCCAAGGGCCGCGTAGCAGTCCTTCACCGTATCCACAAGAATCCGCACCGCAAACAGATCATAGATCTGATCCAGGGTCTTCTGCTGATTCACCATCTTTTTATAGATGCTGAAAAAATGCTTCACCCGTCCGTCCACCTTGGCGTCAATGCCCGCCTCCTTCATATGGGCGGACACCTCGTCCACAATACTCTTCACAAAGGCCTCCCTGGCATCCTTGCGCAGGGAAATCTTCTCCGCCAGATCGTAATAAACCTCCGGCTCAAGATATTTTAAGGAGAGATCGTCAAGCTCTACCTTGATTTTTGAAATGCCGAGACGATGCGCAATAGGAGCATAGATCTCCATGGTCTCCCGGGCCGTCTCCTTCTGCTTTTCCGGCCGTTTGAACTGGAGCGTCCGCATATTGTGCAGACGGTCCGCCAGTTTAATCAGAATCACCCGGATGTCCTTGGCCATAGCCAGAAACATCTTCCGCAGGTTCTCCGCCTGCAGCTCCACCTTATCCATGGACTTGGAAATCTGGGTCAGCTTTGTAACACCGTCCACCAAAAGCGCCACCTCGCCGCCAAACTCCTGCTCCACCTGATCCAGGGTCATGGCCGTATCCTCCACCACATCGTGGAGAATACCGGCGATAATCGTCTCCTTGTCAAGCTCCAGATCCGCCAGAATAATGGCAACACAAAGCGGGTGAATGATATATGGTTCACCCGATTTGCGCTTCTGGTCCTTATGAGCCTCACTTGCGATCCTGTATGCTTTTTCTATCTGGGAAATGTCATCGGACGGATGATACTTCCTGATGCTGTTCACCAGATCCTGGTAAAGCACCTCCGGGCTGGTAAACGCCGGCGGGGCCTCCAGCACAATGTCCACATCCTTTTCCTTTTCTCTTTCCATCTCTTTTTCTGCCATAGAAAAGCCACCTTTTTGAGCGTAATTATGGAACTATTATAATTATTTTTGTCGGAAAATGCAAGAACTAATATAATCCCTGCTGCTCCGTCCTATGCCTCGTAATAAATCCCCCCGCTCGTCTCCACCCTGCGGACCCTTCCCTCCAGAACCAGATGATCAATATGTGCCAGGCATTCCCCCAGCGCAAACCATCGCTGGGCCGCCGGAAATGAATCCCAGTCCGCCGCCCGGATCCGCCAGCTCATGCCGCCGGCAATATCGTAGAGACAGGCCTTTCCAAGGCCTTTTATCACATTTTGGCACTCCTCCAGGCGCACTCTGTGGTGCTCCTTTAACTCCCGGATCCGCTGGTGGAAATCCCCGGGCTTTCTGTGACCCGGCAGAGGGACGGTTACGGTATATTGATCTATTTTATCAAGGCTTTTCAGGTAATCTCCCAGAGAATCCTCCACGTCCGCCCAGTTTGTAATATTGGGAGAAATGTCGAACAGCACATGATCCCCGGTTATCATCGCGCCGGTTCCTACGACAGAAAAGCACATATGTCCCGGCGTATGGCCCGGCGTGCTGATGGCCTTAAGCCGGTACTCTCCCGCCTCCAGCACATCCCCCTCATCCAGGGGCGTATAGTCGGAAAACCCTGCTCTGCCGGCCAGCTTCCTTGACGGCGTGGTCTCCATCATCTCATCCGCCAAAGACCGTGAAATGCCATGGCGCAGAAGCCGTTCCTTCTGCAGCTGATGCAGCTCATGACCACCGGCCGCCAGCTGTCCCCGTTTCATATAGGCGATGTCTGTCCTGCTTAAATACACTCTGTTTCCCGGCCGGATCAGATCCGGGGCGCTGCCGGAGTGGTCCGCATGAAGATGGGTCAGCAGAATATCTGTATTCTCCATGGAAATACCCACAGACTGAAGCCCTTCCTCCACAGCCGTCCGGCATTCCTCCGTCCGGAAGCCCGTATCTACCAGAAGATTACGTTCCCCACGGATACAATAGCTGTTTAGCTCCTTTAAGGGATTGCCGCTTAACGGCACCGGGATCCTGTAAATTCCCGGAAGAATCTCCTCTGCTGTCACCTGTGTCATACGCTTTTCCTCCTTGTCAGCTGATACATCAGCCCGTTGCAGACCGCCGCCGCAATATTGCTTCCTCCCTTGCGTCCTCTGGCCACAATGCAGGGAACCTGCCCCTTCACAATCAGCTCCTTGGATTCCACCACATTGACGAAGCCCACCGGAACCGCAATGATAAAGTCCGGATGAAGCTGCCCCGCTTCAATCATCTCATGAAGACGGATCAGCGCCGTGGGGGCGTTTCCAATGGTAAAAACCACCGGCCCGGAAAGGCGCGCCGCGTGCTCCATGCTGACTGTGGCTCTTGTAACGCCTCGTTCAGCCGCCTCCGCCGCCACGTCCGGATCCGCCATAAAGCAGTGCACCTGGCCGCCCAGCTGCTTCAGCGCCGTCTTGTTGATCCCGGAAGCCGCCATATTGGTATCCGTCACAATGGTAAACCCTGTTCCTCCGCCGAAAAGCTCCAGCGCCCGCTCCACCGCTCCCGGAGAAAAATAAAGATTTTCCGCGTAATCAAAGTCTGCCGAGGTATGGATGCACCGCTTCACAACGGCCAGCTCCCCGGCTGTCCACCGGCCCTCCGGCATCTCTGTCTGGATGATTTCCATGCTGCGGGCCTCTATGGCCTCCGGCGCCGTCCATGTTTTCTGAACCGGCGGACATGGTTTTTCTGATGCCTCCACATTTCCGCCAAGGCCCATGATCTGGTAAATCTGCTCCATATCCAGGCTTCGGCGCACCAGATCCGCCAGCTTGTCATACTGCTGCTGCCGGTACGCTTCCCTGCTCTGCACCGGCGATTCCAGGGCAACGCCCTTTTTGGCCGCCAGGGCCTTTACAAGAAGCTCCGTCCACTGATCGTTGTCGAAAATTCCGTGGAGGTAGGTGCCGAACACAAGTCCGTCCCGGCGCATCAGCCCGTCCCGGCGGCCGTCCGACAGGGCGATGGTCCAGACGCAGTCCCCGTCTCCGGCCATCTCCGTCGCGCCCATATGGATCTCATATCCCTCCAGCTTCAGTCCCTCCGCCGCCTTATAAGGCCCGGCGCAGCGGCTCATTTCCCCGCTGATTCTCCTGCGGGTCTTCTCCGGCGCGAAAACCGTCTCCGCCGCCAGAAGCCCCATTCCGCGCACGACGCTTCCAGGCGCGGCCTCCGCGCCCTCCGGGTCATACAGCTGCTTTCCCAGCATCTGATAGCCCCCGCAGATCCCCATAACAGGCGTCTTCTTTTCCTCCGACAGGCGCAGCAGCGCCGCCTCAAGCCCCGACTCCCGCAGCCAGGATAAATCGCCCATGGTATTCTTTGTTCCCGGCAGAATCACCAGATCCGGCGTTCCCAGCCGCTCCGTCCGGTCCACATACCGCAGAGACACCCCCGGGATCTGTTCCAGCGGATTAAAATCCGTAAAATTGGAAATGTGAGGCAGGCGGATCACTGCAATATCCACCATATGCTCCAATTCCGCACCGCAATATCCACAGTCCAGCCGCTCTGACAGACTGTCTTCATCATCCAGGTCGATTTCCTCCATGGGAATCACGCCCACCACCGGTATGTGAAGCAGCTCCTCAATCATGCGAAGCCCCGGTCTTAGGATCTCCGCATCGCCGCGGAACTTGTTAATAATCAGGCCCTTTATCCGCCTTTTTTCCTCCGGGCGCAGCAGGCTGACCGTTCCGTAAAGAGAGGCGAACACGCCGCCTCTGTCAATGTCGCCCACCAAAAGCACCGGTACGTCCGCCATCTGCGCCATTCCCATATTCACAATATCGTTGTCCCGAAGATTGATTTCCGCCGGACTTCCCGCCCCCTCCAGGACGATCACGTCATACCGGCTCTCCAGCCGCTTATAGGCCTCTTTTATAACGGGAATAAATTCCGGCTTCCGCCGGTAATAATCCATGGCCTTCATACTGCCGTAAACCTCGCCCATGACAATTACCTGGCTTCCCATGTGGCTGGTGGGCTTTAAAAGGATCGGATTCATCTCCGCCTCCGGCGTGGTCCCCGCCGCCTCCGCCTGCATGGCCTGGGCCCGGCCGATCTCCAGCCCGTCCCCGGTAATATAGGAATTCAGCGCCATATTCTGGGATTTAAACGGCGCCGTCCGAAAGCCGTCCTGATTAAAAATCCGGCATAACGCCGCCGCCAGAAAGCTCTTTCCCGCATTTGACATAGTACCCTGAATCATGATGCCTGCCGCCATCTGTCTTATCCGTCCTTCCTGTCTGCATCTGCCTGCCGGTATCCATGGCTGAAATGCCTGTCATACAGCTTTGAGAGTTCAAACTCATCTCCCAGAAATCTTCCCACAGTCACCAGCGCCGTCTTTGTAATGCCTGCTGCCCGCACTTTTCCCGGCAGATCAGAAAGGGTTCCTGCTACAATTTTCTCATCTTTCCAGGACGCCTTACAGACCACTGCCGCCGGAGTGTCCTCCGGGTATCCGCCGTCCGCCAGTCTCCTGCACAGCCGCTCAATCTCACCGACGCTTAAGAAGATCACCATCGTGCTCTGGTGAGCCGCCAGCGCCTCGATCTGCTCCCGCTCCGGCACGGGTGTGCGCCCCTCCATCCTGGTAAGAATCACCGTCTGGCTGACGCCGGGAAGGGTGTATTCCCGCCGCAGGCTGGCCGCCGCCGCCTGAAAGGAGCTGACGCCAGGCACTATATCATAGGAAATGCCCAGACGGTCCAGCTCTGCCATCTGCTCCCGGTGGGCGCCGTACACAGACGGATCCCCGGTATGCACCCGGGCGGTGGTTTTCCCTTCCTCCTCCGCCGCCTTCATAACCGCAATCACCTCCGGCAGCGTCATGGAGGCGCTGTCATAAACCGCCGCATCCGGCCGCGCACCCGCGAGCACCTGGGGATTAACCAGCGAACCGGCGTAAATAATCACGTCCGCTTCATCGATCAGCCTCTTTCCCTTTATGGTGAGCAGCTCCGGATCCCCCGGCCCTGCTCCGATAAAATGTACCATAGCTTTCTCCCTCTCTGTCCTGAACCATTATGATGCGTTTTCATTTCCGTGAAAAATCCTCATAGGCATCGATCTGAATATCCGCGAAGGTGCTGTTCTCCTCATATACAGCCGCCGCCATATCGAGCAGGGGAAACAGCATCACCGCTCCGGTTCCCTCCCCTAAAGCCAGCCGCCCGTGAATGACCGGCGAAAATCCCAGCCGTTCCATGGCCATGGCGCAGACAGGCTCCTTCCCCAGGTGGGACGGCAGCATGTAATCCGCCGCCGCCGGACAGAGCGCCTTTGCAAGAAGCGCCGCCGCCGCGGAAATCATCCCGTCCAGCACCACAGGAATCCGGTAAACGGCGCCGCCAAGAAGCAGGCCTGTCATAGCCGCCAGATCAAAGCCGCCAAGAGCCGCCAGCACCTCCATCGGCTGTCTGGGATCCGGATTGTGAAGCCTTACCGCATCCTTTACCACCTGAATTTTCCGTTCCAGCCCTTCCCCGGAAAGCCCGGCCCCGCGGCCTGTCGCCGCTTCGGGCGGACATCCCAGAAGAACGGAGGACACAGCGCTGGCGGTGGTTGTGTTGCCGATGCCCATCTCGCCCACGGCCAGCAGATGATAGCCGGCGTCAGCCAGCTCTCCCGCCAGGGCGATTCCCGTATGCACCGCCTCCAGCGCCTGCTCCATAGTCATGGCCGGCTCCCGGCGGATATTGCCCGTGCCCGGGGCGATTTTGCAGCTTCGGATCCCCGGCTCTGTCAGCATTCCTGCCACCCCCATATCCACGGGAATCACATCTGCTCCCGCCACAAGGGCCATCCGGTTGACGCTGGCAGTCCCGCGGGCAATATTATCCGCAACCACGGCAGTCACCTCGCTGCCGGTCTGGGTCACCCCCTCGGCCACCACGCCGTTGTCGGCGCAAAACACCACCACAGCCTTCCGGTCCAGAGAGATTTCCTCACTGCGGCATATGCCCGCGATCCTGATGATCAGCTCTTCCATCCGGCCCAGTCCGTCTATCGGCTTTGCAATGCCGTTCCAATGGCGGCGCGCCGCTTCCATGGACTGCCGGTCCGCAGGCTTTACGCGGCTGCACAGGCAGTCCAGCTGATTTTTATAATACTGTTCCATTCCCATCTTTCGCGGAGTCCTCGCTTCCTTCTCTGACTGAAATCTCCCGTCCGGCAGTTTCCTCAAGCCGGTAGCCTCTCGGCGTTACCATACGGCCCCCGATCACCTGTGTTTCGGAATTCCCGATAAATACCGTTGTAAACATGTCGGCCTTATAGTCACGCAGCCCGGAAAGCGGCATAAGCTCCATCTCCTCGCCCTCCCGGCCAATCTGGCGCACCACGCCGCAGACACGGTCTCCCCCGGTCTCCTCCATCACCGCTTCGCAGGCCCGCCGCAGATAATCCGCCCGCTTCCTGCTTGCCGGATTGTAGATGCAGATCACAAAATCGGCGGCAGCCGCGCACCGCAGCCGCTTCTCAATCTTCTCCCAGGGCGTCAGAAGATCGCTCAGGCTGATCACCGCAAAATCATGAATCAGCGGTGCCCCAAGCACAGCCGCCCCGGACAGGGCCGCCGTAACGCCGCCGATCACCTTCACCCGGCACTGCGGATACTCCTGTCCGATCTCCAGCATCAGGCCGGACATGCCGTAAACCCCGGCATCCCCGCTGCACACCATAGCGGTACGCTTTCCTGTCATGGCTGTATCAAAGGCAAGCCTGCAGCGCCTTTCCTCCTGGCGCATGGGCGTGGTCACATATTCCTTTTCCGGAAACTCCGCTTTCAAAAGCTCCGCGTATACGGTATAGCCGACAATCACATCGCTCTGCTCCAGCGCCGCCCTTGCCTCCCCGGTCATCTGCCGGACGTCTCCCGGCCCCATGCCGACCACATAAATCAGATAGGTTTCCTGTTCTCTCATATGCTTTATCCGGCTGCCGCCGCCTTTCTAATCTTCGTCTTCTTTTTTATCCTTCACGATCAGCAGGGTATAATACCCCTCCTGCCCGGTCATGGCCTCCGGTCCGCAGGCCAGCCTTTCTCCGTCCATTCCCACGTTCTCCGCAAGGAACACCTGCTGCCCGCTTTTTTTGACCGCCTCTGCCACGTCCTTCATTCCGCGCCCGCTTTTCATAACCACCTTGGTTCCCGGCAGCAGGATTCCCTCTGCCGCCTGTCCCGGCTTCGACAGGATATGAAGCTGCTCATGGCCCTCCGCAAGCCCTGTATGAAAGGCTGCCGCCGCCGCGCAGAAGGAAGGTATGCCGTTGATCAGCTCCGCCCGACAGCCTCTCGCCAGAAGTCTTCTGTGGATATGCAGGTAAGTGGCATACAGCGTCACATCGCCCAGGTTGAGAAATCCCACGTCCTCCCCCTGCCTTAAAAATACTTCCACCTGATCCGCCGCCTCATCATAAGCCTTCTCCACAGCCGCCCGGTCATGAACCATGGGAATATCCACAAAACGCCGGGGCTTTTCCCCCAGCTCCGGAACCGCCTTTAAGGCAATCCCATAGGCCACGCTCTCAGTCTCCCCCTTCCCGGGGGCAAAAATAACGCCGCACCGGCGGATCACCCTTATAGCCTTCACCGTCATAAGCTCCGGATCACCCGGCCCCACTCCAATTCCGTAAAGACAGCCGCAGCCTGATTGTTCCATAATTTTATACTCTCTTTCTGTTATTCATGCAGGGCTTCCCAGTACAGAATCCCATCCTTTTCCGAACGCCTGATAAAGCCCTCCCCGTACAGATATTCCAGACAGGAAAAGGTCTTCACCCAGATCTGCGTGCAGGACATAAAATGCTGGTAATCCGGCGGTCCCAGACTGCGCCCGTAAGCCCGCACCCCCACGTCTCTGGTGGTCAGCTTTCCGCCGTTCTCCTCCAGCACATGCTTCATGATCATGCATTTATCCATATATCCAAGAATCACCCGGTCCGCCTCCCTGCAGATATCCCGGATCGGTCCTCCGTGGGCTGACAAAAATCTGCAGTCCGCATATTTGTGCTTCATCTCGTCCAGAGAATTCAGATAGCTTTTCAGCATCCCCCAGTTTTTATACTGAGTGCAGACAATCGGAACAATATCCGTCATAATCTGATCTCCGCAGAAGAAAAGCCTGTGCTCCGGCTCATAAAGCCCGCACTGGCCGTTGGTATGTCCCCGCAAAGGCACCACCTGGAAATGGAACTGACCGTAGTCCAGCACCGTTCCCGGCGGCGTCGGAATAAAATCAAAATCCTGCTGGGAGCCCCACTGCTCATGGGCTCTCTCCGTATATTCCAGAATGGTTTTATAAACCTCCGGCGTATGCTCCGGCGTAACGCCCACCGTCCGCAGGCTCTCCGTTCTTGTGGCCGCGTCCGACAGATAGCAGTGGCGCAGATCCGCCCGTTTTTTCATCTCATCCGGATTCATGAAAATCCTGGATCCC
>JAUNGW010000003.1:21956-52003 GCA_030524245.1 Eubacteriales bacterium
TCCGCAAAAAATCCCACAAGACCGCTGTGGTCCGGATGGTCGTGGGTGATAAACACGTCAAGCTCCTGATAACTGATGCCCAGCTCCTTTAGCATCTTCACCACAAACTCCGTATCCTGCGGCAGATTCATGGCTGTATCTACCATCAGGCTCCTTCCCGGCTGCCGCACCACCAGAAGATTCCTGGCTATCACCCACTGGCCCGGATATCTGATGGTCTGCTGAAATATATTGGGATACACTTCCTCCATAGCTCCGCCTCCTTTTCCGGCTTCCAGCTGCCGCTTGTCCGCAGCTGCTTTGGATTCTATTTTAAGAATTTCCAGCCTGCTTGTCAAGCGGACATGATTCGCCTGCGGCGAATCGCCGCCATGCAGGAAAGCCGGCCGTTCCTGTCTCGTGCCGGTACTTCCCGCCCCTCTTTCTCATAGGCTATTATATGGCAGCGCCTGAACGCAAATTTTTATCAATCAGGAGGTTCCCTATGAAACCAAAGCTCGAGGCACGGGATATTTGCTACTCCTACCACACGACGGACGGCGAAACCCCGGCCCTTTCCCATATTTCCTTTTCTGTCCCCGCAGGAGAATTTCTGGCGGTGGTCGGTCCCTCCGGCTGCGGAAAATCCACCCTGTTGTCCCTGCTCTGCGGCCTTCTGGAGCCGGAGGAGGGCTCCGTTCTCATAGACGGCGTTCCCATTGCACAGTCCGGTCAGGCCATCGGCTATATGCTTCAGAAGGATCATCTTTTTGAATGGCGGACCATCTACGGCAACGTATCTCTTGGTCTGGAAATCCAGAAAAAGCTGAACAGGGACTCCGGCGTCCGTCTGCGGCAGATGCTGGCTGCCTACGGCCTGAAGGGCTTTGAACATTCCCGGCCGTCAGAGCTTTCCGGCGGCATGCGCCAGCGGGCCGCATTAATCCGCACTCTG
Organism: Eubacteriales bacterium; assembly: GCA_030524245.1. Taxonomy (GTDB): domain Bacteria; phylum Bacillota; class Clostridia; order Lachnospirales; family Lachnospiraceae; genus Brotaphodocola. The sequence goes on from JAUNGW010000003.1 coordinate 22,891, forward strand.
GCATTAAAGCCGGATCTGCTGCTTCTCGATGAACCATTTTCCGCTCTCGATTATCAGACAAGGCTTTCCGTATGCGACGACATCAGCAGCCTGATCCGGGAATCCGGAAAAACTGCCGTTCTGATTACCCATGACCTGTCGGAAGCCATCAGCACAGCCGACCGGGTAATCGTGCTGTCCAGCCGCCCAGCTTCCGTAAAGGCTGTTTTCCCGCTGACCTTCGGCAAAGAATACAAAAGCCCGTTAAAAAGGCGGAACGCTCCGGAATTTTCCGGCTATTTTGACCAGCTGTGGCGGACGCTGAAGGAAGGGCCGGAGACGGAGTAATATACTCCGGCCTCCGGCCCTTCCTTCCTGCCGCAGCCGCGCCGCAGCGCATTTTCTTTTCCCTTTCATTCTCCCGGCTGTCCTCAGTTCCGCCCGTGTCCGGCCATCCGGCCGAACCGCTTTTCCAGCAGGGCAATTCCCTGATACAGAGCAGCCGACACCAGACACAGAATCACAATCGACATCATCACCAGATCCAGCTTAAACACCTGGCTTCCATAAATAATCAGATATCCCAGCCCCCTTTGCGCAGCCAGAAACTCCCCGATGATTACGCCTACCAGACACAGTCCCACATTTACCTTCATGTTGCTGATAATCAACGGCACAGAACCCGGCAGCAGAACCTTCGTCAGCACATCCTTGCGTCTGCCGCCCAGAGAGCGGATCAGCCTGTATTTCTCCGGATCCATGGACTGAAAACCGGTATACAGCGTCAGAATGGATCCAAACAAGGCGACCGAAACTGCCGCCACAATGATGGTATGGATATGATTGCCCAGCCAGACAATCAAAATCGGCGCCAGCGCAGATTTCGGCAGACTGTTCAGCATCACAAGATACGGCTCCAGAACCTCCGCCGCGCTGCGGCTCGACCAAAGCGCCACCGCCGCCAGTATGCCTGCCGCCGCCACAACAAAAAAGCTGGCCAGCGTTTCAAACAGGGTAATTCCCACATGGCCAAAAATACTTCCGTCCTGCACCATCTCCCAGAAACAGAGAAGAACCCTGGACGGAGAACTGAAAATGAAATCGTCTATCATTCCCAGGCTCGTGCAGAGTTCCCATATGGCAAGCAGCAGCACCAGCAGCATCATCCTGCAGACCGCCACCCTTCTCTTATGCAGCTGTTCTTTTTCTATATATTCCCGCTGACGCCTGCTGACAGGCATCCCTGTATCCGGTTTCATAAGGCTCCTCCTCATACAGCAGATATTCCATGATACTTCCACTATATGACGCCGGAGCCTGCCGGGTGTCTTCCTGATGCCGCCCTAGTTGGTCAGAAATCCCTTTCCGATAATCTCGCTGGAATTGGAAATCAGGATAAATGCCGAGGGTTCCGCCCTTCGGATATAATTGCGCAGCTTTACTGCCTGTCCGCGCTTCATGGTCGTCATAATCACCGTCTTGTTGTGATGAGAAAATGCCCCCTGTGCCTTATACACCGTGGCGCTTCTGTGCAGCTCATGAATAATGTAGCTGCAGATGGGATCCGGATCCTCGCATATGATATTAAAGCACTTGCAGAGGTTGATATTCTCAATCATCCCGTCGATGGCCAGAGACTTTGCCATCAGTCCCAGGCAGGAAAATAAGCCGGTTGTCGGGCCAAACACAAAAAATGCCATCGCCACAGAGGACGCGTCCACAAAAAACAGCGCGCTTCCAATGTTCAGACTGCTGTGGCGTTTCAAAATCATCGCAATAATATCTGTTCCGCCGCTGGAAGCCCCGATATTAAACAGGATCGCAGAGCCGAACGCCGGAAGAAACACGGCAAAGATCAGCTCAAGAAGCGGTTCATCGGTCATCGGCGAATAGACCGGATAAATCCGCTCCAGCGCTGACAGACTGACAGACATCACCATACTGGCGTAAACCGTCTTGATTCCCACATCGCGCCCCAGAAATAAAAAGCCGATTACCAAAAGCCCCGTATTCACCACAAAGGTAAAATCACTGGCAGACCATCCGGTCAGCCTGCTGAATACGGAGGAAAAGCCGGTCACACCTCCAAATGCAAAGTTGTTGGGAAACTTGAAAAAATAAATTCCCACCACCATAATCCAGATACTGACTGTAATCAGCCCATATTCCGCAAGCTTTTTCAGAACCGGATTTTTGATTTGCTGTGTAGCCATATATTCCCCTTCACAGTGGAGATTCGCCGCAGGCGAATCATGTCCGTTGTTTCGTAATTGTTCAGAACGGCGCGTCTTCCTGCCAGGCTTTGCCTGGCAGGAGGATGCGGTCATTTCTGCCAGTCCGAATATACCGCTTTCCGCTTTAAAACACAAACACTATTCTCGCTGGAAAGTCCACAGTCTTTCTGTTGTAAACAGATCCGCACCTCCTGCCTGCTTACGAAAGACACTTCCAGATATCCCGGTTATACTCCTCAATGGTTCTGTCTGATGAAAAATACCCGGCTCTGCTGATATTTACCAGCATCTTTTTCGCCCAGGCAGTCCGGTTCTCATAATCCTTATATGCCTGCTCCCTGGCGTCCGCATAGGTTCTGTAGTCAAGAAGGGTCATGAACCAGTCCTTATTCAGAAGCTCCTTATAAAGACGCTCCAGATTCTCCTTGTGTCCAATGGCCATAAGCTCCCTGCCTACAATAAAATCCACTGCCTCCCTGATATCTGGATCCTTTTCGTAATACTTCCTGGATACGTAATCCGCCTTCTCATAGTGACTGATCACCGTCTCGCTGGATTCTCCGAAAATATAAATATTCTCCTTTCCCACCAGCTCCGCGATCTCCACATTCGCGCCGTCCATCGTTCCCAGCGTCACCGCGCCGTTCAACATAAACTTCATATTGCCGGTGCCGCTGGCCTCCTTGGAAGCCAGGGAAATCTGCTCGGAAATATCGCAGGCCGGAATCAGCTTCTCCGCCTTTGACACGTTGTAATTCTCCACCATAACCACCTTCAGCCACGGGCTTACCTGCGGATCCCCGTTCACCAGCTTCTGCAGGCACAGAATCAGGTGGATAATGTCCTTCGCGATCACATACGCAGGCGCCGCCTTCGCGCCGAAAATCACCGTAATGGGACGCAACGGCTTCTTTCCCTTTTTAATCTCCAGATACTTATGAATGACATACAGCGCATTCATCTGCTGCCGCTTGTACTCGTGAAGCCGTTTGATCTGAATGTCAAAAATGGAGTTCTCGTCAATCTCCACATTCTGCGTTTCCTTCAGATACGCAGCCAGGGCCGCCTTATTCTCCTGCTTGATGGCCAGCAGCCGCTCCAGGAGCTTATCGTCCGCCCTGTCAGCCAGCTTTTCCAGCTCCATCGCGTCCTTCCTCCAGCCATCGCCGATGACTGCCGTAATACAGTCCGCCAGGGCATGATTGCAGTGCATCAGCCAGCGGCGGAAGGTAATGCCGTTTGTCTTGTTGTTGAACTTCTCCGGATACAGACGGTAAAAATTCTTCAGCTCGCTTTTTTTCAAAATCTCCGTGTGCAGATAGGCCACCCCGTTGACGCTGAATCCGTAATGAATGTCCATATGAGCCATATGGACCAGATCCTTTCCATCGATGATGGCGACAGATTCATCCTGGAATTTTCTCCGCACCCGGTCGTCCAGAATCTCAATGATCGGCACAAGCTGCGGCACCACCTCTTTTAAGCTGGCAATCGGCCATTTTTCCAGGGCCTCCGCCAGAATCGTGTGGTTGGTGTAGGCGCAGGTCTTCGATACAATTTCCACCGCCTCGTCAAAGGAAATCCCTCGCTCGGTCAGCAGGCGGATCAGCTCCGGAATCACCATGGACGGATGGGTGTCGTTGATCTGGATCACCGCGTAATCCTGCAGGTCATGCAGGCTGCTGCCCCTGCTGACGCACTCGTCCAGAATATACTGGGCGCCGGCGCTGACCATAAAATACTGCTGGTAGATCCGCAGCTTTCTTCCGTCCTCATCGCTGTCGTCCGGATAGAGGAACAGCGTCAGATTCTTCCTGATATCCGTCTTGTCAAAATCGATGCCGTTCTTTACAATCCCCTCGTCCACCGTATCCAGGTCAAACAGATGAAGAAGATTCGTTCTGTTTTCATAGCCGGTCACCGCTATATCGTAGAGATGAGCGGTCACCGTCAGCTTGCCGAAGGACACCGGATAGGCATTGTCTCTGCGGATCAGCCAGCTTTTCTTCCCGATCCACGGATTCGGCTCCGCTTTCTGAAGCTCATCCTCAAACTCCTGTTTGAAAAGCCCAAGATGATAGTTGAGCCCGATACCGTCTCCGTTTAATCCAAGCGTGGCCATGGAATCCAGAAAGCAGGCCGCCAGCCGCCCCAGTCCTCCATTTCCAAGGGATGGCTCCGGCTCCAGCTCCTCAACGGCGCAGATGTCCTTTCCGGCGGCCGCCAGTATCTTGCGCACCTCATCATACCAGCCCAGGTTAATCAGGTTGTTGGACAGAAGCTTCCCAATCAGGAACTCCGCGGAAATATAATAAACCTTTTTCCTGCCCGCTGCAGATTCCCTCTTCTGCGCCTCCTCCTGCACAAGGGCCATAAGCCCCTCATACAGCTCCTGATCGCTGCAGTCTGCCACACATTTCCCGCAGGCAGAAACAATTCTCTCTGATAAGTTCATGCTTACTTCTCCCTTCGCTCTCAAACGTGCTCTCTGTTATATCCGGTATTCCCGGCACTGCTGCACAAGGGCAGCAAAAATCCTTCTGCCTGCTTTTCTCTCTCAGGCAAATTCCGGCTGCCGCTGCCCGGCCTTACATAATATCATTGACACAGACTGCGCCGTACGGCCGGATGCTCATCCTGTACGCGCTGCCCTCGCCCAGGGCTTTCTCAATATAGGAAATGTACTCGTCCACAATGTCATTGGGCAGCATGGCCATAATCACACCGGCAAAGCCGCCGCCGTGAACTCTGCAGGCGCCTTTTTTCTTTTCCCTGATAAACAGCTCTGTCAGCGCCAGCGCCACGGTAATTCCCTGCTCCTGGCAGGCTGCGTTGGTAAAGCAGTTCTGCAGCCACTTCCAGGAGGAATTGCCGGACTCTGTGATCCCTCTCAGGAAATCCTCAAACCGGTTCTCCTTTAACGCAGCCACCATGGCGTCCACCCGCTTATTCTCCTCAAAGAAATGAAGGGCTCTCAGCACAGAACGGTCTCCCGCATACGCCCGGACCTCCTGAATATGGTCAATCAGCTGCTGCTCCGTCAGCTCCGCGCAGACCTCCTTGCCGAAATACTCGGCCACCTTCTTCATCTCCGCAGGAACAGAAGAATAATCCGCGCTCAGATCCGCATGGCCTCTCCCCGTCTGCACAATAATCAGGCTGTGATTCTGTGAAGCAAAATCAAAATCAATTTTCTCCACTGCAGGAGACGCCGGATTCAAAAAGTCAATGGTGATCAGGCCGCCCACGGCGCAGGCCATCTGATCCAGCAGCCCGGACGCCTTGTCCCAGTATACGTTTTCTGCGTATTTTCCGACATGAGCATAGGCCACGGTATCCATCCTGCCTCCGTTGAAAAACCGGTTCAGCATGGAGCAGAGCAGCATCTCAAAGGCTGCGGAGGAGCTCACTCCTGCTGAGCTGATCACGTTGCTGGTAATATAGGCGTCAAAGCCGCCCACCTGGAAGCCCTGTTCCTTAAAGCCCTGGAGCAGGCCGCGGATCAGATCCGCCGTTCCCGCCTTTTTCTCACTTGGCTTTAAATTCTTTAAATCTATGGTAATATTCTGATTAAAGGTTTCACTGATAATATTCACCTGGTCTGTGCCGTTCTTTGCCGCGACGCCTGCGCAGTCCAGATTGATGCTGCCTGCCAGCACTCTGCCGTGGTTGTGATCCGTATGATTTCCGCTGATCTCCGTGCGCCCCGGCGAGCTGAACATCAAAATATCCTGGTCTCCAAAGGTCTTCTGAAACTTGCGGATTATATCCCGGTAACGGTCCGCGTTCTCCGCGGCTTTATCCGGCCCGTACAGCTTCTCCATCAGCGCTGCGGCTTCTCTGGATTTCAATAACTGCAATGATTCTGCTGCTTTCATCTTTCCATCCTCCGTTTTCCCTTCTGCCGTTCCGGCACTGTCAAAATTATATCACACTCCCCGGAAATGGGACAATAGAATATTTTTGCTTTTCCTACAATTTTCTATCCTTCCTCTTGTTCCTCCATTCCGTTTATGATATCATGAACTTCATTCATGACCTTATGAAAACACCTGCGACAACGAAGAAGGGAGACCGCCCATGGACTGGAACAATAAGCCCTACCACAGTCTTGACTTTGAAATGAAAAGACGCTTTGGCACAAAGGTATATAAGCTGGCCTTAGACGGCGGCATGACCTGCCCCAACCGGGACGGCACCCTGGGAAGCCGCGGCTGCATCTTCTGCAGCGCAGGCGGCTCAGGTGATTTTGCAGCATCCTGCTCTCCGGAGCTTCTGTATTCCGGGATTGAAAAGGCCATCAGCCGCATCAGCGGGAAAATGCGCGCCAATCCCGGCGCCTATATCGCCTATTTCCAGTCCTATACCAACACCTACGCGCCTGTCTCCTACCTGGAGCAGCTGTTTTCTGCCGCCATCTCCCACCCGCAGATCGTGGCCCTTTCCATCGCCACCCGGCCTGACTGCCTCTCCGATGAGATTCTCGGGCTTTTATCTGCCTTAAACGAAAAAAAGCCCGTGTGGGTGGAGCTCGGGCTTCAGACCATCCACGAGGATACTGCCGCCTTCATCCGCAGAGGATATCCGCTTTCCTGCTTTTCCGACTCTCTGGACCGTCTGCAGCGCCTCGGCCTGGAAACCATCGTCCACGTCATTCTCGGCCTTCCCGGAGAGGACCGCGCCAGAATGCTGCAGACAGTATCCTGGCTGTCAGACCAGCAGCTGCAGGGCATAAAGCTGCAGCTGCTTCATGTGCTGGAGGGCACCGATCTGGCCGCTCTGTACCGGCAAGATCCATTTCCGGTCATGACCCTGGAGGAATATGCTGACCTGATCTGCGACTGTATTTCCCTGCTTCCTCCCGGCATGGTTGTCCACAGAATCACCGGAGACGGGCCGAAGCCGCTGCTGATTGCTCCCCTCTGGAGCGCAAATAAGCGCCTGGTGCTGAATACCATCACCAGACGCTTAAAAGAACGCCATATCTTCCAGGGCTGCTGCCGTACCTAACCCCAGACGCTCATAACAATTCCGCCATCTCCGGCATACATGCTGGCCACGCCGGCAGTCTCCGCAATCACAACCTCCTTAAAGCTTCCGCGCTTCTCCATCTCCGCCTTCACCTGCTGCGCCCGGTCCGGGCAGTTGCAGTGGGCGATCACCAGCCTGTCCGCCTCCAGGTGCTTCCTGTTCCTGACCGCAATATCGCACATCCGGCTGTATGCCTTATTCAGGCCTCTCGCCTGGTCAAGCTTGACAATCACGCCCCGCTCCGCCCCCATCACCGGCTTGATGTTGAGAGCCGTTGCAAAAAAGGCCTGCAGGCCGGTCAGCCTGCCGTTCTTCCGAAGATACTCCAGGGTATCCAGCACAAAATAGATGCCCTGACCGGCGCGCTGCTTTAAAATCTTTTCTGAAATCTCTTTAACACCCAGGCCCTCTTCATACATATCCACGATTGCCAGCGCCATATTCAGCTGGCCCGCGGACGCGGACTCCGAGTCCAGAATCACAATATTCTTCGTGCCTGCGCCGTGCTCCTCCTCATAGAGCTCCCTGCCGACAACAGCGCTGTTGTAGCTGCCGCTTAAATGGCTGGAAAGAGTAATCACATACACATCGTCCGCATCGCACTCCATGGCCTCCTTAAAGGCCTCCGGAGACGGACAGGCCGACTTGGGACAGCTAAAGCTTTCCTTCACCATCCTGAGGAACCGCTTCTGGTCAAAGGTATCGTCATCAATCACCGTGGCGTCATCCACCTGCAGCGTCAGAGGAACTGTCACAAACCTCTTGTCCTTTTTCAGTTCCTCTGTCAGATCCAGACAGCTGTCGCCGATAATTCTATAGCTCATATCATTCCTCCGAAATCATTCCCCTACAAAACGTAGTTTTCATTACTACTTATTATAGCATATATTCGCAGGAATTCAATAGCAATTACGCTTCTGCCTTTTCCAGCATAATCTCGTTGCTCCGGGCGATAAATGCCGTCATCCGCTCCGGACTTAAGCTGCCGTGAGCCAGCAGGGCCAGATCATAGAGCTGCTCGCAGATCTTCTCCGTCTCAGCGCTGTCTGCATGGGCCAGAACATACTGCACCAGCCTGTTGTTGGCGTTGAGAACCAGAGTCTCTCCCATGCCGCCGAACATGGAAGGATCCATACCGTACATATTGTACATCTTCATCATATCCTGCATTCTGCGGCTCTCCTCAGACACGGTCAGCATGGAGGATACCGCCGCGTCCTTCAGCTTCTCAACCTTCACCTCCAGCCTGTCGTTCTTAAGCGCCTTTTTAAAGATCTCCGTCAGGCTCTCCGCCGTCTTTTTGAACTCCTCATCCTTCTCGTCCACAGTCTCCTTAAAGCTGTCGTTTAAGTCTGCGTCGATCCGCAAAAACTTCAGTCCCTCGTTCTTCTGCTCCAGACGGCCGATAAATGGGCTGTCAATGCTGTGAGGCAGAATCACCGCGTCAAGGCCCTCCGCCTTAAACATGTTGATGTACTGGCTCTGCTCCTTCTCATCGGTCACATAGAAGATGGTGTTCTCATGCTTCTCCTTGTTCTCCTCCAGGCAGTCCTTCAGGGTTAAATACTTCCCGTCCAGGTTCTTAAAGAGAATGTAGTCGTTCATCTTATCCGCAAATTTCTCATCCTTCAGGCAGCCGAATTTGATGAAGGGCGCAATATCGTCCCAGTACTTCTCATAGGTCTCCCGGTCAGTCTTGCACATGCCGCTTAACTTGTCGGCAACCTTCTTTGTAATATAATCGGAGATTTTCTTTACAAAGCCATCGTTCTGCAGGGCGCTTCTCGATACGTTCAGCGGCAGATCCGGGCAGTCAATGACGCCCTTCAGCAGCATCAAAAACTCCGGAATCACCTCTTTGATATTGTCCGCAATAAACACCTGATTGTTGTAAAGCTTGATGGTTCCCTCAATGGAATCGTACTCCGTGTTGATCTTCGGGAAATAGAGGATTCCCTTTAAGTTGAACGGATAATCCATATTCAGATGGATCCAGAACAGCGGCTCCTTGTAATCCATAAATACCTTGCGGTAAAAGGCCCTGTACTCCTCCTCCGTGCACTCATTGGGATGCTTGTTCCACAGCGGGTTCACATCGTTCAAAGCTGCCGGACGCTTCAAAATCTTATAGCGCTCCTTAGCCGGCTCCACCTCCACGGTTTCCTTCTCTCCGTTTTCGTTCTCCTTCTCCTCGGTTTTGGCCGGCTCCACCACGGTCTCAACCACCGTATCCTTATCCGTCAGCTCTTCCTTGTCCACAGTCTCATACTGAGGCTCCGCCTTGGCGTTATCCAAAAAGATCGGCACCGGCATGAAGGAGCAGTACTTTTCCAATACCTCCCTTGCGCGGTACTCGTTGGAGAACTCATAGCTGTCCTCATTTAAATACAGGGTAATGGACGTTCCCCGCTCTGTTCTGTCTCCGTCCTTCATCTCGAAGGTCAGGCCGCCGTCAGACTCCCAGTGTACCGGCGTGCTTCCCTCCTTGTAGGAGCAGGTGTCAATGGTCACCTTGTCCGCAACCATAAAGGAGGAATAAAAGCCCAGTCCGAAATGGCCGATGATCTGGTCCTCATTGGCCTTGTCCTTGTATTTCTCCAGAAAGTCCTGCGCGCCGGAAAAGGCGATCTGATTGATGTACTCCTCAACCTCCTCCGCCGTCATGCCAAGGCCGTTGTCCGTAACGGTAATCGTCTTCTCATCCGGATTCACCGTCACCTGAATCTTGTACTCCTCTCCCTCCGGTCTGGAAAACTCGCCCATCAGCTCCAGCTTTTTCAGCTTTGTAATCGCGTCGCATCCGTTGGATACCAGCTCCCGATAGAAAATATCGTGGTCAGAGTACAGCCACTTTTTAATAATTGGAAATATGTTTTCACTGTTGATTGATAAATTGCCTGTTCTGCTGCTCATCTGTCATCTCTCCTTATCGCAAAATAGTCCAATATTCTCCGCCCTCCGCTGCCGGCAGAAGGCTCTGGAGTTTATTTTAATACGCCTCCGGGAAAATGTCAACAAAAAATCAGCACTCGTTTGAATTGAGTGCTGATAATCTCTTTTCTTTTTCTTACTCCTCCACAAACGGGATCTTCCTGTCCTTGAAATAAAGTCTGGCAGCCTCGTCCCACTCGTACTCGATCTGCTTGTCCAGGGTAAACACGTGAAGGGAGGTGCCTGTCACGCACCGGAGCACATTGTTCTCATAGCGGATATTCATATAAAGTCCTGCAACCTGATCCACTGTAAACTCCAGCTGGGCGCTGCGCAGAAACTCCTCCACATCATCCGGGGCCATCTGCAGCGTGATCTGAAAGCTTTCCGGAAGCTTTTTGCCCCTGATCAGCGCATAGCAGACCGGCTTTAAGGTCTTCCAGGAGGATAATTCCTCAATCTTGTTTTCCTCCAGCTCCCGTTCTGAATAATAGCCCTGGCGGATCCTTCCGTCTATGGTAAAGCTGTTGAAGGTGACAATGTTCGCCTCCCGCACCAGCCAGCTGTCAAACATGTCCCCCACAAACATGCCTGCCGTAAAATTCTTTAAGTCTTCCATCCTCAGTGAAACCATAATCCCTCTCCCCGTTCATTTCATCTTTTCGCCGCGCCTATTCCATACGCTCCGCATAGCGCTCAAAAAAATCTGTTGTAACAGAACCCCCGCTGTCTGCCAATGACACCGATCCCCAGATATCTCCGCTGATCTCCACCGGATGCTCTGCCGCAAAGGCATCATAAATCTGGCGGAAGGCCTGATTCTTCCTCTGCAGGGCCAGCCTGTTTTTCCTCTCCAGCGTCGCTTCCTCATCATAATCATCCGCACATCTGACGATATACCAGCTGCCCCCGTCCTCAAACACCTGGCTGATCTGCCCGGCTTCCAGGGAAAATACCGCGTCCTCATACGCCTTGCTGCGCTCGCTTCGTCCCACGGCTTTTTCTGTCGCTCCATCCTCCGACATGGATCTGGCCACGGAAGCAAAATCCGCTCCCTCCTCCGTCACCCGCCTGTAGAGCTCCTGAGCCTTTGCCTGATCCGTCAGACGGATCTCCTGAACCCGGATGACCTTGGCCTCGCTGTCGCTGATCTCCAGATCCACGTCCTTTGTCAGCTCATCCACCAGCTTGTTGGCTCTGTGATAGGCCTCATACATATCGTACACGTCCTGCTCTCCTGCTCCCGTATAGGCCTTGTCCTCTGCGGTCAGGGAATCATAATACTCCCCGGAAAGTTCTCCAAGCTGCTCCCGCTCCTGACTGGTCAGGCTGATCTCCCGCTCATCCGCCAGCAGATTCATGGTTTTCAGCTCCTTTAAAAAGGTCCGGATCTCCTCCAGCAGATAAGACTGAAAATCCTCATCATCCGCCCCCACCTTCACCTGCCAGATCTGGTCCGTATACACCTGACGACAGCGGTTCGCCTCCGTGGCAATGATCAGCATCGTCTGGGCATCCGGGTATCCTTCTGTCTCACGCACCTCCGAGACAATGGGGATCCCGCCGCCGTAGCCGGAAGCTCCTGCCATAAGCGCCGCAGACAGCGCCGCCGCCCATATTCTCTTTTTCCATCTTATCATCTATGAAACTCCTGTACCGCTATAGAAGCAGCTTTAAGATCTTCAATACGCCGTCTCTTACATTCACATCCGCTTCAAATCTCGCCACAGCCTTCACCTCCGGCCGGGCATTCCCTACAGCAAAGCTGTAATACGCCTGCTTCAGCATCTCCACGTCGTTCAGCTGGTCGCCGAACACCATAGTCTCCTTCGGACTGATGCCAAGACTCTCCTGGAGAAGCTTCACCGCCTCGCCCTTATTGATGCCCTTTGCCATACAGTCCATCCACATGTCTCCGGAAATAGTAATCTTTAACCGGCTGCCGTACTTTTCCCGCAGTCCCTTCGTGGCCGGCTCCACATCATGCTTTCTGTAGGCGGAAATCTTGATAAACTGATCCTCCACCTTCATCAGATCCTCCACCCGCTTTACCCTGAACTGATAGCCGTCCACCAGCCAGTGATAAAACTCGTCATCATCCCCTTCCATATAAACCACATCCGGTCCGCTGAGCAGCACAGAAAGGCCCTCCGCCCGGATATCCCGGATCATCTCATGAATCAGCTCTCTGTCAATCGTATTTAAAAACAGGTTCCGTCCGCACATTCCCACGTATGCTCCGTTGTCAGACAGGTAAAAAATCTTCTCCTTCACCGGCTCAAACACCGCCTCAATGCTGGCCCACTGGCGGCCGCTGGCAGCCGCAAACTGCATCCCAGCCTCCCTCAGCTTTAAAATCACCGAATAAAGCTCGGGATTGATCTCATGCCCCCCATCCTCCAAAAGAGTTCCATCTATATCTGATACTACTAATTTAATCATATCCGGTCTCCGCTCCTCTCATCCGCCTGCCGCTCCGCTCCTGCACAGCCGGCGTGGCAGCCGCTCTTTTATTGTAACGATTTTGCAGAAAGATGGCAAGCATAATTTCCTCTTCCCTGTAAGGGAATAAGCAGGCGCGGCCCGCAGCAGCCAGAGAATCCTGCGCGGCAGGACTTCTTTTTATCTCACGGTTCCTTTCCTGGAAATGCGAAAAGAGAGCCCCGCAGGACTCTCTGTCTTATATTGCTCCGCGCAAAGCGCATCCGCTGTCTACAGCAGATGCGCCCGCAGCTCTTCTCCGCTCTTTGCGGACAAATATGCAGGTGCGATGTCAAACAGGGTCTTCGCGCCGTTTGCTCCCTCCCTGTTCATCCGGAAAGCAGCCCGTGCGCAGGCAGCGATAACCGAGCCGGTAAACTCCGGATTGGAATCCAGCTTTAAGCTGTACTCGATCACATGTTTATGCTCTCCGTCCATGCCGGTAACGCCGGTTCTGATCACACAGCCGCCATGAGGCAGGCCGCTGTGATCCCGCTTCATCTCCTCCTCGGTAATAAAATGTACCGTAGTGTCATAATCCGCAAAATAGTTGGGCATGGTCTTGATCTCATGTTCGATACGGGCAAGGTCAGCGCCCTCCTCCGCCACCACGAAGCACTCTCTTGTGTGCTTCTGCCTTGTGGTCAGAACCGGATTTTCTCCTCTGCGGACAGCCTCAAGAGCCTCCGGCACCGGAACCGTATACTGCCTGCAGTCCTTAACCCCGTCAATCCGGCGCACCGCATCCGAATGGCCCTGGCTGACGCCGCGGCCCCAGAAGGTGTAATCCTGTCCCTCCGGAAGAATGCAGTTGGAATACAGCCGGTTTAAGGAGAACATGCCCGGATCCCATCCGCAGGAAATAACCGCCGTCTTCTGTCCCTGTTTTGCCGCCTCATCCACCGCGGCAAAATGCTCCGGAATCCTTGCGTGAGTATCAAAGCTGTCCACCACGTTGTACATAGAGGCATACTTCGGAGTCTGCACCGGAAGATCCGTAGCGCTTCCGCCGCAAAGCACAAGCACATCAATGTCTCCCTGCATATGCTCCAGCTCGTCTGCAGAAAGGACCTTCACTCCGGCCGTGCGCACCTTCACGCTCTCAGGATTTCTTCTGGTAAAAACTGCCGCCAGCTCCATATCCGGGTTCTGACGGATGGCGCTCTCCACGCCTCTTCCAAGATTGCCATAGCCTAAAATACCTACTCTGATACTCATCTGTTGTCCTCCTTGTCTGTTCTGAAAAGGCTGTCAAACAAAACGCTGACAGCCCGCCAAACGGAGACGGAGGGATTCGAACCCTCGTACCGGGATGAACCGATAAACGCATTTCGAGTGCGCCGCGTTACGGCCGCTTCGCTACGTCTCCAAAAATCAACATTAGTATTATACATGGTATCTTCACAGTTGTAAACCAATTTTTTCAGCCTTTATCCGGCGCAGCTCACAGCCCGCCGGATGGCCCCGCACATCACCTCGGCGGCCAGAGTCCCCGCCATATTGATGTCTGCAGGCACCTCTCCGACAGACACGGCGTAAATAGAATCCCCGTCCGCCATCGTTCCCACCGGATTGATACAGCGGGCGTAGGCGCAGCGGGTCATGGAAGCCAGTCTGCCAAGCTCCGCCTTGGAAAATTTCCCATTGGTGACCACTGCTCCGATGGTTGTATTGGCATTCGGCAGGACAGCCTTGCCGGTAAATAACTCCGATGGCGAGAACAGCCGGTAAAGCTCCGTCCGGCTGTCTGCCAGCCCCGATCCGTCCGCCGTGCGCAGTCCTGAGATCTGCGCTCCCGTCTGCGGGTCATAAATATCTCCCAGGGCGTTTAACACCACCACCGCCGCCATTTTAAGATCCCCGGCGGATACCGCGTAAATGCCAGTCCCGGACTTTGACGCCCGGTCCATGCCGCAGATTTTCCCCACGCTGGCTCCTGTTCCCGCGCCGATGCTGCCGCAGAGACTTACGGTATCCGGCTTTCTTTTGCCCCAGTCCTCCGCATCCTTACAGGCGGCATAGCCCATAGCTCTGTCCGGACGGACATCGGCCCGGCCAAGCCCCAGATCATAAATGCAGGACTGGCACACCAGCGGCACCTTCGCGGCGCCGGTTTCATAGCCGATTCCCCGCTCCTCCAGATACGCTGTCACCCCGTCCCCGGCCGCCAGGCCAAAGGCAGAACCGCCAGAAAACACAATCGCGTTCAGCGGATTGTCTGCCGTGTACGGAGAGGCCAGCGGCGTCTCTCTGGAAGCCGGGCCGCCGCCGGAAATATCCACGCCGGCCCTTGCGCCATGATCAAACAAAAGCACTGTAACGCCGGTTTTTGCCTGGTTGTCGGAGGCATTACCGATGCGCAGGCCTTCCATTTCTGTAATTGGAATTTCTCTCACAAGAGGGGATGGGGTGTTGTACATATGCGTCCTCCTATCGTCTCAGGGCAACGGCCAGAGTTCTGCTCACGATGCTGCCGATCACCGCGCAGACGCCTGCCTCGATCACGCCCTGCAGGCCCACAAACAGAACCACAAATATCAGCGGGTTCGCGGCTCCCAGGGATGCGGCCAAACCCTGCACATAGTCTGTATCATAAAAAATCAGCACCAGAGAGCTCATAAAAAGCAAGGTGTTGAGCAGCGGACAGGCCAGGCTGGCAGCAAGATAGGCTGCATTTTTCCAGCGTTTTTTCATGACTGCGAAAATCAGCCCGCAGAGCCATCCCTCAAGCACCCTGGGAACCAGGCAGGTAAATGCCAGGCCCAGCGGATTGATGGAAAGCAGCATAGCGCTGAAGGCAGAACCGCCGGTTACTGCCAGGATCAGGCTGGTTGCGCCAAAAGCCAGGCCGCAGACGGCTCCCGCCGCCGGTCCGAGCAAAATAGCGCCTACGGCCACAGGCACTGTCAGAAATGTGATGGTAAGGCCCGGTGTCCGCAGATAGCCCAGCGGCGAAAACGCCATAACGAAAATAATGGCGATCATCAGTCCCAGCTGCACCATACGGCCGGTTCTGTTTCTGTCCTGCTGTGTTTTTGAAGTTACGGATTTTGAATCTGCATGTACTGTTGTCATCTTTTTCTCCTTTCTGTCCGATAAAACGGCATAACAGACAACGCTGCGTATCCTGTTTTTCAACAGATGCATACATAGCATACATAGGGATTAAGGTGAACGAAGTTCCAGGACGGACCGGCATGCAGGCAGAGAACTGCACACAAATAAGAAAAAGCCTGAAAACCATCCATCGTTGCAGCCCGCAGGTCCGCACAGCGGTTTTCTTCTTTTCAGAAACTATAATTCAAGAGTTCTTTGCGGCAGTCAGACGAGCCGCCAGTCGTCAGTGATACATCTTCCTAAGAATAACGCTCCTCTATACTATAGCACAAAATATGCAAATGACAATATCCTGTTTTTCTTTTTTCAAATGGAAAAGGGGCTGCCATACTCAGCATACCCCTTTCTCCTGTAAAGAACCTACTTCATATGTTTATCAGCATAATCCATATACTGATCCCAGTCATAATCATCCATCGTGTGCTCGCCGGTTTTATGGTGATGGCCAATACAGCCTTTATGCAGCGGCTGCTCTGATAAAGCAAGCTGTATTTTACCATATTTTTCCGGGTTGCACCAAGGCAATTTATGTGTTTTTGTCATTACAGCTGAAAGAACATCTCCACGCCGTCTGCCAGCCCCTGTCCCAGATTGTCCAGTGTCGCCGCGGAGTGATCAGACGCCTTGTCTCCCAGCTCAATGTCAATGGACGGGACAGTAGAATAGGAGGTCTGAGTCAGATCCATCTCCATCTTCCCATTGGAAAAGATCTTTACGCCCGCGCCCTTCAGACCGGCGATCAGGCTGTCTCCCAGCGCATGATGCTGCTGCCAGTGGGAAGCCACCGGCTCCATGGCACGGTAGGAGGCTGCGCTTGGCACGCTCATGTAAAACGCGCCCTTGTTGCTTGTGGTGGAATCCCAGTGAAGAGCGATATGGCAGTCCGCCATGTTGTTGGCTATAACTGTTCTGGCCACGTTGTCCAGCTGCACGTCATCGCTTTCCCTGATCATCAGCACATCATAGCCTCTGGCCAGGAGCTTGTCCTTCAGCACTTTGGCCAGAGCCAGGGTAACCTTTGCCTCCGGCGTTCCATCGGAAAATGTCATACCGCTGGACACCGCCACGGCGCTGGTTGCGCCGGCTCCTGTGGTTCCGCCGGTTACCTTCGGCGTTCCATCCGGATGGCACTGCGTTTTGACGCTGGAGCCGCCCTTTGTGCCGTGTCCGGCATTCACACAGACTACCTTTCCCTTACGGTTCTCCCCTTCTGCCCGGTAAAGCACAGCCTGTCCAGAGGTGATCTTCGCGTATCCCGCGTACTTCCAGTCCGGATTTAAGCTGACCGCGCCGGAGGGCTGACTGGCTGCCGCTGTGGTTTCCTGCGGCTGAGGCTTTTCTGTGGTCAGATACCGGGAAGCCACATAACAGACAGCTCCCTGGTACTCCACACAGCTCCAGGAATCGGTGAAGCCCGTGCGGTGAAGCTCTGCTCCTGTATTCAGCCTCCCAACCACCTCTGCTCCCGGCCGGGGCTGGTTCCGCACATTTAAATCCGTCGCGTTGACATAAACGGTCTCATCTCTCTCCTCCATGGACGGAGCCGTCTCCTTCGTGGTTTCAACCATATTCCGGCTGGTTTCTGGCTGAGCCTTGTCCGCCGGCTGTTCTGCTTCGTATGCAGCAGTATCCTCTCCGCCCAGCGCCGCGCCGGTTTCCTGCGCAGCGCTGCCGGACACCTCCACCTTCTCATAATTTTTGCATCCAGTCATCAGTGCCGCCGTCATGGCCGCCAGCGCCAGCGCCGTCAATTTTTTTCTCATCGAATTGTCCCTCCGCCCGCAACATAATCTCCAAGATAAAACACCACAGCCTGCCCCGGGGTCACAGCGCGCACCGGCTCCAAAAACCGGCACTCTGCCTGATCCTCACCGATCTGGCGAATCATGCAGGGCGTACCCTTGTGCCCGTACCGGACCTTCGCCGTCACCTGCAGTGTCTCTCCGTGAAGGCCGTCAATGGCCATCCAGTTCAGTTTATCACAAATCAGATAATCCGTAAACACATCCTCTGCCTCGCCCAGCACCACCTCGTCTGTCTCCGTGCGGATCTCCGTCACAAATACCGGATGTCCCATGGCAATACCAAGCCCCTTCCGCTGTCCGATGGTATAATGAGTAATTCCCTTGTGACGTCCTAAAATATTTCCCTCCCGGTCCACAAAATTCCCTGGTCCGGGAAGCCGGTCCTTCTGATCCGCCATCTGCTCCTCAATAAATCCGGCATAATCATGATCCGGAATAAAGCAGATTTCCTGGCTGTCCGCCTTATGGGCCACCGGCAAAGACAGCTCACTGGCTATCCGCCGGATTTCCTCCTTCGTGTACTCCCCCACCGGCATCAGAGTTCTGGAAAGCTGCTCCTGGGTCAGGTTGTAGAGAGCGTAGGTCTGATCCTTCGCCTCCGTTACCGACCGTTTCAGTGCATAGCGTCCATTTTCCAGGCGCTCCACTCTGGCGTAATGGCCGGTGGCAATATAATCCGCCCCGATGTCCAGGCTCCGCCTGAGCAGGGATTCCCACTTCACATAACGGTTACAGGCTATACATGGATTCGGAGTCCGTCCGTGAAGATATTCCTCCACAAAATAATCCATCACATATTCCCTGAATTCTCCCTTGAAATTCATCACATAGTAGGGAATCCCCAGGCGCCAGGCCACACGGCGGGCGTCATCCACAGCGGAAAGTCCGCAGCAGCCTCCGTTTTCCTCCTGGACGGTCTCCTCCTCATCATGCCAGATCTGCATGGTAACGCCGATCACCTCATATCCCTGCTGCAGCAAAAGCCAGGCGGCCACCGATGAATCGACGCCGCCTGACATGCCAACTACAACTGTCTTTTTCTTCTCTGTGCTCAATATTCCTCTTCCTCGTCGTGCTCGCTGATGTCCGTCTTTGGCTGCACCAGCCCCTCAATCTCAATGCCGTTTTTCTGGGCGTAATCCCAAAGCGCCGCATGGATCGCCTCCTCTGCCAGCAAAGAACAGTGTACCTTAACCGGGGGCAGTCCGTCAAGGGCCTCCATCACCGCCTTGTTTGTCACCGCCATGGCCTCCTGAACGGATTTCCCCTTCACCAGCTCCGTCGCCATGCTGCTGGTTGCCACAGCCGCCCCGCAGCCGAAGGTCTTAAATTTCACATCCCGGATAATCTGATTCTCATCAATATCCAGGTAAATCCGCATAATATCGCCGCATTTGGCGTTTCCAACGGTTCCTACTCCGCTGGGATTCTCCAGCTCTCCCACATTTCTGGGATGTTCAAAATGATCCATGACCTTTTCTGTATACATATTCGCTTTCTCCTTGTATCATTCTCACTCCGCCAGCTTACCGGCAGGCATTTTTCTTTATAAAATCCTCATAGAGAGGGGACATGTTCCGCAGCCGCGCTACAATCTCCTCAATGGCCTGCGCCACATAATCCATCTCCTCCTTTGTGTTCTCCTCGCTTAAGGTCAGCCGCAGAGAGCCATGGGCAATCTCGTGAGGCAGACCGATGGCCAGAAGCACATGAGAGGGGTCCAGAGAGCCCGAGGTGCAGGCCGAACCGCTGGAGCCGCAGATCCCCTTGCTGTCCAGAAGAATCAGCAGAGACTCCCCTTCGATAAACTGGAAGGCAAAACTTACGTTGTTGGGCAGCCGGTCTGTCCTGTGGCCGTTCACTCTGGTGTAGGGCACCCTGTCCAGCACCTGTCTGATCAGATACTCCCTGAGCTCCGTTTCCTTTTTTGCCCGCTCCTCCATGGTTTCAGCCGCGATCTGCGCCGCCCTTCCAAGGCCGACGATGCCAGGAACATTCTCCGTGCCTGCCCGGCGTTTTCGCTCCTGGGCGCCGCCATGGATAAAGGAGCGGATCTTTACGCCCTTTCTGATATAAAGGAAGCCCACTCCCTTGGGCCCGTTAATCTTATGTCCGCTGGCGCTTAACATATCGATCCCCAGCTCATCCACTGAAATCGGCAGATGGCCGTATGCCTGCACCGCATCCGTGTGAAACAAAATTCCATGCTCCTTCGCAGCAGCGCCGATCTCCCGTATCGGTTCTATGGTTCCGATTTCATTGTTGGCAAACATGATGGAAATCAGAATCGTAGAAGGGCGGATGGCCTTTTTCAGCTCATCCAGCTTCACCACACCATTCTCATCCACATCCAGATACGTCACCTCAAAGCCATGTTTTTCCAGATACTGACAGGTATGAAGCACCGCGTGATGCTCAATCCTGCTGGTAATGATATGATTTCCCTTTTCCCGGTAAGCCTCTGCCGCAGCCTTAATGGCCCAGTTGTCCGCCTCTGTTCCGCCTGCGGTAAAATAAATATCTTCCTTTCTCGTGCCGAGAGTCGCCGCAATGGCTTCCCTGGCGGCCGTCACCGCCTCCTTCACCGGGGCGGCAAAATCATATACAGAGGACGGATTTCCGTATATCTCAGAAAAATACGGAAGCATCGCCTCCACCACCTGGGGCCTTGTCTTCGTTGTAGCCGCATTGTCCAGATAAATCAGTCTTTTCATCTATATAAAATCCACCTTTCCTGTGATTGTGCCACTAATGCTCACTAACACTCATTATATCATGAACTTCGTTCATGATCATCATTCGCCGTTCGCCATGAGCAAGCTTACGCTTGTTCTGGCTCACTAACACTCATTATACCATGAACTTCGTTCATGATCGTCATTCGCCGTTCGCCATGAGCAAGCTTACGCTTGTTCTGGCTCACTAACACTCATTATATCTTAATTTTCCTATTCTTTCAATAGGAAATAGCGTCTCTGTTCTATTATATGACAGTTCCTGCGCTGTCTCTCTGTTTTATAAAACCTGTATAAATTTTCTCTTTTCCTATTCCACCGCAATGTGGTCCCTGCGGCGCGTTTTTGTATCATAGGACATACTTTTCTATAATAAAATAAAACATCCCACAGAACTCCGGTTCGCCCCGGAAATTCTATGGGATACTCTCTTTACGTATGTGTTTTTTCCTCTACAGCTTATCTAAAAATCCCGCCTGCTCTCTCTCCGGAATTTTCAGCGCCGCCATAGCCTGCTCCGCAGTCAGCCTAAGGGTTTCCATCAGACTGCGGATATCCGTCAGCTTTGACTCCTCGCGGCCTTCTGCCCGCCCCTTAACCTCTGCCTCCTCTGTCATCTGCCGTATCGCTTCGCACATTTTTACTCCCTCCTCCTTTTCATCTGCTTTTAATCCCACATTTATGCAGGCATTCAACACATCTATTTCCTGTCTTCCCAGAAATACGTCCGCGCCTTTTTTATCCATCCAGTTTTTCAGCTGTGCTGAATCCTCTGAATATTTAATAAAGGACAGCACATTTCCAAGAGAGGTCTCAGATTTTTCAAGTTTCTCCTCTGAAAGCTCGGAGGGCGCAAGCAGATGCAGTCGATAATCCGGCAGCAGGGACAGAATCGAATCGTCCTTAACTGCCATCATCTCCCGCAGCGTTCTTGGTCCGTTCCATTCCTCCGGCGAGAAAAGAAGTACCAGCGTAATCACAGGCAGCAGTCTGTCCTCTCTGTAAAAGCCCGATAAAAACTCTCCCCTCGTATGTCCGCCATAATCCTTCGCGTCCCGATGACGCTTTGCGGCGGTCTCTGCCTGGCCTGCATACTGAAGCGCATCATACAGCAGATTTCTTACCGGCGCCGCGTAATGAATTTCTGTCTGATTTTCGATGCCAAGCAGCAAATATGCCGCCGTCCCGTCCTCCATTGCCGATACCCCGCGAAACACATCGCGGTATTTCTGTACCGGAGCGCCGGCCTGGCCTGTTCCATAAGGAATCGAAAGCGCCGCTGTATCCATCTCCCGCAGCTGCTCCGGCCGGATAATCTGACGACCGTTATATAAATACATGTTAAACGCATCTGCAAACACGTTATTCTGCTTCATGTAATTTTTCGTCACCGTATCTGCCTTTCCCACGGTTCTACCTCCATTATACAAATTTCCTCTCTGAGGTTCAATACATTTCCTCAAAACAACTTAAAGCCCTGAAGCAGTCAGCCGGCAATCAACAGGCAGCCCTCCCTCTTTCCTTAATCAAAAAGCATTCCCGTGAAGCTGCGGCGAAATCTGCCGCAAACAGATAAAAGAAAAACAGCATACCGGCGAAGCTCCAGAATGGCTCCGCAGCCGGTATGCTGTAAGTATAAACGAAACAGTTCCGATACGCAAGGAAAATCTGTTACTTCCGCGCATTCTCAAAGAACCACTCAGAAGTCTTTCCAGCTCTATGGGATACTCTCTTTACGTATGTGTTTTTTCCTCTACAGCTTATCTAAAAATCCCGCCTGCTCTCTCTCCGGAATTTTCAGCGCCGCCATAGCCTGCTCCGCAGTCAGCCTAAGGGTTTCCATCAGACTGCGGATATCCGTCAGCTTTGACTCCTCGCGGCCTTCTGCCCGCCCCTTAACCTCTGCCTCCTCTGTCATCTGCCGTATCGCTTCGCACATTTTTACTCCCTCCTCCTTTTCATCTGCTTTTAATCCCACATTTATGCAGGCATTCAACACATCTATTTCCTGTCTTCCCAGAAATACGTCCGCGCCTTTTTTATCCATCCAGTTTTTCAGCTGTGCTGAATCCTCTGAATATTTAATAAAGGACAGCACATTTCCAAGAGAGGTCTCAGATTTTTCAAGTTTCTCCTCTGAAAGCTCGGAGGGCGCAAGCAGATGCAGTCGATAATCCGGCAGCAGGGACAGAATCGAATCGTCCTTAACTGCCATCATCTCCCGCAGCGTTCTTGGTCCGTTCCATTCCTCCGGCGAGAAAAGAAGTACCAGCGTAATCACAGGCAGCAGTCTGTCCTCTCTGTAAAAGCCCGATAAAAACTCTCCCCTCGTATGTCCGCCATAATCCTTCGCGTCCCGATGACGCTTTGCGGCGGTCTCTGCCTGGCCTGCATACTGAAGCGCATCATACAGCAGATTTCTTACCGGCGCCGCGTAATGAATTTCTGTCTGATTTTCGATGCCAAGCAGCAAATATGCCGCCGTCCCGTCCTCCATTGCCGATACCCCGCGAAACACATCGCGGTATTTCTGTACCGGAGCGCCGGCCTGGCCTGTTCCATAAGGAATCGAAAGCGCCGCTGTATCCATCTCCCGCAGCTGCTCCGGCCGGATAATCTGACGACCGTTATATAAATACATGTTAAACGCATCTGCAAACACGTTATTCTGCTTCATGTAATTTTTCGTCACCGTATCTGCCTTTCCCACGGTTCTACCTCCATTATACAAATTTCCTCTCTGAGGTTCAATACATTTCCTCAAAACAACTTAAAGCCCTGAAGCAGTCAGCCGGCAATCAACAGGCAGCCCTCCCTCTTTCCTTAATCAAAAAGCATTCCCGTGAAGCTGCGGCGAAATCTGCCGCAAACAGATAAAAGAAAAACAGCATACCGGCGAAGCTCCAGAATGGCTCCGCAGCCGGTATGCTGTAAGTATAAACGAAACAGTTCCGATACGCAAGAAGAATCTGCCATTTCCTCATATTCTGCGTCTTCATATTCCTTCCGGTATCAACCAAGCATCTGCGGCAGCCACAGGCTGATTGCCGGTACAAATGTAATCAGAAGCAGCGTAACTATCATGCACAGGTAGAACGGAAGCGTAGCTTTTACCACCTTTTCCATCGGAAGCTTTGCCACTGCTGATCCGATGAACAGCACCGCTCCTACCGGCGGAGTTAAAAGTCCGATGCCGCAGTTCAATACCACGATAATGCCAAACTGCACCGGATCGATGCCGATGGAAGTGGCGATTGGAAGCAGGATCGGCGTTGCAATCAGGATAATCGGCGCCATATCCATGATACAGCCCAGCACCAGCAGGATCAGGTTCAGCAGCAAGGCCAGAAGAATCGGGTTGCTGGTCAGTCCTGTGATCGCGTTTGCAGCCAGATCCGGTACATGAAGCCTGGTCAGGCAGTATCCGAAGATACTGGACGTGGAAATCAGGATCAGCACGATGGACAGAGTATCCACGCTGTCTCCCAGCACGCGCCATACGCCCTTCCAGTCGAGGCCCTTATAGATATAAACGCTGACAATCAGGCTGTAGATAACCGCAATCGCCGCAGATTCCGTAGCCGTAAACAGGCCGCATACAACGCCGACCACAACGATCAGCACCGCCGCAAGAGCCCAGAAGGATACGCTCAGCTGCTTCAGCAGGTTGCTCATGCTGAACTTCTCGCCCTTCGGGTAATTTCTCTTTACAGAAATGATGTAGGATCCCACCATCAGAGAAAATGCCAGAAGCGCTCCCGGTATGTATCCTGCCAGGAACAGGCTTCCCACAGAAATACCGCCTGCGGTGGTAGCGTAAATTACCATATTATGGCTGGGCGGAACCAGCAGTCCCTCACAGGAGGAGGTAATCGTAACCGCCGTGGAGAAATCCGCATCATAGCCCTGATCCACCATCATGGGAATCAGAATGGAGCCCAGGGACGCCGTATCTGCAGAGGCAGAACCGGAGATGCCGCCGAAAAAGTAGGAGGCCACAATATTTACCATGGCCATGCCGCCCCGCATCCAGCCTACGCAGGCATTTGCCAGAGCAATCAGCTTTTCAGAAATACCGCCCGTTCCCATCAGGGAGCCCATAACAATAAAAAACGGAACCGCCATCAGGCTGAAGGAGCTGATGCCCTTTACCATCTGCTGGCACACCGTCGACAGCGGCAGTCCCTGGCTCATCAAGCAGAACACCGAAGAAAGCGCTACTGCATAAGCAATGGGAAACCGCAGAAAAATCATCAAAAAGAAGCTTACAAGCAATACCATAATTGCCAGACTTTCTCCGCCCATTTATCTTTCCTCCGTTCCCAGCATCAGCTGTTTTACATTGTTGTACAGTGATTCCAGTTCAAAAATCACCATAGCGATTCCGGCCAGAGGAACCGGGAAATACATCCAGAAACGGGATACGGACGGCATGCTGACGTAGGTTCCCTTGCCGCCTATGGAAACGGCATATTTCCAGCCTACTACAATCATAATGCATGCCAGCGCCGTTACGCACAGATCCGACAGGATGTCAAGGCCCTTCACCAGCTTTGCCGGCAGATACTCATCCAGCGCTGTCATTCTGATATGGGCGCCCCGCCGGATCGCCAGAGCCGCCGAAAGCACCGCCATATAAGCCATACAGGTCAGCACAACCTCCTCGGACCAGGCAGGATCCGGAATAAAGGACACATACCGGCCCGCCACAGACATACAGGTAATCAGGATGTCCGCCACTAAAAGCAGCTTGCAGAGAAACAGTACAAGCTGATAAACCTTATCGTAAACTGGTTTCAGCTTGTCAATAGAATGAAAAAATTCTGTCATAAGATTCCCCCCTTTGTTTATATTTTACATACGACATTATCATATCGTTAAAACTTTGGTCATTCCATAAATACCGTGTAAAGAAACCTGTATTCTCTGTCTATATTTCTTTACACCCGCATTCTCATATTTCCTCACGCGCCGTCATACAATATAGCAATATCCGCCCCGGAGCGTCCCCATGAAGCATTCACTCCACATGACAGAAAAAAAGCGGGCCTTTCTCACCGGCACGCTTCTTCTCACCGGAACGGGCTTTGCCTGCCGCATTCTCGGATTTTTTTACCGCATTTTTCTCTCCCGCACCATCGGCGCAGAAGGGCTTGGCATCTACCATATGATTCATCCGGTGTTCGGCATCTGCTTTGCCCTGTGCGCCGGCTCCATCCAGACCGCCCTCTCCCAGTATGTCGCCTCCCACATGGAAAAGGGACGCACGGTATTTTATACCGGACTGGCCATATCCATGTCCATGTCTCTCGGACTGGCCTGGCTGATCTGCAGCCAGTCTGCATTTCTCGCGGATCGTATTCTGATGGAGCCGCGGTGTGCGCCTTATCTTCCGCTTATGGGTCTCTCCGTGCCCTTTGCCGCCCTCCACGCCTGTATCAACGGCTATTATTACGGCGTTCAGAAGGCGAAGATTCCTGCCTTCTCTCAGATGGCCGAGCAGGTGCTCCGCATGACCGCCGTTTTTTTAATCGCTGCGGCATGGACAAAAAAAGGCGGCGTTATCACCGTCCAGCTTGCCGTTCTGGGACATCTGGCCGGAGAAGCCGCCGCCGCTGCCTGCACGCTTCTGTCCATGCTTTTCTTTCCTCCGCAGTCCCGCTCCTTCTCCGGCGGCAGCGGGCCCACAGCTGTTCCCCTGATGGTCCTGGCTCTTCCCCTGATGGGCAGCCGCCTGGTACTCAACCTCCTGGCCAGCGCCGAGGCCGTCTGGATTCCCAGGTGTCTGAAAATGTACGGTCTGGACAGCTCCGGCGCCTTTGCCGTCTACGGCGTCCTGACCGGCATGGCCCTGCCCTTCATCCTGTTTCCCTCCGCCATTACAAATTCCATGGCGGTGCTTCTGCTGCCCAATGTGGCAAAGGCGCAGGCGGAGGGACAGAAACGCCACATCACCGCCTGCATCACCATGTCCCTGCGCTGCAGCATGTACATGGGCATTCTCTGCATCGGTATTTTTACCGTCTTCGGCAATGCCCTGGGGATCAGCGTGTTTCACAGCGCAGAAGCCGGACGGTTTATGCAGGTCCTGGCCTGGCTCTGCCCGTTTTTATATCTGGCCACCACCATGGGCAGCATTTTAAACGGACTTGGCCGCACCCGCGCCACGTTTCTCCAGAATACTGCCTCCATGATTCTGCGCATCGGTTTCATACTTCTCGGCGTTCCCGCATTCGGCATCATGGCCTATCTCTGGGGGATGCTCTGCAGTGAGCTGTTCCTGGCCCTGATCCATCTCTGGTCCCTGCGCCGGCTCTGTCCCTTCTCCTGGAATGCCTGGGAAATGATCGTCAGGCCGGCGGCCGTGCTTGTAATTGCCACAGGCATCCACCGGTTTACCACGGCCATCCACCCCCGCACCGGACAGCTGCCGCTGTTTTTTGACACTGCCCTGCGCATCGGCTTCTTCTGCTTCTGCTATGCCGGTCTCCTGGCGCTCTTTCATTTCGGCAAAAAGGGCCGGTCCCTTTCCTAGACCGGCCCGCGCAGAGCTTTTATTCTCCATAACTGTTCAGGACAGTTACTATTCTCCCGCTATTCCAGATTCAGCCTGTTTTTCAGCAGATACTCTGTCCCAAGCAGATACACTAAAAGCTCCGCCAGATTCACAGCCAGAAGCCCCGCCCCCATAACGTGAAGCGCCGCATATCCGCTCATTTGAAAAGCTCCCGGTTTATCCTGGACAAACCCTCCGAAGAAGGCGCCGAGAGCAATCATGCCGAGCAAGCTGCGAAGCGTGCTGACGGCCACATACCAGAGTATGGAGCAGCCCGCCTTATGGTTCCCTGACAGCTGTCCCAGGGACATGGCCAGGTACAGCCTGTAAACCACCGCAAATGCCGCCGCAATCCCGGCAGCCGCAAATTCTGCCGCAAAAAGGCTCCCGTGGGCGAAGGTCTCCGGCTCCAGCTTCATAAGACTGATCAGCTCCGCCATCAGATCCTGAAGGCCAGAAAAGAAGCCCACAAACACCGTTCCCGCCATAAATCCCACCGATATGACAGCCACCGCTACGGAGCAGACGCCCATCACCAGAGACACGCAGGCCTTGGACAGCACCAGGCTCCTCACCCGCACCGGCAGGGTAAACATCAGATAGCCCTC
This sequence comes from Eubacteriales bacterium, assembly GCA_030524245.1. Lineage (GTDB taxonomy): Bacteria > Bacillota > Clostridia > Lachnospirales > Lachnospiraceae > Brotaphodocola. The sequence continues at coordinate 50,368 of JAUNGW010000003.1, forward strand.
CTGCTTCAAAAGTCCCTTATAAAAACGCTGCACCGTCATCAGGATGGAAAACACCACCAGCGCTCCAATGGCCGCCGCATAAATCATAATAACAACCGGCTCCGCATAATTTAATACGGAAATCGGAAGCAGCCGGCGGACAAGGCTGTTTTGCAGAATAAAACCATATACGGCAGATACTGCCAGTACCGCCCCATAGATGGGGAACATGCTGCGCATCATGGCAGTCCACTCATATTTCCACAATTTTCTGAACATCACCGCTCACACTCCCTTCCATAGCCGGCTTCCGGCACTGCAAATATCTCACGGAACAGCTGGTCCACTGATCTGCCTTCCTTCTCGCGGATCTGATCCACACCGTCATGGAGCACGATCTGCCCTTCCTTTAAGAAAATCACCTCATCCAGCACCTTCTCCACATCCGCAATCAGGTGGGTGGAAATCAGCACCGATGCGTCCTCGGAATAATTCGTCAGAATCGTCCTTAAGATAAAATCCCTGGCAGCCGGATCCACTCCGCCGATGGGCTCATCCAAAAGATACAGTTTCGCCCGTCGGCTCATCACCAGGATCAGCTGAACCTTCTCCTTATTGCCCTTGGACAGATTCTTCATCCTCTCCCCCTCCGGGATATTCAGGCTGGCCAGCAGCTCTCTGGCCGTATCCGGTCTGAAATCCTTATAAAAATCTGCAAACATGGTCAGAAGATCCTTCACCCGCATCCAGTCCGCAAAATACATCTGATCCGGCAGATAGGAAACCACGGCCTTTGTGTAAATCCCCGGTTCCCTGCCGTCAATCAAAAGCTCTCCGCCGTCAGGACGCAGAAGGCCGTTGGCCAGCTTGATCAGCGTCGTCTTGCCGGAGCCGTTGGGCCCCAATAGGCCAATGATCCTCCCGCTTTCAATCTGCAGATCCACCTGCTTTAAAACCTCTTTCTTCCCAAACCGCTTCACCAGCCCGCGGCACTCCATCAAAGGGCGTCCTGCGGCTGCGACTGCACTCTCACTCATCCGTTCTCTCTCCTCTCACCATCTTCTGACTTCAGTATCTCCTCTAAAACACTGCGGATCTCCTGTCTGGTAAATCCCATGCTCCGCATCCGTCCCAGAAACTGCTGTGCCTCCTCAAACGCCTGACCGGCGCGCATAGCTCTGATCCGCTCCATATCCTGTGTTACGCTCCTTCCTGCCGTCCGGTTGGTTGTCACCAGCCCGCGGCTCTCCAGCTCTGCAAATGCACGCTGCATCGTGTTGGGGTTTACCCCTGCCTCCGCCGCAAGCTCCCGCACAGAAGGCAGCCGCTCTCCCGGCCCATAAACGCCGGACGTGATCCTGGCCGCAATCTGCTCGGACAGCTGCATCCAGATCGGCCGGTCCTCCGTGATCCTCCAGTCCATCCCGTCACCTCTGCTTTCATATCTTTCATATGCTTCTGATCTGTATTGTTGTATTAAGTATCTAATACAATAATACATTCATCATTTTGTTTTGTCAAGCTGTTTTTACGACATCATTTCATTTTCCTGTAAAACAAAAAAGATTTATGGCTCAGGAAAGCCATAAATCTTTTTTGTTTTTCTTCTCCCCCATTTTGAAGGAGAATAACAGGTGCTGTACTGGCAGAACGCAAT
>JAUNGW010000110.1 GCA_030524245.1 Eubacteriales bacterium
AGCAGGTCTTCTGGAGACCACCTTCCGCACGGAGACCGAGACCGATCTGTTCGGCGAGCAGGCTGTTCTGTGCGGCGGCGTATGCGCACTGATGCAGGCAGGCTTTGAGACTCTGGTTGAGGCAGGCTATGATCCGAGAAACGCTTACTTCGAGTGTATTCACGAGATGAAGCTGATCGTTGACCTGATTTATCAGTCCGGCTTTGCAGGCATGAGATATTCCATCTCCAACACCGCAGAGTACGGCGATTACATCACCGGCCCGAAGATCATCACCGACGACACCAAGAAGGCCATGAAGAAGATCCTGTCTGATATCCAGGACGGCACCTTTGCAAAGGAATTCCTGCTTGACATGAGCCCGGCTGGCCGTCAGGTTCACTTCAAGGCGATGAGAAAGCTGGCTTCCGAGCATCCGTCTGAGAAGGTGGGCGAGGAGATCAGAAAGCTGTACAGCTGGAACGATGAGAGCGGAAAGCTGATCAACAACTGATTTTGATGGAAGAGAGATAAAGAGAACGCACCGGAGAGACTCCTGACAGGAGAATCCTTCCGGTGCGTTCTTTTGATAATAGTTTGATAATACAGGAAGATTTGTCCTGTTTTTCACGATTTTCTGCAGTAATCCAGAAACGTATTCAGCGCCTTCGTGGTCCGTCCTCCGTGGTAGGCAAACCCGATGGTGCGGTTATGAATCGGCGTATCCAGCTTCAGCTGAACAAGACGTCCGCTGTCCAGATCCTCCTTCACAAACTCCCGGATGACGCAGCCGATGCCCAGGCCGATCCGGGCAAACTCGATCAGCAGATCCATGGTGGTCACCTCCAGGCAGTTGTTTACGGAAATGTGATTCAGATTCATATAGTCGTCGATGTAGCGGCGGGTGGCGTTGCTTTTGTCCAGCAGCATAATGTTGCCGCTCTGGAACACGTCCACGTCCCGACCCTCCCTCAGCCGCAGATTCTCCAGATAGCTGGGCGTGGCCACGAAAATGTCCTCAATCCGTGTGACAGGCACAAAGATCACGTTTTTCTGCGGCTTCGGCTCTGCCACAAGCCCCAGGTCGATTCGCTGCTGCTCCAGAAGCTCCATGGTGTGGGCGGAGGACTGGCTGTCTATGGTGATCTTGATATGGGGATATTTTTCAATAAAGCCCTTCAGATAATCCACCAGGATAAACCGGCACAGGGTGTTGCTGACGCCGATCTTGATCTGACCCAGATGGAAATCCCGGATCCGCTTTAACTCGGTCTCTCCGGCAGAGAGCTGGTCAAAGGCGGCCTTCGTGTGGTCAAACAGGATCCGTCCCTCCTCCGTCAGATGGACGCCGCGGGAATTCCGCGTAAACAGCGTGGTGCCCAGGCTGTCCTCCAGCTTGCTGATGGACTTGCTGATCGCCGGCTGGCTGATGTAGAGCTCCTTGGCAGCCCGGGAAATATTCCCTGCCATGGCCACGGCATAAAAAATACGATATTGGGACAGATTCTGATCCATACATAACCCCCTGTTATGATATATATGAGTATTATCTATTGTCATTATAACAACAGGGATGTTATAATACAATCAGTTTATGAAAAAAACTCGCTGTTATGTGTGCAGCAGGAGAACATTTTCAGGAGGAGAACATGTCTACAGGCAGGATTTTTAAGTTTCACAACGACCTGGATACGGACCAGATTATTGCGTCCCAGTATCTTTTGCTTCCAAGCATCGATGAGATGAAGGATCATACCTTCGAGTCCCTGGATCCGGATTTCCCGAAAAAGGTGAAGCCGGGAGATTACGTGGTGGGCGGAGAGAATTTCGGCTGCGGCTCGTCGAGAGAGCAGGCGCCCAGCGTGTTAAAGGCTCTGGGGGTGAAGGCGGTGGTAGCCAAGTCCTTCGCGAGAATTTTTTACCGCAACGCCATCAATATCGGCCTTCCGGTGATCGTCTGCAAGGAGCTGCCGGACGCGGTGAAGACCGGGGACGAGATGGAGCTGTCTCTGACGGACGGGACGGCAAAAGCAAACGGAGCAGTCTATACCTGCACCAAGCTGCCGCCCTATATGCAGCAGATCTTGAATCAGGGCGGCCTCATCGCATCACTGAACAAGGAGGAAGCATAAGCCATGGGAATGACAATCGCTGAAAAAATCATCGCGCTGGCTGCCGGAGTGCCGGAGGTGAAGGCAGGAGACATTCATACGGTGAATCTGGACCGGATGATGAGCAACGACGGCACCACCCATCTGACCGTAGATATGTATCACAATAAATTAAAGCATCCACATATTGCGGACACGAAGAAAATGGTGTTTATCGTGGACCACAACGTGCCCTCCGACAGTCCGAAGACGGCTGCCTCCCAGAAAAAGATGCGGAATTTCGCAAGAGAGCACGGCATTGATTTCTGGGAGGGCAAGGGAGTCTGCCACCAGATCATGATGGAGCATTATGTGCGTCCCGGAGAGCTGATTTTCGGCGCGGACAGCCATACCTGCACCTACGGGGCGCTGGGGGCCTTTGGTACCGGCGTGGGCTGCACAGACCTGCTTTACGGCATGGTAACAGGCACCTCCTGGGTGCTTGTGCCGGAGACGCTGAAGTTCAATCTGACGGGAAGGCTGCCGGAGGGCGTTTATCCGAGAGATCTGATGCTGACGATTATTGGAACCATCGGCGCCAACGGAGCCAATTATCAGGTGATGGAGTTTACCGGCGACGGCGCGAAGACCTTAAGCGTCAATGACAGAATGGTGCTCTGCAACCTGGCGGTTGAGGCAGGGGCGAAGACCGCGATTTTTGAGGCGGATGAGACTGCCATGGAGTATTTAAAGGCGAGAGGACGGGAGCCGAAGGCTGTGTTCAGAAGCGACGCGGACGCGGTATATGCCGCTGAGTACACCTTTGATCTGTCGAAGATTGTTCCCGTGGCGGCACGTCCGGACTTTGTGGATGATGTGGTGCCGGCAGAAGAGGTGTGCGGAACCCATATTGACGAGGCGTTTTTAGGCTCCTGCAACAACGGGCGGATCGATGAGCTGCGGGTGGGCGCGGCGGTTTTAAAGGGCCGGAAGGTGGCGGATCATGTGCGCTTCCTCGTGGTTCCTGCCAGCCAGGAGGTATATCTGCAGGCGCTGGAGGAAGGACTGATCTCCATATTTATGGAGAGCGGCGCTATTGTAATGAACCCTAACTGCAGCGTCTGCTGGGGAAGCTGCCAGGGCGTTATCGGTGAGAATGAGGTGCTGATCAGTACGGGAACAAGAAACTTTAAGGGCAGGGCGGGACATCCCAGCTCCAGGGTATACCTGGCCTCCGCCGCAACAGTGGCGGCCTCTGCGGTAAAAGGCGAGATCTGCACCGCCGACATGCTTCAGGAAAGGATTTGATAAGGTATGGAACAGTTTACAGGAAGGGTCTGGGTACTGGGAGACGATATTGATACGGACATCATTATCCCTACGGAGTATCTGGCCTTAAAGACCATAGAGGATATGAAGCAGTACGGCTTTTCGCCGCTGCGGCCGGAGCTGGCCGGCCAGATAAAGCCGGGCGACATCATTGTGGCGGGAAAGAATTTCGGCTGCGGCTCATCGAGGGAGCAGGCGCCGGAGGTGATCAAGGCCCTTGGCATCCGCTGCATCATCGCCAAGTCCTTTGCCCGCATCTTTTTCCGCAACTCCATCAACAACGGACTTTTGCTGATCGAGCAGCCAAAGCTTTCCGATGATGTGAAGGAGGGTGATATCGTTACCGTGACTGTGAACCGGGATGTGGATTACAACGGAGAGAAGTATCCGATTGCGTCCCTGCCGGACAATCTGGTGGAGATATTGAACGCGGGGGGCCTGGTAAAGGCCATGCGCAGAAAAAACGGACTTGCATAGAAGGGGAGCAGGAAACATGGGACAGACTGTTATTGAGAAAATAATCGCCCGCAACATCGGCGCCGCGTCTGTAAAGCCCGGCGATATTGTGACGGCAAAGGTGGACCGGGTTATGCTGGACGACATCATGATCCCGTTTATCGTGGATAAATTTAAAGAGATGGGATTTCCTAAGGTGTGGGATCCGGATAAGGTGGTTCTGATTTATGACCATCTTGTGCCGGCCAGCCAGCAGGACGACGTCCGCCATTATCGGATAGGAGACGCATTTACGGAGCAGTACGGCATTAAGAACCTTCACAGAAGCGACGGCATCTGCCACCAGCTGATGACGGAGGCCGGCTATGTAAAGCCGGGAGACGTGGTGTTCGGTACGGACAGCCACACTACCACCTACGGCTGCGTAGGCGCATTCTCCACGGGAATCGGCTACACGGAGATGGCGTCGATCCTGGGAACGGGGACACTGTGGGTGAAGGTGCCGGAGACAATCCGCGTGCAGATTGACGGAACCCTGCCGGCCGGCGTTATGTCCAAGGATGTGATTCTGCGGCTGATCGGGGATCTGGGGGCGGACGGTGCCACCTATCAGTGCCTGGAGTTCTGCGGAACAGCCGTGGAGCAGATGACGGTGGCCAGCCGGACCACGATGGCCAATATGGCCATCGAGGCGGGAGCCAAGTGCGCGGTGTTTACGCCGGATGAAAAGACGGCGGAGTACTGCGGCATCGAGCTGGATGCTTTTCAGAAGAATCTGAAGGGAGACGAGGACGCCGTTTATGCGAAAAAGCTGTTCTATCAGGCGGAGGATTTTGTTCCGGTGATGGCTTGTCCGTCGCAGGTGGATAAGATCAGAAATGTCAGCGACCTGGAGGGAACGGTGATTGATCAGGTGTTCATCGGCTCCTGCACCAACGGACGGCTGGAGGATCTGCAGGCGGCGGCGGAGGTGCTGCGCGGGCGGAAGGTGGCGGATTTTGTGAAGCTGATCGTCACACCGGCCAGCAGAAAGGTATATGAGGATGCGGCGCGGCTGGGGGTTCTGCGGACTCTGGCAGAGGCCGGAGCTGTGATCACCCATCCGGGCTGCGGGCTTTGCTGCGGCCGGACCGGAGGTATTTTAAGCGACGGCGAGCGTGTTGTGGCAACAAATAACCGGAACTTCCTGGGAAGGATGGGCACCTCTAAGGTGGAGATCTATCTGGCTTCCCCGGCAGTGGCCGCGGCCTGCGCAGCGGCAGGAAAAATTGTGGCGTCTCTGTAGAGGAGGCGCCAAAAACGCCTCACGGATCAGGCGGAAAGGCAGACTATGAAAGAGCATAAAAAAGAAAAGACAAACGTGATGCGGCTTCTGGAGGCGGCGGGTATTGCCTACCGGTCCCAGGAGTATGAGGTGGATGAGAACGATCTGTCCGGAGTTCATGTGGCCCAGGCGCTGGGACAGGATCCGGACAGCGTATTTAAGACCCTGGTGCTGAAGGGGGAGAAGACGGGATATCTTGTCTGCTGCATTCCGGTGGCCCAGGAGCTGGATCTGAAGAAAGCGGCCAGAGCCGCCGGAGACAAGAAGGTGGAGATGATTCCCATGAAGGAGCTTTTGCCGGTTACGGGCTATATCCGCGGCGGCTGCTCTCCGGTGGGGATGAAGAAAAAATTTCCAACCTTCATCGATGAGACGGCGGTGCTGTTTGACGAAATCGCCGTCAGCGCCGGTATCCGCGGCGCACAGATTATCCTGGCGCCGGAGGAGCTGCGGCGGTATACGGAGGCGGAATTTGCTGATCTGACGCAGGAATAGGGCATTATATTATGCCGCCGCACGCATCTGGCGGCTTTCCGATTTATAAAATACGACTGCAAGAACAAATGCAGCTCCGTCTGCAACGGGGGCCGCGTATAAAATTCCGTCAATTCCCCAGAACAGCGGCAGTATTAAAATAAGCGGTAAAAATAATATCACCTGCCGGCTTAAGGAAACAAAAATCCCTTTAACAGCTTTACCAATGGATGCGCATTGGTATGCCTTTCGGACTCTTTGATAGTTTCCTGTGCCATAATTGAAGCCCATGATAGGCTGGCAGCTCTGAGCAATTCCAAAAGCGGCGGCAATGTAAATTGTATTAATTTTAGAAATAATTCCAACACAGGCAAGGGGGATATCCCTGCCATAAACGGATAATTCACCATAGTGGCCTAATCTTTTTCATTTCTACCCAGCAGCAGGCTGAAATTTGATGCGCCGCCAACACCAATCATCATAGATAAGGTTGTTAAAATGGTTACAAGGGGAAATGCTATGTTTGTCGCCGCGTTGCCGACAGTTCCCATGCTTTGTCCGATAAAAATCTGATCCACGATATTGTACAGAGAATTTATCAAACCGCTGATAATTGCGGGCAGTGAATAAAGACGGATCAGCTTCCAGATGCTTTCTGTCTGCAGGGGATTCGTTTGCTGTATCACATGATCGCTCACTTTTTTTCATCTCCTTTAAGAAAATGGTTTTTTATTTTTGTTAATATATTAAAAAACTGGTCTTTTTCTTCTTCTGACAAATCTTCCAGTATTTCAAAATGGAGGCTCTGCCTGCCCTTTTCAACCTTGACGGCAGTTTCTTCCCCTTTTGCAGTAAGGAAAATTTTGCTGATACGCTTGTCGTGATCGGAGCATGTTCGTGTAACCAATCCCTTTTTCTCTAATTTTGTTATAAATTCGCTGACAGTAGCCGGCTGAATATGGAGCAGTGTTCCCAATTCCTTTTGCGAAAGAGCCCCTCTGCTTTTTAACGGTACCGAAATAATGTCAAGAGATATATGTTTCCTGTAATATAAAAGCCTGGCTGTCATATTTAACAAAAATGTAATATTTCTGTAACAATGAAATGCTCGTTTTGCTCAAAAATACAAGAAAAAAACGCGAATAAATCGTATTTTGTGCACAAAAAACAGAAATATCGAAAAATGCGAAGAGTTAAATATCACAAAAATGTAACTAAGTTATTGACTTTTTTTGAACTCCCCACTATCATAGGCTATGACACCACAAAACAGGCGATTTAAGGTTTTGTTCCCCACATTTGTCGAAATATCTGGAGGAATTTGGGAATCGCTTTTTTGAGAGGAAGAGAGGAGTATCGTATGTTTCCATTATGCTCATTTCTTCAGTCGGTCTGTCAGTTCGTGAAGGCCCTGTCCATTCCGGTGGTCAGCGTGACGAAGCGGATGTACCGTGCCTCGGCAGTGATTTTGTCAGGCGCGGTTGTAGTGGCTGTTATGACCTTCACCTCCGCTGGTTTTTCGGCGGGCGGACGCAATGCTCTGGCCTTCGCGGAGACGATTCCGGAGACGGAGGAGCCGGAGGAGGAAAAAGAGACTGAAGGAATCGCACTGTTTACGGAAGCGAAACTGCAGCTGCAGCTTACGGATTCAGAAAGTCTGAAAAATGGACAGCTTCTGGTGGGAAACACCCTGGCAAAGGGCGTTCAGAAAAGAGAAAAGGTGCGGCAGGAAAGACGGGCCGCGACAGAAAAGACCATAGAAGAGATCCGCCGGATTGCGGAGGAACGCGCAAGAGCGGCGGCGGAGGAGGCTGCAAGGAAAGCCGAGGAGGAGGCCAGAAGGGCCTCGGCGGTGGTCAGCTACACGGATGGAGATTATCAGGTTCTGCAGAGAATTGTGGAGGCGGAGGCTGGTATCTGCGATATGAAGGGAAGGATCCTGGTGGCAAATGTAATCATCAACCGGGTGAAAAGCAGAGAGTTCCCCAATAATATCACTGATGTGGTTTACCAGAAATCCCAGTTTTCCCCCGTTTACGACGGGCGGCTGAATACATGCAGGGTGACGGACAAGACGGTTGAGGCGGTGAACCGGGCCCTGGCCGGGGAGGATTACTCCCAGGGCGCATTATATTTTATGAACAGAAGACGGTCCCGGTCCAGCAATGTGAGATGGTTCGACGGGAAGCTTACTTATCTGTTCCAGCATGATAACCATGAGTTTTTCCGGTAGGAGATGACGGGACAGGACTGCGGAGTTATCCGCAGAAAAAAACGGCCGGAATCCATCATGGATTCCAGCCGTCATGGCCGCCTAACACCAGGGGCCTTGTATAGCGGAGCGCTTCGTCTGCGGTGAGAGCTTTCACCCAGGCGGGGCGCTTTGTCATGTCTGCGGACGGGCCGGTGGAGCCGTATTCAGCAAAAAAGGCGGTGTCATGAGCCTGAGGCTTGTTCCAGTCGTCCCAGCCCTCCTCGCAGATATGCTCTCCGATCCAGCAGTTAATGAGCACGGTTTTTGCGTACTCCCGCCAGGGCCTTCCCAGGTAGGCGGAGTGGGGAGGGCAGTTTCCGGTAAAGCGGCAGTTTTC
>JAUNGW010000111.1:0-2704 GCA_030524245.1 Eubacteriales bacterium
CACAACAAAAGCCCCATCCCTCAGTGGTTGAGAGATGGGGCAAACTATTTACGCTGCAATCTCAGGAATTTCCCCGACAAAGTTATAAATGATCCTGACTTCTTGCATTCCCTCGCATTCCCTCAGATATTCGCCATCGTCCTCCCCTCTCCGGCCAGCCCCTGAAAATCCGCGCAAAACTGATCTACCGCCGCGTCAATCGCCGCGTTTTTCACCAGTCCTTCAATAATATCCGGCGGCGCCGTGACGGCCTTCACCCCATATTTTGCCAGCTCCAGCACCTGCTGGCTGTTCTTGAAGCTCGCTGCCAGCAGGCCGCTGAAGCTGCCGTATCCGCTTCCCACAATGGCATCGTGGATATCCTTGGCCACCTGAACGCCGTCAAACCCCATATTGTCGATCCGGTTCACATAAGGCGCCACGTATTCGGCTCCGCATTTGGCTGCCAGCCAGCCCTGCATGGCGGTATAAACCGCAGTTCCGATGAAGCGGATGCCCTCCCCCTGCAGCTGCTTCATCGCCTTAAAGCCCTCCGGAACACAGGGTATCTTTACCAGGGTCCTGTCCCCCAGCTCCGCGGCAATCCGCCAGGCTTCCTCCACCATGCCTTCTGCGTTTCTGGCTGTGGCCTGTACGAACAGCTCTCCTTCTGCGCCGATAATGGAACGGATCTCCTTTAATACCTCATAGGGGCCGCGCCCCGTCTTTGCCAGAATCGAGGGATTCGTAGAAACTCCATCCACCGGAAAATATTCGTATATGCGCCTGATCTGTTCCACATCTGCAATGTCAATACATAATTTCATAATCATCGTCTCCTGCATTCGTTGTCTTTGCTGCCTGCGTGTATATTGTCCGGAATATTGACTCCCCTCATGCCTCGTCCTCCATGATCAGATTCCGGATCCCATGCTCCCTCACAATGGATCCGAACTCCTGCATCTGTTTTCTGGTGTAAAGCCCCGGATTCTCCTGAAAGCAATATGTTTTGTCAACCAGGCGGTATTTCGCTTCCGCCAGCGGATTGTAGTTCAGAAGCTCATAGGAAACCTCCGGGAAAATGCCGGAAAGAAACTCCGCTATAGCCGCCAGATTCTGCCTGGTCGCCGTATAGTACGGTATCAGCGGAGTCCGGACGATTACCATGTCTCTTTGAGCAGATCTCAGCAGATATTCCATATTTTTGCATATCTGCCCGTTGGAGGCTCCTGTGCAGGCCGTATGCTCCTCCGCGTCCGCCACCTTCATGTCCGCGTAAAGCTGATCCAGAAAAGGCAGTACCTTTTTCAGCGCCTCCAGGGGCACAGACAGAGAGGTCTCCATCGCTGTGTGAATTCTCAGCCTTTTCAGTTCCTTCAGAAGCTCTGCCGCAAAATCCGCCTGCACCAGGGGTTCGCCTCCCGAGAGGGTCACTCCTCCGCCTCCTCTGCAGTAAAACACCTTGTCCTTTAATATCTCTTTTATCAGCTCCTGCACCGTATAGATACGGGCGTTCATAAGAATCGCCCCGGCAGGGCAGTTGTAAATGATCGCTTCCCAGTTATCCTTTCTGTTCCTGTGAATCCGGATTCCGGATTTTTCTGCGGTCACTCCCCCATTGATGCTGGTTTTCAGACAGGCGCCGCATCCGATACATTTGTTGGGAAAATAAACCGGCGCCGGCTCTGGCTCCAGTCCCTCCGGATTCTGGCACCATACGCACCTTAAAGGGCATCCCTTTAAAAAGACCGTGGTTCTCAGGCCGCTTCCATCGTGGGTCGCGAACCGCTTCATGTCAAAAACTACTCCCGTCCCGGGCTCTTTCCTTTCAGCTGATTTCCTCATAGGTGGTTCTTGCAATGATTTCATTCTGCAGGTCTCCTGCCAGCTCTGTAAAATAAGCCGTATATCCGGCCACCCGGACAGTCAGGCTGCGGTACTTGTCCGGATTTTCCTGCGCCTCCAGAAGATCCTCCCTCCGCACAACATTGAACTGAATGTGCGGGATTTCCAGATCCACAAAGCATCTCAGGAATTAGGCAAATTTGTCAATTCCGGATCGTGTCGCAAAGAATCCCGGCAGAAACTTCATATTCAGCAGTCCGCCGTTGCTGGTCAGCGTCTTGTCCAGTCTGGATACGGATTTCAGCACCGCCGTCGGCCCTTCCACATCCCTTCCATAGACCGGCGACATGCCTCCGTCTGCCAGCGGAGTCTCCGCCAGGCGTCCGTCCGGAGACGCGCCTACGTTCTGCCCCATGGGCACATGGGCTGACACCGTATACATTCCTGTATGATACGGGCCGCCCCGGTAATTGCGGTAACGGGTATTCAGCCGCTCTTTAAAGTAAACCGCCCATTTGCAGCCCAGCTCATCCACCCATTCCACGTCATTTCCGTACTTGGGCACTTTGTTGAGCATCATGGCCCGCATAATCTCACAGCCCTCAAAGTTCTTTTCAAGCGCCTCCAGAACCTCCTCCGGCCTGTACCGTTTTTCGTCATAAACAAGCTTTTTAAGCGCCGCCAGACTATCTGCAAGGTTCGCCGCCTGGATCATCTGGATCCCGGAGAAGTTGTACCTTGCGCCGCCCGCAGTGACATCCGTGCCGTTTTCCATGCAGTCCCGGATCACCGCGGAAAGGAAGGGCGTGGGGAGCAGCGCGATATGGGCTTTTTCCACCTCCTCGCAGGCTGCTGTCATCCTGTCCATAAAATAATCGAT
>JAUNGW010000111.1:2714-8151 GCA_030524245.1 Eubacteriales bacterium
CAAAGCTTTCACAGGTTTTCAGGCTTCCGAAATCCGGGCAGAACCGTCTTCCCGTCAGCAGGCATTTTCCTCCGGTCATGGCAAGCTCCAGGGCCTTATTCATGTTGAACATGGCCGCGTCGCTCCAGCCCAGATTATTTCCCTGCGTGGTCAGCTCCACGCAGCCGACGATGGCATAGTCCCTTGCGTCCTCCTCCGATACGCCAAGCGCCTTCAGCGCGGGAATCACCGCCTTGTCATTGAAGAACTGAGGCATTCCGCTTCCCCTGGCAACCACCTTTACCGCCTTTTTCAGCAGCTCGTCCGATGTGTGCTCATGCAGCCTCACAGACAGGTTGGGCTGGGGAAGAAGCAGATGCTCCTGGGCCTGCAGAAACAGGAAGGAAAGCTCATTCTTATAATCCCTTCCATCCTTGTCAACGCCTCCCACCGCAACATTAAAGCCGATGGGAAAACCGGCAAAGTATCTGGCGCTTCCGGCGTTTCTCATATAGACAATCTGATTGAATTTCAGCCAGAGGCATTCGATCAGCTCCAGCGCCCCGCCGCCGTCCAGCCTGCCAGCCTTCACATCAGCCTCATAGTAGGGAATCAAAAGCTCATCCAGACGTCCGGGCGAAAAGGATGAGGCATTGGACTCCATCTGCAGAATCACCATCAGAAACCACAGAAGCTGCAGGGCCTCATGAAAGCTCTCCGCCGGTTCCGCCGCGATTTTCCGGCAGACAGAAGCCACCTGCCTGAGGGTCCCGGCATTGGCCTGATCTGTTTTTGCCATACTCTCCGCCAGATCTCCATAGCGCTTCATAAAATGAACGGCCGCGTCCATGACCATGGCCACGCTGTCGTAAAACATCCGCCTGCTGCCCTCACTTGCCTCCGCCTTTTCCATGGCCTCTGCCTTCAGTCCCGCCGGCCCTTTTCTGAGCCATAATCCGCAGTCCGGGCAGATATGCCCCTGGGCATGGTCTGTCTGATTGATCTTAACCACCTTTCCGATGGCCGCGAACTCCTCTCCACATTTTTTCTTCAGAACGTCCTCCAGGGATTTTCCCTCCCAGTAAGGTTTGATCACATTCCGAAAATATGCGGCATCCTCCGGACGCACCTGAAAGGTATCCTGGGCGCGGACAGGCAAGGTTTCCAGCTCCTGATCCACCCAGCCGCTTCCGCTCTCAGGAAACACAACTCCGGCCCTGACTCCGGCAGTCCGGTTTCCTACAATCAGCTCCTCCGGCTCTATGCGGATTTCCATTTTCTCCAGCGCGGCCTTCAGCGCGTAAGCCCGCTGAAGCATACGCGGCTCATGCTCATGCTGCTTATAGCTTTCCGTGATAATCCCCGCCTGCTCCACGGACACGTAACGCAGCTCTGAAAGCATACGGTCCTTCAATATTTTTATACGGCTGGTCATGCTGTACTCCATGGCAGAATCCTCCATTTTGCATCTTCCTGTCTTCAATCTTATCCCGTCAGCCGAGACGGTATTCCTGAATACATTTCCTTAAAGCTTCCTTTGTTTCCATCCAGTGCATGCCTGCGGCCTCTGCCTTGGACGTATCCAGGCGCACGTCCCTGCTGCTGTCCAGATACTTTTCCGTATCCTCCCTCAGGCAGGAGGCCGTCCGGTTTTCAAGTCCCAGCTCTCCCAAAATGAATTTCACAATGTCGTACCGGCTCTCATGATTCACGGATCCCATATGATAGGTGCCGTAAGGAGCCTGGAAAAGCTTCGGGAAATTCTCGATCATTTCGTAAACATAGGTCATGCCTCTGAACTCCCGCCGGGATGCCGTAATCATCTCGCCGCGCATCAGCCTGCTCATGGTATCCCACAGGATTCCGGCGGACATGCCTTTTCCCCTCTCCGGAAGGCCGAACATCCAGGTGAAGCGGACGATCCACAGCTCCCCCAGAATATCCCTCAAAAGGCCCTCGGCCTCCAGCTTGTTTTCTCCGTAGACCGTATTGGGAACTGCATCATCCTCTTCGATAAACGGCCCTGCGCCGGCATTGCCGTTAAATACCTGCTCGGAGCTTAAGAAAACCATTCTGGCGCCGTTTTTCTCAGCCGCTCTCCCCATGGTCACAGCCGCGTCTACATTGATCCTGCGGGCAATATCCGGATGCTGATTGCAAAAATCCGTAACCGCCGCCGCTCCTGCATGGACAATGATCTCCGGCTTTGCCTGCGCGACTGCGTCATAAACAGCCCGCTCATCCGTAATATCAAGCTCCTCCTTATCTGTGATGATAAAGTCATACTGATCCCTGTAGTAATCAGCCAGCCGGGAGCAGAAAAACCCCTTCCCGCCAGTCAGCAGTATCCTTTTCTTTTCCATCTTAAATGCCTTTCCTCCTGGATCCCGGCTGTTCCTATTGCAGCATGGATTCCAGCTTTTTGATAATGGCAGGCGCCTTCTTCACCGCATCGCTGACGGAAATGCGCACAATCTTTTTCCCGGCAAACCGTTCCTCTCCGCGGATCGGCATGTCATTGGTGAGAATCACCGCGTCAGCCTCAGCGATATCCTCCGCTGTAAGCGCATGTTCAATGCCGATAGATCCCTGAGTTTCCACCCTGATCTGAATCCCCCGTTCTTTTCCCGCTTTTTCCAGCGACTCTGCCGCCATATAGGTATGGGCCACTCCGGCCTGACACGCGGTAACCGCTGCAAATTTCATATAAAATCCTTCTCCTTCCTGCTTACTCAAACTGCAGATCAATATCGTCCTGATCATCCGCCGGTTTTTCCGTCTCCTCTGCCACCGGTTTTTTCAGCAGATTAACCACAACGGCCGTCACAAAGGATCCGGCCGCCAGCGCCAGAATAAATCCAGCCGGATTGCCGATCACCGGCAGAACGATGAGGCCGCCCCAGGCCACCCGGCAGGTGACGTTCATCAAAAAAGCGATGGTTGCCCCCACCATGTCTCCAATCACCAGGCTGGGAATCACCCGGAGGGGATCATTGGCGGCGAAGGGAATTGCTCCCTCGGAAATGCCCACGCAGCCCATGATCAGCGACGCCTTTCCCGCCTCCCGCTCCTCGACTGTATATTTTTTCGGCGCCATAAAGGTAGCCAGCGCCATGCCCACAGGCGGTGCAGCCACGGCCACAGCATTTCCTCCGGCAAATGTAAACACGCCGGAGCTGACGGTTCCGTTGGCAATCGCAAACGCAACCTTGCTGAAGGGTCCGCCCATATCAACGCCTGACAAAAATCCGTCTGCAATCCCCAGTATAATCTTGCTCCCTCCCGTAAGGGTGCTCATAAACGCAACAAGATCATTCATAACAAATGCAATCGGTCTTCCCAGCCCCCACAGCATGATCCCGCTCACCGCGGACACACTGATAATCGGAATCACAAGAATCGGCATAACGGAACGAATCACTGCCGGAACCCGGATCTTTTTCAGGAAAAAACAAATGATTCCGGCCAGGAATCCGGAAATAATCCCGCCCAGAAAGCCGGCTCCGATATTGTTGGCGATCATGCCGCCCACCGCTCCGGCCGCAATGCCCGCCCGGTCAGCGATGGAAGCCGCAATGTAGGCCGAAAGAACCGGAACCATAAGCCCCATGCCGGCCGCGCCGATGGCCCAGATCTGCCCCGGAAGGCTGCCCTCCGGCGGCACGCCTCCCTGTCCGTACAGCGTTACCGCCAGCGCCAGCAGCACGCCCGCGGCCGTCACAAACGGAACCATATAGGACACGCCGTTCATCAGATGCTTTCTGGTTCCCTTAAAAATGTCCTTTAATTCTGTAAGAGTATTCATCATCCCTTCCCCTTTCTTCAGAAGCCTGTCCCCTTATACCTGCTCCATCTCACCAATCAGCTCCAGCACCGTCTCCGGCCTGTCTGCGCGCTTCAGCTTCCCGAGAAATTCCGGATAAACCAGTTTGCGGAACAGGGCAGATATGATTTTCAGATGCAGGTCTCCCTGTCCGGGAGATGGAACCGCAATCTGAAAGACCAGCTCCACCTGTTCGTTTCCGTCCCAGTCAATGGGCCGGCACAGACGGGCAAATGCCAGGGAAGGCGTTCTCACATGGACAGATTTTGCATGGGGAGTGGCAACCCCCATCCCCACTGCAGTACTTGACTGCGCCTCTCTGGCTTTTACATCCTCCACATAGCCCTCCAGATCCTTAAGCCGTTCATCCTGATTCATCCTTGCAGCCAGAACCCTCATCACCTCCTCCCGGTTCTCCGCCTCCAGGTCGAATACGGCAAATGATGCAGCCATTAATGGTTTTTCCATACCCTCCTCCTTTTCATTATTTTTATTGTTTTATATTGTTTTTTATTTATTATATTGTATTTGTTTCAAAAAGTCAATATTTTTATTGTTTTATATTATTTATTATTGTTTTGACAGGGATAACTGTTTCTGTGATGGAAAAGAAAAAGGACGCAGAATGCGTCCTGAATCCATCTTATTTTTATTCTTACCCATGCACTGCCGCGGCCGGCCCCTGAAAAAACGCCGGTCTCAGATGATCCACTCGGCTGCATAAGCTTTCATCTGCTTCTGCGCCATGCTGTCCACTCCCTTTTCCAGAATCGCCCCGCTGAAATCATCCACCTGCGCATACACGTAATTTCCAACCATTGAAAGCTTTCTGGTTTCCAGCATCATATAAGCCTTGCTGGCACACTCCAGAATCGCCTTCTTTGTGGCGGCGTCCTCCGCCGTGTAGGTCGTCACGGCATTTCCCTCCAGGTCCACGCCTACCACTCCCATAAAAGCCTTATCGAACCGGAATTTCCGGATCTCCTGATTGGTCAGGGCCCCCACAAAACCATCCTTTCCCTCGCTGAAGGTTCCGCCCACAAAAATCAGCTTCACCCCAGAGCCGCCTGCAAACGTCAGCATCACGTCGATCATATTGGTGACTACCGTGACTCTCATGCCGCTTTCCGCCAGAAGCCTTGCCAGCTCCAGATTCGCAGTGGAAATATCCAGAAAAAGCACATCCCTTTCATTGATCATTCCCAGAGCCTTCCTGGCGATTGCCTGCTTGTCCTCCAGATTTTTCCCCTTCCGCTGGGACACATACCATTCCTGCTCATTGACCCGCACCCTGACAGCTCCGCCGTAGGTCTTCCGGAGCAGTCCCTTCTTCTGCAGAAGCGTCAGATCCTTCCGGATACTGTCCTCAGTCACTTCAAACTGTGCGCTTAATTCTTTAACAAGAACCGAACCGTTTCTGTTTACCATTGATACAATCATATTCTGACGTTCTTCTGCAAGCATTATGGTCTCCTCCGCAAAATCATTGTGTTTCTTATTGTTTATTCTTACTTTTCCTTTTTTATGATTATATCTGTATTGATTTGGAATGTCAACCTGTTGATCTTCCCATACAATATTTTGTTACTGTCAAGTAATCATTGGCAACATTCTTTTTTGATTTATCTTTTCTGT
>JAUNGW010000112.1 GCA_030524245.1 Eubacteriales bacterium
AGGGGTATTTATTGCTTTTTTACAGATATTTTGTTATGATAAAATCCGAATATTTTTTCCAGGAGGAAGGGACATGAGGCAGGACAGAAGATTTCAGCGAAAGGGACATGCTGACGAGGACAGAAGACGTCTTCTGGCGGCGGCTGCGATTCCGCTGATCGTGATTGTGTTGATGATTATCATTGTAGTGGCAGATCATATAAAAGCGGCGTCCCGGCAGGAAGAAGAGTCTGCGACGCTGGAGGAGCTGCAGACAGAGAACCTCCTGGAGCCCTCCGCCGGAGAGACGGAAACAGGAGAAGGCGGTGAGGAGCCTGCGGCAGAAAGCGAAAGTCAGCCGGAGGAGACTCTGAAAAAGGATGAGATTCCGGAGATTCTTGATCTGATGAAGACGTATTTCAAGGCCAGAGAGGACTCGGACGCGGAAACCATGAACCAGATTTACGGTGTCGGAGAGCAGACCGGGGCGGAGCTGGAGGAGGAGCGCACAAGGCTTCGCAGCAATGCCAAGTATGTGCAGAGCTTTGAAAATATTGCCACTTACGTGATGGACACGGAGACGGCAGACACCTGGCTTGTGTATACGCTGTATGATATCCGTTTCCATTCAGTAGAGACGGCGGCTCCGATGATTATGTGGAGCTATATTTATAAGGATGTGGAGGGGAATTACCGGATCAGAAGCAATGCTTCCCTGACAGAGGAGGAGCTTGACTTTGCGGACAGGGCCAACCACTCCGAGGAGGTGCGCCGCCTGGCTTCGGATGTGAACGTGAGACTGAAGGAGGCGCTGACGGCTGATCAGGATCTGAATGAGGTTTACGGTGTTCTCAGGGACGGTTCTCCCGTATATGGAGAGGAGCCGACTCAGCCTGAGGTGGTTGTGGTGGAGACCACGGCGGCGCCGGAGACGACCAGAGCCAGAAGGGAGACTTCCGCAGAGACTACAGCTGCCGAAACGCAGGAAACCACAGCACCGGAGCCGTCCACAGAGCCGGCGCCGGAGACCATCGAGGCCTTTGGAAGCGGGGAAACGACGTCTGCGGCTCAGGATCCGTCCGTGGTGCCCGGGGGACCTGGCGGACAGTAGAACAGGAACCGGCAGCAGGATGATTACAGAAGGAACAGGACAGAATATATGGAAACCATGAATGTAAAGGATTTTTATTTTGATCTGCCGCAGGAGCTGATTGCCCAGGATCCACTGGAGGACCGTTCCTCCTCGCGGCTTCTGGTGCTGGACCGGGAGACCGGCGCGACAGAGCACCGGGTATTCCGGGACATTACCTCTTATTTAAAGCCGGGGGACTGCCTGGTGATCAATGATACCAGGGTGATTCCGGCCCGTCTGTTTGGCGTAAGAGAGGAAACCGGCGCGAAGATTGAGGTGCTGCTTTTAAAGAGACGGGAGCATGATATCTGGGAGACTCTGGTTAAGCCGGGGAAGAAGTGCCGCCCTGGCACTGTCATTGATTTCGGGGACGGGCTTTTAAAGGGAACGGTGCTGGATGTGGTGGATGAAGGCAACCGGCTGATCCGCTTTTCTTATGACGGGATTTTTGAGGAGATTCTGGACCGGCTGGGGCAGATGCCTCTGCCGCCCTATATCACCCATCAGCTGAAGGATAAGAACCGTTATCAGACGGTTTATGCAAAGCATGACGGATCTGCGGCGGCGCCTACGGCGGGACTGCATTTTACAAAGGAGCTTCTGGATGAGATCGGGCAGATGGGTGTGAAGATCGCCCATGTGACCCTCCATGTGGGACTTGGTACGTTTCGGCCGGTAAAGGTGGAAAACGTGCTGGAGCACCATATGCATTCGGAGTTTTATATGGTCGAAGAATCTGAAGCGAAAAAGATCAACGATACGAAGGCGGCCGGCGGTCGGGTGATCTGTGTGGGAACCACCAGCTGCAGGACCGTGGAATCGGCGGCGTCTGAGGACGGGATTGTGCGGGCAGGAAGCGGCTGGACGGAGATTTTCATCTATCCTGGCTATCATTTCAAGGTGCTGGACTGTCTGATCACCAATTTCCACCTGCCGGAGTCTACTCTGGTGATGCTGGTGTCGGCCCTGGCCGGCAGAGAGCATGTGCTGGCGGCCTACGGGGAAGCCATAAAGGAGCGTTACCGGTTTTTCAGCTTCGGGGACGCCATGTTTATTCACTGACAGAGGGTTTATTCATCGACGGAAGGACAAAACATATATGGAATCAGTTCGTCTCAACAAATATTTAAGTGAACAGGGGACCTGCTCCCGCAGGGAAGCGGACCGGCTGATCGGGGCCGGAAAGGTGACTGTGGACGGACAGCCGGCTGTTATGGGGCAGCGTGTAACCGGACAGGAGCAGATTGTCTGCGACGGAAGACCGGTGGGCAGAGCCGCCGGAGAGAGGCAGGCAAAGCCTGTGCTTCTGGCAGTCAATAAGCCGAGAGGCATTGTCTGCACCACCTCCCACAAGGACCGGGCGGAGAACGTGGTGGATCTGATTCATTATCCCAGCCGCGTGTACCCGGTGGGACGGCTGGACAAGGATTCAGAGGGGCTGCTGCTGATGACAAACCAGGGAGAGCTGGCCAATGAGATCATGCATGCGGGAAATTTCCATGAAAAAGAATACATCGTTACCGTGGATCAGCCCTTCAACGCCGTTTTTATCAAAAAAATGGCGGAGGGCGTGGAGCTTAAGGAGCTGGGGGTGACCACCAGACCCTGCCAGGTGGAGGCTGTGGGGCAAAAAACCTTCCGCATCGTGCTGACACAGGGATTGAACCGTCAGATCCGCCGCATGTGCGGAGAGCTGGGCTTCCGCGTGGTTTCTCTTAAGCGGGTGAGGATCATGAATATCCGCCTGGGGCATTTGAAAACAGGGGATTACCGGCGGGTGACCGCGGAGGAGATGGACGCGCTGCTGAGACTTCTGGAGCAGGCGGGAGAAGAATAAAGACAGGAACAGATACAGAAAATAAAGACACATGGCCGGAGAGGGCACAGAAACAGGAATGGAAGGGTGAACTATGGAACAACATCAGGATGACAGAATTCTGAGGATGAAAGAGCTGACTGCTGTGCTGTCGGAGGCGGCGAAGGCCTATTATCAGGAAAGCCGCGAGATCATGAGCAATTATGAATACGATAAGCTGTACGATGAGCTTTCCGGCCTGGAGACGGCCACAGGCGTGGTGCTGGCGGGAAGCCCGACTCAGCGGGTGGGCTACGAGATTTTAAGTGAACTGCCGAAGGAGGCCCATGAGGCGCCCATGCTTTCTCTGGACAAGACAAAAAGCGTGGAGGAGCTGCAGCAGTGGCTGGGCGGCCAGAAGGGACTGCTTTCCTGGAAGCTGGACGGACTGACCATTGTTCTGACCTATGAAGACGGCGTGCTTGCAAAGGCAGTGACTCGGGGGAACGGAGAGATCGGCGAGGTGATTACGCCGAATGCCAGAGTATTTGCCAACGTCCCACTCCGGATCGCCTATAAGGGGCAGCTGATCCTGCGGGGAGAGGCGGTGATCCGGTATTCGGATTTTAACAGGATCAACGAGGAAATCGAGGATGTGGACGCCAGGTACAAGAACCCGAGAAACCTGTGCAGCGGCTCTGTCCGTCAGCTAAACAGCCAGATCACGGCCCGGAGAAATGTAAACTTTGAGGCGTTTATGCTGGTGCGGGCGGAGGGCGTGGATTTTCATAACTCCCGGAAGGAGCAGTTTCAGTGGCTGAAGGCTCAGGGCTTCGATGTGGTGGAGTACCGGGAGGTGACGGCGGAAAATCTGCCGGAAACGGTGGCGGACTTTGCAGAGCGGATTCAGACCTACGATATTCCATCGGACGGGCTGGTGCTTTTGATGGATGACATCGCCTATGGCGAGTCTCTTGGCCGGACGGCGAAATTTCCCCGCAATTCCATTGCGTTTAAGTGGGCGGATGAGATCAAGGAGACCCGGCTGAGAGAGATTGAGTGGAGCGCATCCAGAACGGGACTCATCAATCCGGTGGCGGTTTTTGACCCGGTGGAGCTGGAGGGAACCACCGTCAGCAGGGCAAGCGTTCACAATATCAGTATTATGGAGTCCCTGCAGCTGGGAATCGGAGACCTGATTACGGTATACAAGGCAAATATGATTATTCCGCAGATTGCGGAAAATCTGAGCCGCAGCGGCAGCGTGGAAATCCCGAAGCGCTGTCCGGTCTGCGGCGGAGCCACAAGGATCAGCCAGACAGGAGATGTGAAGTCCTTGTACTGCACCAATCCGGACTGTCAGGCAAAGAAGATCAAAAGCTTTGCGCTTCTGGCCAGCCGGGATGCCCTGAACATTGACGGGCTGTCGGAGGCCACGCTGGAGCGGTTCATTGCGGCAGGCTTTATTCACACCTATGAGGATATGTTTCATCTGGACCGCCATCAGGAGGCGATTGTCGCCATGGAGGGCTTTGGCCAGAAATCCTATGACAATCTGATTGCGGCGGTAAAAAAGGCGTCCGCGACTACGCTGCCGCGGGTGATTTACGGCCTGGGCATTGCGGGGATCGGGCTGGCCAACGCGAAGATGCTGTGCCGGGCGTTTCATTCGGATTTTTCCGCCATGCGCAGTGCCGGCAGAGAGGCCCTGACAGAGGTGGACGGCATCGGCGAGGTGCTGGCAGACGCCTGGATTTCTTATTTTAAAAATGAGAAAAACAACCAGCTGGTGGACGGGCTTTTAAGAGAGCTGACTATTGAGAAGGAGCCGGAGAGCCAGGGGGAGGCGGTGCTGGCCGGAAAGATATTTGTAATAACCGGATCCGTGGAGCATTTTGCGAACAGAAAGGCGCTGCAGGAGGAGATCGAGCGGCTTGGAGGAAAGGCCGCCGGCTCTGTCACCTCGAAAACCTCCTATCTGATCAACAATGACGCCGCATCGGGCTCATCAAAGAATAAGAAAGCAAAAGAGCTGGGAATCCCCATTATTTCCGAAGCGGATTTTCTGAACATGACAGGAGGTGAAGAACATGCCGATTAAAGTGCAAAACGAGCTTCCGGCCCGGGCGATTCTGGAATCAGAGAATATTTTCGTTATGGATGAGAAGCGCGCCTTAAGCCAGGATATCCGTCCTCTGCAGCTTCTGATTCTGAATCTGATGCCGATTAAGGAGGAGACGGAGCTGCAGATTCTGCGGGCGCTTTCCAATACGCCGCTGCAGGTGGATTGTACATTTTTGATGCTTTCCACGTATGTGTCAAAGAATACCTCAGCCAGCCATTTAAACAAGTTTTACGTATATTTTGACGAGATCAAGCAGCATAAATACGATGGAATGATTATTACCGGAGCGCCGGTGGAGCTGATGGAGTTTGAACAGGTGGATTACTGGGAGGAGCTGAAAACCATCATGGAATGGAGCGATACCCATGTTCATTCCACGCTTCACATCTGCTGGGGCGCTCAGGCGGGGCTTTACTACCATTACGGCATTCCCAAATACAAAAGGGAGAAGAAGCTGAACGGTGTTTACCGCCATAAGGTACTGCATCACAAGGTGCCGCTGGTGCGGGGACTGGACGATTATGTGATGTGTCCTCATTCCCGGTACACGGAGGTTCGGCGGGAGGATATTGAAAAGCACAGGGAGCTGAATATTCTGGCGGAATCCGATGAGGCCGGCGTGCTGATTCTGGTTAATGAAAGCGGCAGCAGGATTTTCATCCAGGGCCACCCGGAGTATGACAGAATGACCCTGAACAATGAGTATTACCGGGATCTGGGCAAGGGGCTGAAGCCGGAGCTGCCCTGCAATTATTACCCGGACGATAATCCGGAGAACAGGCCGGTGCTGAGCTGGAGGAATTTATCCAATACGGTTTATGCCAATTGGCTTAATTACTACGTGTATCAGACCACGAATTATATTTTGGACGAGATCTGAACGACTTTAAACCGGAAGGCGCAGCGGGCCTGGAGCATGAAGCAAATGAAAGGAGATATATATTATGATGAACAAGGCAACCAGAGATTTTGTAACAGAGAAAACTCACGAACTGATGAACGCGTTTTCCTGCAGCAGGGAAGCAAAGGCTGCTGCTCAGGCATGGCTGGATGCGGCAGGTACGGACAAAGAGGCGGAGGAGACGAAAAAGTACGTGGCTGAGCTTGAGGCGGATATTGTGCCGGTTGACGGGCTGATCAGTCTGGCGGAATCTGAGATGGGCGCAAAGATCTTTGGCGCTGACCACGCAAAGGAAGTGGCCGCCCATGGAAAAGAGATCAAGGCAAAGGGCGCCAAATGGTGCGACTGCCCGGCCTGCGCCGCTGTGGAGGCAATTCTTGCAAAGAAAGACGAGATGCTGAAATGATGCAGCAGGAGCATATGATCTGCGGGGGAGCCAGGGTGATTTTAGCCTCGGCTTCCCCGCGGCGTCTGGAGCTTCTGCACCAGGTGGGGATCCGGCCCCAGGTGGAGCCGAGCCGCGTGGAGGAGGTCATCACCAGCACGGCTCCGGAGCAGGTGGTCATGGAGCTTTCCAGGCAGAAGGCGGAGGACGTTGCCGGCTTTCACGCAGGGGAAAAGGCCCTGGTGATCGGAGCAGACACGGTGGTGGCTGCCGATGGGCAGATTCTGGGAAAGCCCAAAAGCAGGGAGGAGGCCGTCCGGATGCTGTCCATGCTGCAGGGCCGGGTTCATCAGGTGTACACGGGAGTTACGGTGGTGGCCTGCGGGGGAAGGAACCGTACCCCGGTAACCTTCTTTGAGGAGACGGACGTCTGGGTTTATCCCATGAAGCCGGAGCAGATCGCCGCCTATGTGGATACGGGAGATCCGATGGACAAGGCAGGCGCCTATGGGATTCAGGGACAGTTTGCTGCCTATGTGAAAGGCATTTCCGGGGACTATAATAATGTGGTGGGCCTTCCGGTGGGGCGGCTTTGTCAGGAGCTTATGAAGCTGGAGCTGTAAAAGGCGGAACAGCAATCGGCAGCTATTGGTACGCCCCGGCAGCTTTTCCGGCAAATTCTGTTGTCACCAGCTTTTCATAGGGAACCCGCGCTTCCAGCTCGCCGGCTTCCTCCAGAATGTTCTGTAACAGCTCAAAGCTGTCCTTTTCAAAAATCAGATCCTGCTTCCAGGTATCCTGGGACTGATACCGGTTCACAATAGCAGTGATATTTTCCAGGGGAGTTTCCTTAAACTGGGGCTGGATGGTTTTGGCGATTTCTTCGGCGGAGTGGGAATTTACATAGTCTATACCTTTCTGGAGGGCGTTGGTGAACCTCTGAATCAGCTCCGGATGAGTCTCCACATAGCTTTTTCTGGCGCTGTAGGCGGTGTAGGGCACATAGCCGGAGTCGGTTCCCAGGGAAGCTACAACATAGCCGCTTCCTTCCAGCTCCAGGCCGGTGGCGTAGGGCTCAAACTCCACGGTGTAATCAGCGTCATCGCTGGTGAAGGCTGCGGCCGTCAGACCGAAGCTGATGCTCTGGTCTATGGTCAGATCGGTCCTGGGATCAATGCCATTCTTCTTTAAAATAAACTCGAAGACCATCTGAGGCATTCCGCCTGCGCGTCCGCCAAGTACCTTGCAGCCCTTCAGCTTATCCCAGGAAAACTGATCGTCCGGCTCTCTGGATACAAGAAAATTGCCGGCGCGCTGAGTCAGCTGGGCAAAATTTACGGCGTAATCCCCGGCGCCCTGGGCGTAGGTGTAGATGCTGGCTTCAGAACCCATGAAGCCGATATCCGCATCCCCGGAGATGAGCGCAGTCATGACCTTATCGGCGCCGCCGCCATTTACAAGGGTCAGGTCAATGCCTTCTTCTTTAAAAAAGCCGAGTTCAATGGCGGCATACTGGGGAGCATAGAAAATGGAATGGGCCACCTCGTTTAAGGTGACGGGAGTCAGGGCGCTGTCTGCTGCTTTGCCGCAGCCGGAAAGCGCCGGAACAATGGCGGCAGCCAGGGCAAGGATACAGGCGGCGCCGGCCTTTATGGATTTTTTCATAAGGATCCTCCTGGAAAAAAGTCTGATATTACATTGTATTGGAATTTTCCTGAATGCTTAGAGTATAATTATCATTGGCAAAAATAAAGGGAAGAGACCGAAACCTCTT
>JAUNGW010000004.1 GCA_030524245.1 Eubacteriales bacterium
GAACAGAAAAGATAAATCAAAAAAGAATGTTGCCAATGATTACTTGACAGTAACTCCTGAATGGTGCATGAGGAAAATATTTGCAGCGGATAACGGCCTGTGTTATGATATCGGTGAATGGTTTTTCATCAGAATCTGGATATAAGGGGAGATAGATGATGCGTTATGGAATGATCGTTCTGGATCTGGACGGCACCCTGACCAACCGGGACAAGGTGATTACGGAGCGGACCAGACGGGCGCTTATGGAAGCGCAGAAGAGGGGAGTGAAGGTGGTTCTGGCCTCCGGACGGCCTACCTATGGGGTGGTGCCTTTGGCGGAGGAGCTGGAGCTGGAGCATTACGGCGGCTATGTTCTGTCCTTTAACGGCGGAATCATCATGGACTGCCGGACCGGAAAGACGATTTTTCAGAAGAAGCTGCCGGTGGAATCGAACCGGCGGATTATTGAGCTGGCTCATGGGGAGCGGGTCAGCGCGGTACTGACCTATGAGGGGGCCCAGATTATCACGGACAATCAGGACTGCTCTTATGTGAAGCTGGAATCCTCTATCAATCATTTAAAAATCAGACAGCTGGAGAAGCTGGAGGAGCATGTAAACTTTGCGGTTCCGAAGTTTATTATGACGGACGACGGAGATTATCTGGCGCTTGTGGAGGCAAGGGTGAAGGCCGCCCTGGGCCGGGATTTCAGCGTATACCGGTCGGAGCCGTTCTTCCTGGAAATTCTTCCCAGGGGTATCGACAAGGCCCAGAGTCTGGGGCAGCTTCTGAGGGCCCTGGGCATGGAACGGGAGGAGATGATCGCCTGCGGAGACGGATACAACGATATTTCCATGATCCGGTTTGCCGGTCTTGGAGTCGCTATGGAGAATGCGGTGCTGCCGGTACGGAAAGAGGCCGATTACGTGACTCTTTCCAACAACGATGACGGAGTGGCGCATGTGGTGGAGAAATTTCTCCTTTCCTGACGCAGGATTTGAACAGGTTTTCTTTCAAAAGGTCTGGACTTTACAGTTTTACTGTGCTAAACTATCAAAGAAAGACAGCAGGTCAATACAGAGTCGGAAGAAGGGAAACTGATTATATGAATAAGAAACTGAAAACAGAAGCGGTAGATCATTTGTTCCAGGCGATTCTGACGCTGCAGAATCCGGAAGAGTGCTACACCTTTTTTGAGGACGTCTGCACGGTGAATGAGCTTTTGTCCCTGTCCCAGCGCTACGAGGTGGCGAAGATGCTTCGCGAGAAGCGGACCTATCTGGAGATTGCTGAGAAGACGGGGGCCTCTACCGCAACCATCAGCCGGGTGAACCGTTCCCTGAACTACGGAAATGATGGATATGACATGGTGTTCAGCAGGCTGAAAGAAAAAGAGCGCTGATTTCTCAGCGCTTTTTCCGGTTATTGCCGGGATCCTGCTCCGATTCGGCGCGGAGCTGATCGATCATCATCTCGATCATCTGCTTTTTTAAGTATACGTCAAAGGACAGCTCGCTGATAAAAGCAAAAAGCTGCAGATACTCCCGGTCCTCATCCGAAGCCTCCAGGAAGGTATCGAGAGAGGCCTGGAACTTAGCCTGAATATCCTCCTTGAGGCGGGTCATCTGCTGATCCTCCAGGGAGAAAACCTCCTGGTAGATCTGGCTCAGGGACGGGGCGCTCTGGGCGTTAAAATGCTTCTCTGTAATCGGTCGAAAAAGCTGCTCGATATCAGAAAAAGACAGCAGGTTTTTGTAGTAGTAAATGAACAGCAGGAGCAGAATATGTTCCTTGCTGTACTTTTTCCTGACCGGCGGCGGAAGCAGGTTGTTCTTGGCGTAGTTGTTGATCATGGTCTTTGTTAAGGCCTTGTCCTCCGGGTTCCGCTTTGCCTTGCGCAGGTGGTCCTCCATAAAGGAAGTTACCTGATCCATATAAAGGTCAATCTCCGGGATCTTTTCCAGACGGATATAGGAAATGTGATCCAGGCGGTTTAAAATGTCAGCTAATCGTTGCTCGTTCGTTTTCATTTGCTCACCTCTCACCTTATTATATAGTATTGAAAACCAGATGGCAAGCAGTAAAATATTTCAAATTTAACTTGAAATATTACAAAAAAATAGTATAATAAAAGAAGATAAGAATATGAGGAGGATCAATCAGATGAAAAAGGTATTAGCAACAACTCAGGCACCGGCAGCAATCGGACCGTATTCCCAGGGCGTTCGTGCGGATAAGTTCGTATTTGTGTCCGGACAGCTGCCCATCGACCCGGCTACGGGCGCATTTGCAGGGGAGACGATTGCGGAGCAGACGAAGCAGTCTCTGACCAATATCAAGAACATTTTAGCCAGCGATGGCCTGACCATGGCAAATGTGGTGAAGACTACTGTTCTGTTAAAGAATATCAGCGATTTCACCGCCATGAACGAGGTGTACGCAACCTTCTTTGAGGGCGACTGCCCTGCAAGAGCTGCTTTTGAGGTAGCTGCTCTGCCGAAGGACGCGCTGGTAGAGATCGAGGCCATTGCTTACGCGGAGTAAGATGCCATTTTTTGGAGGCGGGACAGACGGAAGTGTTTGCCCCGTCTCTTTTTTTATGCTATACTACGAGGATAATCAGTCAGAAAGGAATATCTTGCTATGGCAGCTTACGATACATTAAATTCCATGCAGAAGGAGGCGGTATTTTATACGGAAGGTCCCCTTCTGATCCTGGCGGGGGCCGGCTCCGGAAAGACGAGGGTGCTGACTCACAGGATCGCTTATCTGATCGGGGAAAAGGGCGTAAATCCCTGGAATATTATGGCGATAACCTTCACCAACAAGGCGGCGGGAGAGATGCGGGAACGGGTGGATCAGCTGGTGGAATTTGGCTCGGAGAGCGTCTGGGTCAGCACCTTCCATTCCTCCTGCGTGAGGATCCTGCGCCGGTTTATTGAACAGCTGGGGTACAGTACGAATTTTACCATCTACGATGCGGATGATCAGAAGACCCTGATGAAACAGATTCTGAAAAAGATGGATCTCGATCCGAAGCAGTTCCGCGACAGAACGGTGCTGTCGGCCATTTCCAACGCGAAGAATGAGCTGATCAGCCCGGAGGAGTTTCGTCTGAACGCGGAGGGAGACTGGCGGGAGCGCAGGATTGCGGAGGCGTATCAGCAGTACCAGGAGGAGCTGAAAAAGAATAATGCGCTGGATTTTGACGATCTGATTTTCAAAACCGTGGATTTGTTTCAGACAAGCCGTGAGGTTCTGGAATATTATCAGGAGCGGTTCCGCTATATTATGGTGGACGAGTATCAGGACACGAATACGGCTCAGTTCAAGCTGATTTCTCTTCTGGCCGGAAAGTATAAAAATCTCTGTGTGGTAGGCGATGATGATCAGTCTATTTACAAGTTCCGGGGAGCGAATATCGGCAATATCCTGGATTTTGAAAGTGCGTTTCCAGGAGCAAAGGTGATCAAGCTGGAGCAGAATTACCGTTCTACCAGCCATATTCTGGATGCGGCCAACGCAGTGATCCGAAATAACCGGGGCAGAAAGGACAAGACTCTGTGGACAGCCAATGGCGAAGGAGTTCCGGTAGAGCTGCGGCAGTATGAGCAGGCATACGAGGAAGCGGACGGCATTGTGAGCGATATTATAAAAAGCGGCCGCCCTTATCAGGACTGCGCCGTTCTGTACCGGACCAACGCCCAGTCACGCCTTCTGGAGGAAAGATGCATTGCCTGCAATGTGCCCTACCGGCTGGTAGGCGGTGTGAATTTCTATCAGAGAAAGGAAATCAAGGACGTGCTGGCGTATTTGAAGACCGTTGCCAACGGGCAGGATGACCTGGCGGTGCAGCGGATCATCAATGTGCCGAAGCGGGGCATTGGAGCGGCGTCTGTGGCCAGGATCACCGCCTGGGCATCGGAGCAGGGCATGAGCTTTTATGACGCCTGCGTCCGGGCGGCGGCAGTTCCCGGTATCGGAAAGGCAGCAGGCCGGATTCAGGGCTTTACGGACCAGATTGAGTCATTCAAAAGCCGCCTGCATACGGAAGACTGCAGCCTGAAGGAACTGATCGAGGGGATTCTGGAGGAAACCGGATACCGTGAGGAGCTGGAGGCAGAGGGAGAGATTGAGGCTGAGACGCGGCTGGAAAACATCGAAGAACTGATCAATAAGGCGGTCAGCTACAGCGATGACAGCGAGCATCCTGATTTGAATGAATTTCTCGAGGAGGTGGCTCTGGTGGCTGATGTGGACCGGATGGATGATTCGGAAAACCGGGTGACCCTGATGACCCTTCACAGCGCCAAGGGGCTGGAATTTCCGGTGGTGTATTTAAGCGGCATGGAGGACGGGCTGTTTCCCAGCGTGATGTCCATTACCTCCGATGACAGGACGGATCTGGAGGAGGAACGGCGGCTCTGCTATGTGGGAATCACCAGGGCGAAGGAGAGGCTGGTGATCACCGGCGCCAGGCTGCGCATGGTAAACGGAGAAACCCGTTACTCCAAAATCAGCCGGTTTGTGGAGGAGATTCCGCGGGAGCTTCTGCAGGATGAGCGTCTGGAGCCCAGGCTGGGCCGGAAGCCAAAGCAGGATGAGATGGCGGACGAGTCTCTGCCCTGGAATCAGAATCAGCGAAAGCTGGGAGTCAGCAGATTTGGGCGGAATACAGGAAATTATTTTGACAAGCCTGTTCCCTCCGGCAATCCCGGTTTCGGCAAGGCATTTTCCGTACAGAAGCCGGCGTCCCTGGATTACAGGGAGGGCGACCGTGTGCACCATATCAAGTTTGGCGATGGAACGGTACAGCAGATCAGGGACGGAGCAAAGGACTTTGAAGTGACCGTCGCCTTTGATACAGCCGGCGTCAAAAAAATGTTTGCATCCTTTGCAAAGCTGCAGAAGCTCTGATTCGACGCATTCTTTTTTGAGCATAAAAACGGAATAAAAATTTGAAAATTCAATAAAATAGGATAGTAAAAACCAATTATTAATGATATACTGTATAAGAAGGCACAGAAAGCCATAATTACAGAAAGGGCGTGAGCACATGAACAGATTTGATGCTATGAGCAAGGATGCGATGAACCGCGTGGAGGAGATTATGAATTCCACCAGATTGAATGAATTCCTGCACAGAAAAGAGGAAGAAGAGAAGAAGAAAACCTGTATCCTCTGGGTACTGGCCATCATCGGTGCAGTGGCGGCAGTGGCAGCCATCGCATACGGCGTGTACCGTTTCTTCACTCCGGATTATCTGGAGGATTTTGAAGACGATTTTGACGATGACTTCGACGATGATTTCTTTGAGGATGAGGACGAAGCAGAGGAAAAGTAATATAGACTGTCACAGGACAGGTAAGGCGGCTGCCGCAGGCAGGGCACATGGCTCTGCAGGGCAGCCGCTTTTTATGTCATAAGAGGGTTTGTTCCATGCTGCAAGAACGAACCGGGTGGATCACACTGAGGCGGGAGCGTTGTTCCTGGCAGGGGCAGGTCAGGGTGAAAAACCGGTTTTCTGATGAGGAAGGCTATGGTATAATGAGCTGAAGAGTCTGCAGCCTGATCAGGCTGCACGGCGAATGCCGATTATGAACAGACAGGAAGTTCATGACAGAACAGATTATGAAATTAACAGGAAAGAGAGAAATGTATAGTGAAAAAGGGTGATTTCTGCGAGGCAGTGACAGAGCGGACAGAATTTCCAAACAAGGGGATCATGCACGTAGACGGAGAGCGGGTGGTGGTGAAAAATGCGCTTCCGGGACAGACCGTACGGTTTGTCATCAACAAGAAGCGCAGGGGCAGGTGTGAGGGACGCCTTCTGGAGGTGGTGAAGCCATCTCCAAAAGAAAAGACAGAGGGTGTCTGCCCTCATTTTGGTATCTGCGGCGGCTGCCTGTATCAGAGTCTGCCTTATGAGGAGCAGTTAAAGATTAAGGAGGCACAGGTAAAGGAGCTGATCGATGAGGTCTGCCCTTCTTATATTTACGAGGGGATCAAAGGAAGTCCGGTTCCGCTGGCCTACCGGAATAAGATGGAATTTTCCTTTGGAGATGAATATAAGGACGGCCCGCTGGCGCTGGGCATGCACAAACGAGGGAGCTTTTATGACATAGTGAACACGCCGGAATGTCAGATTGTGCATCGGGATTTTACCAGAATTCTGACAGCAACGCTGGATTATTTCAGCAGCCGCGGTGTTGGATATTACCGAAAGCTGCAGCATACAGGATATCTTCGCCACCTTCTGGTGCGCCGGGCTGTAAAAACAGGGGAAATCATGACTGCCCTGGTAACGTCCGGACAGACGGATATGCCTGGGGACGCTGTGTCCGAGAGGGAACTTTTGGAGGGCTGGCTTAACAGTCTTCTGGCTTTGCCGCTGGAGGGCAGCTTTGCAGGGATCCTTCATATCCGCAATGACAGTCTGGCGGACGTGGTTCAGAGCGATGAGACGGAGGTTTTGTATGGAAAGGATTATTTTTATGAGGAGCTGCTCGGCCTGAAATTCCGGATCACGCCTTTCTCCTTCTTCCAGACCAATTCTCTGGGCGCGGAGGTTCTCTATGAGACTGCCCGCGGCTATGTGGGAGAGACGAAAGATAAGGTTGTTTTTGATCTGTACAGCGGAACAGGCACAATCGCTCAGATTATCGCTCCGGTGGCCAGCAGGGTGGTCGGTGTGGAGATTGTGGAGGAAGCCGTGGATGCTGCCCGGGAGAACGCGGCCATGAATGGCCTGGACAACTGCCGCTTTATCGCAGGAGACGTGCTGAAGGTGATCGATGAGATTCAGGAGAAGCCGGATCTCATCATCCTGGATCCTCCAAGGGACGGAATCCATCCGAAGGCGTTGGAGAAAATTATTGACTTTGGCGTGGAACGGATGGTTTATATTTCCTGTAAGCCGACAAGCCTGGCAAGAGATCTGGTGGTGCTGCAGGAGCGTGGGTATGCGGCGGAGCGGGTTTGTGCAGTAGATATGTTTCCTGGGACAGGGAATATAGAAACAGTCTGTCTTTTGAGAAAAATATAAGAAGGTTTTTATGCAAAACATCTATTTCTCCTTGCAATTAATGAGAAAATATGTTAAGATTATCCATAGTTAAATAAAAACGCCTTAGAGATGACAGAGCAGGGTAAGTGACTGCGGGAGAACCGCACATGCCCTGCTTTTTCTTTACCTTTTGGCAAAAAAATAACAAACTTTTAAGAGAAAAAGGATACATTTCCGGGGCGCTTCAGGAGGAGAAGGATATGGGTAGATATGTAATCGCGCTGGATCAGGGGACGACCAGCTCCAGGTGCATCTTGTTTGACGAGCAGGGAACGATCTGCAGTGTAGCTCAAAAGGAGTTCACGCAGATTTATCCGCAGCCGGGATGGGTTGAGCACAATCCCATGGAGATATGGTCCTCCCAGCTTTCCGTGACCATGGAGGCTATGGGAAAGATCGGCGCACATTACAGCGATATTGCCGCTATCGGCATTACCAATCAGCGTGAAACCACGATTGTCTGGGACAGAGATACCGGCGAGCCGGTGTACAACGCGATTGTATGGCAGTGCCGCAGGACTGCGGACCGCATTGAAAAATTAAAGGAAGATGGTCTGGAGGAGAAGATCATAGAACGTACCGGCCTGATTCCGGATGCATATTTTTCAGGAAGCAAGATTGAGTGGATTCTGGATCATGTGCCCGGCGCCAGAGAGAAGGCAGAGCGCGGAGATCTGATGTTTGGGACCGTAGATACATGGCTGATCTGGAATCTGACCAAGGGCTGTATTCATGTGACCGACTATACCAATGCTGCCCGTACCATGCTGTTTGATATTCATAAGAAGTGCTGGGATGAGGAAATCCTGTCTTATTTCCGGATTCCCAGGAGTATGCTCCCGGATGTTAAGCCTTCGAGCTGCATTTACGGATATACCTCATCGGATGTAATGGGGGGCAAGATTCCCATTGCCGGAGCGGCAGGCGATCAGCAGGCCGCGTTATTCGGCCAGTGCTGCTTTGAAGAGGGAGAGGTGAAAAATACATACGGAACCGGATGCTTCCTGCTGATGAATACGGGAAGTGCGGCAGTCCGTTCCAATAACGGCCTTTTGACAACGATTGCGGCCAGCACTTCTGACGAGACGCAGTACGCCCTGGAGGGCAGCGTGTTTGTGGCGGGGGCGGCTGTTCAGTGGCTGAGAGATGAGATGCGTATGGTGCGCACGGCAGGCCAGACCGAAGAATACTGCACTGCGGTAGAGGATACAGGAGGAGTTTATGTGGTTCCTGCTTTTGCCGGTCTTGGAGCTCCGTATTGGGATCAGTACGCCAGAGGAACGATTGTAGGAGTGACCCGGGGAACCAGCAAGGAACAGTTTATCCGGGCGACCATCGAGTCCATGGCATATCAGGTGAATGACCTGATTGAAGCCATGCAGCAGGATTCCGGACTGTGCTTAAAGCAGCTCAGGGTGGATGGCGGCGCCTGTGCAAACAACTTCCTGATGCAGTTCCAGGCCGATATCTTAAAGGCTGGGATTGTCCGTCCGGAGTGTATCGAAACCACAGCGCTGGGGGCGGCGTATCTGGCGGGGCTGGCAGTGGGCTACTGGAAGAGCAAGGACGAAATCCGGAAAAACTGGAAGATTTCCTGCGAGTTTGTCAGCGCTATGGAAGAAGAACGGCGTGAAAAGCTGGTGAAGGGGTGGAAGCGGGCAGTGAAATGTGCGCTCTGCTGGTCTGAGGAAAACTGACGCCGGGATAGGATTCTTTTTCAGATATATTCGGAATTCAGGTGCATCCTGGTCCGGGAGTATAAAAACGTAAATGGAGGAGTAGAAATGAAGGAAATGAATTTCGATGCGGTGATTATCGGCGGCGGAGTGACCGGCTGCGCCATCGCCAGAGAGCTTTCCCGTTATGAGCTGCACACCTGTGTAGTGGAGCGGGAGGAGGATGTTTGCTCCGGCACATCCAAGGCGAACAGCGCCATTGTCCATGCGGGGCATGACGCGGCGCCTGGTTCTGCGAAGGCCAGATTCAATGTAGAGGGAAACCGCATGATGGGACAGCTTGCGCAGGATCTGGACTTTGAGTTTAAGAGAAACGGCTCTTTGATCCTGTGCTTTGCAGAGGAAGATATGCCCGCCCTTCAGGCGCTGTATGAAAAGGGAATCAAGAACGGTGTGCCGGATTTAAAGATCATTACCGGAGATGAGGCGCGGACTATGGAGCCGAATCTGACGGATACGGTGATCGCGGCGCTTTACGCACCGACCGGCGGAATCGTATGCCCCTTTGGTCTGACCATTGCGCTGGCTGAGAATGCATGCGACAACGGCGTTGAGTTCATGTTCAATACCAGGGTTGAGCAGGTAAAGAAAACAGACGGCGGCTATGACGTTGTCACAGACGGCGGCGTATTCCACAGTACCTATGTGATCAACGCGGCAGGCGTTTACGCGGATGAGATTCACAATATGGTAAGTGAAAAGAAGCTTCATATCATTCCCAGAAAGGGCGATTACTGCCTGCTGGATAAGGAAGCCGGCCATCACGTGGAAAGAACTATTTTCCAGCTTCCCGGTAAGCTTGGAAAAGGCGTTTTGGTTACGCCCACCGTTCACGGCAACCTTCTGACCGGACCGACCGCGACCGATATCGAAGATAAGGAAGCAACCAGGACGACGGCAAAAGAGCTGGCATTTGTTATGGAAAAGGCCAACGTAAGCGTGAAGAATGTTCCCTTCCGTCAGGTGATCACTTCTTTCTCCGGCCTTCGCGCCCATGAGACCGGCGATGATTTTGTTGTTGGCGAGGCTGAGGACGCAGAGAATTTCTTTGATGCGGCAGGCATCGAATCTCCCGGACTTACCAGTGCGCCGGCTATTGGCGTGTACATAGCAGAGCTGGTGGCAGGCAAGGCGGGCGCCGCAAAGAAGGAAAACTGGAACGGCAGGCGAAAGGGATTTATCCGTCCGGAGCATATGAGCAAAGAGGAGCGGGCCGCGCTTATTAAGGAACGCCCGGAATACGGCGCAATTGTGTGCCGGTGCGAGGGCGTCAGCGAGGGCGAGATTATGGATGCGATTAACCGCACGTTAGGCGCGGTATCCTTAGACGGCATCAAGCGCCGGGTGCGTCAGGGCATGGGACGCTGCCAGGCAGGCTTCTGCACCCCCAGAACCATGGAAATTCTGGCAAGAGAGCGCGGTATGAAGATGGAAGACATTTGTAAGAACGGCACCGGTTCTAATATGATAACCGGCAAAAAGGATAAATAGGGAGGGCGGCGACATGACAGCACATGATATTGTAATTATCGGCGGAGGTCCGGCAGGTCTTGCGGCGGCGGCGGCAGCAAGAAAAGCCGGGATTCAGGATATTCTGATTTTAGAGCGTGACAGCTGCCTGGGCGGTATTTTAAACCAGTGTATTCACAACGGCTTTGGCCTGCACACCTTTAAAGAGGAGCTGACCGGTCCCGAGTATGCGGCCCGTTATATCAGGATGGTGGAGGAAGAGCAGATTCCCTACAAATTAAACACCATGGTTATTGACATTAACAAGGATAAGGAGGTTACTGTCATCAACCGTGAGGACGGCCTGAACACCATCAAAGCCAGAGCGGTGATTCTGGCAATGGGATGCCGCGAGCGGGCGAGAGGTGCGCTGAATATTCCGGGCTACCGTCCTGCCGGCATTTATTCTGCAGGTACGGCGCAGCGCCTGATGAATATCGAGGGCTACAGCGTTGGAAAAGAGGTTGTTATCCTGGGCTCCGGCGATATCGGACTGATCATGGCAAGAAGAATGACTCTGGAAGGCGCGAAGGTAAAGGTGGTGGCAGAGCTGATGCCTTATTCCGGCGGCTTAAAGAGGAATATCGTGCAGTGTCTGGACGACTACGGCATTCCGCTGAAGCTGAGCCATACCGTCGTAGATATCCAGGGCAAGGAGCGGGTGACCGGCATTACCCTGGCGGAGGTTGGCCCGGACCGCAGGCCCATCCCCGGCACAGAGGAGCATTATGCCTGCGATACCCTGCTTCTGTCTGTAGGACTTCTTCCGGAGAATGAGTTAAGCAAGGGCATCGGCGTTTCCATGAGCCCTATTACCTCCGGACCGGAGGTGAACGATCAGCTGGAGACCAGCGCAGAGGGCGTATTCGCCTGCGGCAATGTGTTGCACGTACACGACCTGGTTGACTATGTATCTGAGGAGGCGACCCTGGCAGGAACCAATGCGGCTGCCTACGTAAAGGCCGGCAGGGAGAGAGAAGCCGGACATGTGGCAGAGCTTAAGGCGGAAAACGGCGTCCGCTACACAGTTCCCCAGTCGATCGATATCAGGAATATGCAGGATAAGATTACGGTTCGTTTCCGTGTGGCGGACGTATACAAGGACCGCTATATCAGCGTATATTATGACGGCGTCCGGGTTTCAAAGAGAAAGAAAAAGGTTCTGGCGCCCGGCGAGATGGAGCAGGTTGTGTTAAAGAAGGACAGCTTTGCTGATTATCCGGATCTGAAGAATATTGTGATTTGCACGGAGGTGGAATAACATGGAGGTAAGAGAATTAATCTGTATTGGCTGTCCCTTAGGCTGCCCGGTAACTGTTAAAATGGACGGCGGCCAGGTGCTTGAGGTTACCGGAAATACCTGCAAACGCGGCGACGACTACGCGAGAAAGGAAGTATTAAGTCCTACCAGAATCGTAACCTCCAGCGTACACGTATCCGGCGGCACGATTGGGATGGTATCCGTAAAGACAAAGGAAGATATTCCCAAAGGAAAGATCTTTGAAATTATGGATGAGATTCGCAGGGTGACGGTCCCGGCTCCGGTTGCAATCGGCGATGTGGTTATCGCTGACTGCGCCGGTACGGGCGTTCCCATTATTGCGACCAAGGATGTAGCAAAGGCATAAGTGTTTCGCAGTTTAAAAGCCGCTTTTTACAGGCAGGAGGCGCAGAAGTGGACGAAATTAAGAAAAAATTGCTGGAGGAAATCGATCTGTTCGTACTTGATATGGATGGAACCTTTTACATGGGCGATGACATCATTGACGGGGCGCTGGATTTTATCCATGTATGCAGAAAGAGGGGGAAGCGTTTTTTGTTTCTTACCAACAATTCATCTCAGTCCCCGGAAAATTACATAAAAAAGCTGGACAAAATGGGCTGTACCATCAGCCGGGAGCAGATTGTGACTTCAGGAGATGTGGCGATCCGCTTCTTAAACAGCGAATATCCGGGCGCCTCTGTTTTTCTTATGGGAACTCCGCCCCTGGAGGCGGATATGAGAGAGGCCGGAATCCGGCTGACAGAAGACAAGGCAGACATAGTGGTGGCGGCCTTTGACAAGACGCTTACCTATGAGAAGCTGGAAAAGGGCTGTACCCTGATCCGGGAGGGGGCTGTTTTTCTGGCAACCCATCCGGATATTAACTGCCCTACGCCGTCCGGATTTATTCCGGACTGCGGAGCCATTTGTGCGGCCATGACTCTTTCCACCGGCGTAAAGCCCCGGTATCTGGGAAAGCCATACAAGGAGACGGCGCAGATGATTCTGGACAAAACAAAGGTCCCCACAGAGAGGACCGCGTTTGTCGGGGATCGGCTGTATACGGATGTGGCCACAGGCGTCAACCACGGCGGAAAGGGCTTTCTGGTTCTTACCGGGGAGGCCAGCCTGGAGGATGCGGCCCGGTCAGAGACCAGGCCGGACGCGGTTTTTGAATCTCTCGGAGAGATTGCGCGCTATCTGTCATAAGCATATTTGATAAAGGAAATCATGGCATCGGTTCGGGACGTATAGGAGAGCACCAGGAGATAATAGTCTTCCGCGCCGTCATAGAGCGGATTCTGAAGAAAACGGGAGCGGCGGAGATTAAGGCCGCAGGCCTTTTCCTGACCGGTGCCGTCTGCTGCATAATAGAAGTCTTCTTTTAAATCGTTCTGCAGCTCCTCCGGGAGAAGCTCCTCCAGATCATACAGAAGGAACGTATCGGCATAAAATTTGGCCAGCTCTTCCGGAGCTACGAAAAAATCCAGCTGCTTTGCCGCTGTGTAAGCCACGATTTTTCCCTGGCTGGCGGCGTTATATTCATTGCTGGAATCCAATGTCACATAAAGAGAATCCTCAAAAGCAATCCGGTGTCCCAGGGGCGTATCCATATAATCGGAAAAATCCTCTGTCAGTTCTCCGGCAGGAAACAAATCCTGGCGGTCATTGACGAAGAAGCCCTGCAGATCAATAATCTGGCGGCTCTGACAGATGGTGTCCCCGACATAAAAGCCGATCATGCAGAGGACAAGCAGGACAAAAAGCCGTCCCCGGTAATAATCCAGTATAAACTGGAGCTTCTGCCGGAAATTCAGTGTTTTTAAGGTTTCCAGGTCTTTTTTTAAATCCCGGAGCAGCCGGTTTTTTAAAGTCATATGGGACCCTCGCTTTAAAGTTTATTCGGTGTACCGCTGAGGGTATTGTAGCATAAAAATACAGAAAATGATATACTGGAATCAATAAGTCAGGACAGGCAGGTTCTGATAAGACCGGAAGGGGCTGCGCGAACAATGAATATCAATGGAATTTTCAATCCCGAAAACAGGTTTTTTACCTTTATGGATAAAATTTTAAATCTGTGCCTGCTGGGAATTTTGTGGGGGCTGTTTTCTCTGCCGGTGATTACCATAGGAGCATCCACCACAGCGCTGTTTCAGTACACTCTGAGACTGATCCGCAATGAGGAGGGGTATGTGTGGAGAAGCTTTTCCAGGGGATTTTTTAAGAACTTTTTTCCTGCTACGGTTCTGTGGCTCGGCGCGGCGGCGGTGGGAGCGTTTCTGGCTCTGGACGTGTACTGCTGTCAGTTTCTGCCCTTTTCCGGCGCGGTAAAGTGGGCCGCCAGGGTGGCCCTGATCAGTCTTCTTATCGTCTATTTGTTAACGATAATTTATCTTTTTCCGCTGACTGCGTTCTTCCGTTTTTCGCTGAAAAAGACAGTAGCCAATGCATTTGTTATGGCCATGGGGAATCTCCATGTTTCCATCACTGTGCTTGTGATCTATGCGGTCTGCGCGGGAGCTTCCCTGGTGTTTCCGGAGCTCTTTATGATCTGGTTTGCGCTGGCCAGTTATGCGGCGTCTCACTGCTTTCGTTATGTCATGGAAAAGTACATGGAAGCTGATGTGAAAATCGCCGATGCAGGGGCGAAAGAAACATGAAAAATTGTGAAAAAATAATCAATACTTTTTACGAAAGGCAAACAAAATGCGCAAAAACGAAGTAAAAAAACTGCAAAAATGAGTAAAAACACACAAAAAAGCTTGCAAGATCTGCTGATTTATGATACGATACATATATCAAAACAAAATACGGTGTGCTTAGAGAGAATGAGAGGAAAGCAGATAGTCGAGTCATACGAAGGTATGTTTTGTTATGAGCCGCCTCTCTTTTTTTTATATCATAGGAAAGTACGTCCTATGATAAAAAAACGCTCCGCAAAGGATCGCACTGCGGCGGAACGGAATCATGTCGCTGGCGCAGCCCGCCGCAGGCAGAGAATCCTGCGCGGCAGGATTCTTTTTATATGCTGATTTTGAAAAGCAGGAGGATGGCATATAGACAACAGGACCGTATTTAAATTTCACAACAAAGAAGGGAGACACAATTTATGAGAAAAGGAATGGCGTTAGTTCTGGCATCAGCAATGGCGGCAGGTGCTCTTACGGGCTG
Source organism: Eubacteriales bacterium (assembly GCA_030524245.1). GTDB lineage: Bacteria > Bacillota > Clostridia > Lachnospirales > Lachnospiraceae > Brotaphodocola. The sequence continues at coordinate 14,732 of JAUNGW010000004.1, forward strand.
CGGAGGAGGAGGCTCCACCGGGAAGGCGGCGAACGTAACCACGGCAGCGCAGGAGACTGAGGCGGTTGATCCGGCTATGTATGAGGTGACTGAGCCGATTACCATTAAGTGGTGGCACGCTCTGGAAGATCAGTATTCCGGAATCGTAGAGCAGGTTGTCAATGATTTTAACAGCTCTCAGGATCTGATTACCGTAGAGGCTGAATACATCGGAAGCTACTCCAAGTTAAACGAGGCTCTGGTGGCAGCTCATGCGGCAGGAACCGGACTTCCGGCTATTACAGTGGCCAACACTCCCTATGTGGCTGAGTACGGCGCCGGCGGCCTGACTGAGAATCTGGATCCCTATATCGAGGCCAGCGGATACGACGTATCGGACTTCGGAAACGGTATGCTGGAGGCGGCCAAGTATGATGGCAGCCAGGTTTCTTTGCCGTTCCTGATTTCTACGCAGATTCTGTACTATAATAAGGACAAGGTGGATGAGCTGGGAATTACGCTTCCAGAGACCTGGGACGAGATGGATGCGTTTATGGAAGCAGGCACGAAAAAGGCTGCCGATGGAACCACCGAGATGTATGCGACGATTATTCCCGGATGGGATCAGTGGTATTTTGAAACCTTTTATTTAAACCAGGGCGTGAAGATCATCAATGACGATCAGGTTACCACAGATCTGGGCGGCGAGAAGGCGGTAGAGATTGCAGCCAAGATCAAGGAATGGTGCGACAACGGCTATACCTACTGGACCGGAACCGCAGATGACGCTTCCTCCAACATGAGGCAGAACTTCATTTCCGGCAAGGCATTATCCGTAGTACATACCACCTCCCTGTACAATAACTACGTGGATCAGGTTGATTTTGAAGTAGGCATGCACTGGCTGCCCGGCGCTGAGACCAAGAATCAGGAAATCGGCGGCTGCGTTGTTCTGATTCCCTCCAAGAATGATCAGGCAACCAAGAACGCGGCATGGCAGTTTATGCAGTATCTGGTTGGTAAAGATGTAAATATGACCTGGGCAGAGGGCACCGGCTACATGCCGACCAGAAAATCTGTACTGGAAACTGAGGAAGGCAAGGCATTCCTGGAGAAGAAGCCTGCATTCCAGCCGATCTTTGACAATCTTGACCTGATCAACCCCAGAATCCAGCATAAGGGCTGGTCTCAGCTGGCGACCATCTGGAAGAACAGCATGGCGGAGCTGATTATGGAAGGCGGCGATGTTCAGGAATCCATGACTGTCATGGCCGAAGAGATTGACGATGTATTAGGCGATGTATAAAAAAAGTAAGATTATCCGCTTACCGGCGCCGCATTTCGCGAAGAGAGGCGGCGCCGGAAGTCAGGAGGTATAGTATGAAAGAAAGACGAATGAATCCAAGAAAAGCTTCTGCGCTTAAGGATTTCATCTGTGTCGTTCCGGCTCTGATACTGATTGCAATTTTTACCTATTACCCGATTCTGGAGCTGTTCCGCATCAGCTTTACAGACTGGAACCTGCTGAATGACACCTACAAGTATGTAGGAGTGAAAAACTGGAAATGGCTCTTCGCCGGCTCCGGAACCAAGTATCTGTGGAATTCTCTGAGAGTAACGATTCTTTATTCCATTGGCGAGCTGAGTGTAACGCTGATCGGCGGTATGATTTTTGCGCTGATTTTCAACCGCATGACCAGGGGCTTTGCGGCCATGAGAGCAGTTGTTTTCATGCCGAAGTACGTGGCTATGTCCTCAGCGGCGGTTGTATTTCTGTGGATTTTAAATACCGATACCGGTATCCTGAATTACATTCTTTCGATAGCAGGAATCAATGCGGTGGACTGGCTGGGCAACCGGCATACCGCTCTGCTTTCTGTATTGATGGTAACCGGATGGCGGTGTATCGGTTATGGCATGATGGTGTATCTGTCTGCGATGATGGGCATCTCCACTGACTATTATGAGGCGGCGGCTCTTGACGGAGCGAATGCGGTGCAGAAATTTTTCAAAATTACGCTGCCCATGCTGTCTCCGACTACCCTGTTTTTGTTTGTTACCACCTTCCTGTCTTCCATGAAGGTATTCCAGTCTGTGGATATTTTGACACAGGGAGGCCCGTACCGTTCCACAGAGGTGTTTGTTTACAACATTTACCGCTATGCGATGGTGGACTTCCGCATGGATCGTGCTTCTACTGTGGCAATCTTCTTCTTCTTCCTGCTGCTGATTATTACGGTGGCAACGATGAAGATTTCCAGCAATAAAGTAACATACGATTCATAAGGAGGCGCCGTCATGAGTAAAGAAATGAACCAAAACAAACGCAATGAGGCGGCAAAGCGCAGGAGAAAAATCAAGACGGCTGCCCAGTGTATTTTAGCGGCAATCGTGATGATTATTGTCGTATTCCCGATTTACTGGATGCTGGTATCCTCTGTGAAGTCACAGGAAGAGATTCTTCTCGCTGTTCCCACCTTGTGGCCAAGGGAATTTCATTTTGAGAACTATATTAACGTACTGAACCGCGGAAACTTTGCCAAATATTACTACAACACGATCGTTATGACTGCGGGAATTCTGGTTTCTCAGGTTATAACCGGCGTGTTCGCAGCCTACGGCTTTTCCAAGGGCAAATTTAAGGGGCAGAACCTGATATTCCTGATTGTGCTGGGGGCTCTGATGATCCCGATTCAGGTTACCTTTATCCCGATTTACATTATGATGGCAAATTGGGGCATGTCCGATACCTTTGCGGGCCTGATTCTGCCGGTAGCCGTATCGCCCTATTTCATTTTCATGCTGAGACAGAACTTTATGGCGATTGATGACAGCTACATCGAGGCGGCAAGGATCGACGGACTGGGAAGAGTCGGAATTATCACCAAGATTCTGGCGCCCATGTGCAAATCCGCTTTATTTACCGTCATCCTGGTTACCTTTACCGATGGCTGGAATTCTTACTTCTGGCCGAAGATTATTGCGATGGGCGAAAAGCGCAGAGTGCTTACCATCGGCCTTGCCTACCTGCAGAATACCTTTGCAGGACAGGAGACGATGAACAACCATGAGGTTATGGCAGGCGCGGTGCTGGCGGTGGTTCCGGTTATCATCCTGTTCTTCATATTCCAGAAGTACATGCTGACCGGATATTCCAAGGCAGCAATGAAATAAGACCTGCAAGGCCTTACTGGCCTGCAAAAGCAAAAATGAAAGGGTGTCCTGTGGCCGAAAATGGCCTGGGGCATCTTTTTTATGATCTTTTTTATGTTTTGTGATCATTGATTTTGACACCTGATACGGCTATAATAATAGCGATAATGAACGGAATCGGGGGAAGTCCATATGAACACGGCAGATTTTTTCGGAAAAGAGAACATAAGCAGAATTCTTTTAAAGCTTGCGCCGCCCGTTATGCTTGCGCAACTGATCCAGGCGCTTTACAATATTATAGACAGTCTGTTTGTCGGAAGATATTCGGATTCCGGGCTGACAGCCCTGTCCATTATCTATCCGGTTCAGCTTTTGATGATTGCCTTCGCCGTGGGAACCGGCGTGGGAATTAACACTGTGATGGCGGCAGAGCTGGGAGCCGGACAAAGGGATAAGGCCAATGAATATGCCGGTGTGGGCACGCCTCTGGCAGTGGTTTTGTGGCTTTTGTTTGCGTCCGTCTGCTGGTGCATCATGCCTGCTTTTGCCAGAATGTCTACCAGTGATCCGGCGGTCATCGCGGATATTGTTGTTTACGGAAGAATTGTCTGTGTGTTCAGCTTTGGGCTTTTTCTCGAAAGCATCTGGACAAAGGTGCTTCAGGCCGGCGGCGATATGAAAACGCCGATGCTCGCTCAGATTACCGGTGCGGTTACGAACATGATTCTGGATCCGCTGCTGATCTTTGGCATGTTCGGCCTTCCGGAGATGGGTATCGCAGGTGCGGCGGCAGCAACGGCTGCCGGGCAGATTGCGGCGGCGCTGATCGTCATGAAAAAGGGCTTTCGGAAACCTCCCGCAAGGGAAACCTATCCTGGCCATATCGGAAGAATCTTCCGGCTGGGTGTGCCCAATATTCTGATGCAGTCGGCCTATACCTTCTACATATTAGGTCTGAATCTGATTCTGTCAGCCTTTTCTGATCAGGCGGTTACGGCGCTGGGGCTGTATTACAAGTGGCAGACATTTTTCTTTATCCCGCTGGGAGCCATGCAGACCTGTATTGTGCCGGTCATCAGCTTCAATTATGCGGCAAGGAATATTAACCGCTGTAAAAAGACCCTGTCTGCGGCGATCCGCTTCGGACTTGCCCTGATGGCGGTCGGGACGCTGTGCTTTGTCACGGTTCCGGCGCAGATGCTCCGGATATTTACTTCAGATCCGCAGGTGATCGGGATCGGGCGCATCGGCTTTCGGTTTGTCGGCGTTAGTTTTCTGCCGATGGTAACCTCTCTGATTTTTCCGGTGTTTTTTCAGGCGGTGGGCGCCAGCCTGAAAAGCTCCGCGCTTACGGTGATCCGAACAGTGCTTTTGTTTGTTCCTCTGGGCTATGTATTTTCCCGCTTCGGCCTGAACTGGTTCTGGCTGACCTTTCCTGTGACGGAGATACTGACCAGTATGGTGGGCGGTGTGTATTACCGTCAGTTCCTGGCAAAGGATTATGTCCGGGAGGAAAAGCCGGTTCGTGCAGACGCAGAGGAGGAGACTGCGCTGAAGCCGTCGGAGCCGGGGGTTATTATTACCATTGCCAGGGAGCACGGCTCCTCGGGCAAGCAGATTGGCAGACTGGCGGCGCAGAAGCTGGGCATTCCGTTCTACTATAAGGAGATGATTGCCCTGGCCGCCCGGGAAAGCGGTCTGGACCAGGAGTTTATTTCGGATATTCACAAGAACTCGCCGAACATCCTTCGCGATCTGTATTTGAGCACCCATGTGGTGCAGCAGGCTGTTGCGGCGCAGGAGAAGATCATCCGCAGAATTGCGGAGAATGGAAGCTGCGTGATTGTAGGCAGGGCGGCGGATTATGTGCTCCGCAATTATGACAATGTGGTCCGTGTGTTTATTCACGCGCCGAAGGAGTACCGCATCGGCAGACTGATGGAGGTTTACGGCGACAGCCTGCAGGAGGCAAAGCGGAATATCCGCCGTTCTGATAAGGCAAGAGCCGCCTATTATAAGCATATTTCCGGCAGCCGCTGGGGGGATGCCCGGCATTACGAGCTGACCGTGGATTCCTCCGTCGGAGTGGAGCAGGCTGCGGAGCTGATTGTCCAGTATGCCACCAGACGTGAAGAAAATGCAAAAAAATGAAAAGAAAACAATAAAAATTTTGACTTACCTGCGACGGATAAATATAATAAAATACAAATGCCTGAAGTATGGCAGAATAAACCAGGAAAGGACGCAATAACCTATATGCAGAAAAATCTGACAACCGGAAGTGTATTCAAAAACATGATGTTTTTCTCTCTCCCCTATCTTTTGTCCTATTTTTTACAGACCCTGTACGGCATGGCGGATTTGTTTATAATCGGACAGTTTGAGGGAGTGGCCAGTACAACGGCGGTATCCATCGGAAGCCAGCTGATGCATATGCTGACGGTGATGATCGTGGGGCTTGCCATGGGAACTACGGTGAATATCGGTCAGTCGGTGGGGGCCGGAGATAAGAAACGGGCGGCCTGGGCCATTGGCAATTCAGCGGTGCTGTTTATGGTGCTGTCTGTGGTGCTGGCGGCGGCGCTTCTGCTGGCGGTTGAGCCCATTACAGCTCTGCTTTCAACGCCGGAGGAGGCGGCAGCAGGGACAAAGGGCTATTTGATGGTCTGCTTTCTGGGGATTCCGTTTATTACGGCGTATAACATTATCAGCTCTATTTTTCGTGGAATGGGAGATTCCAAAAGTCCCATGTGCTTTATTGCAGTGGCCTGTGCCGCAAATATCGCTTTGGATTATCTCTTTATCGGCTTTTTCAGGATGGGGCCTGTGGGAGCGGCACTGGGAACGACGCTGTCTCAGACCATCAGCGTGGCGGTGTCTCTGGTGGTGATTGTGAAGCGGACGGTTGGAGTGCCTCTGTCAAAAACGGATTTTCGTCCCAGGAGAGAAGTGATGGGGCAGCTTTTAAAGATCGGCGTACCCATTGCCATGCAGGACGGACTGATTCAGGTGGCATTTATGATTATCACGGTGATTGCCAACCGGCGCGGGCTGACGGATGCCGCTGCCGTTGGAATTGTGGAGAAGGTTATCAGCTTCCTGTTCCTGGTGCCGTCCTCCATGCTGTCTGCGGTTTCCGCGCTGGGCGCGCAGAATATCGGCGCAGGAAAGCGGGAGAGGGCTGTGCTGACGCTGCGTTACGCAGTGATAATAGCAGCCGGATTCGGCCTCTGCGCGGCGCTGGCGATTCAGGTGATCGCAGAGCCGGTGGTCGGGCTGTTTACGGCTTCGGCGGCGGTGATGGCGGCCGGCGGACAGTATCTGCGGGGGTATATCTGGGACTGTATGTTTGCCGGGATTCATTTCAGCTTCAGCGGATATTTCTGCGCCTGCGGCAGATCGGGGATTTCCTTCCTGCATAATATTATTGCCATTTCCCTGATCCGGGTGCCGGGGGTGTATCTGACCTCCATACTGTTTCCTGACACGCTGTTTCCCATGGGACTGGCCACGGCTGCCGGCTCCCTGCTTTCCGTGATGGTCTGCGTCGTTGCCTTTGTGCTGATTTCACGCAGAGATCAGGAAAAAACTGTGCTGTCACAGTGAAAAGCACTTGCCAGAAGGCGCCGTTCATTATAAGATAGTGTCAAGAATCTGTTAAAGATGGAAGGTGGAGGAAGGACAATTATGGACAGCTTTATGATTGCGGTGAATGCGGTAATTCCGTTCCTGATCTATTTTGCTTTCGGCTACGGAGTAAAGCGGTCCGGGATTGTGGACAAGCCCTTTCTGGTGAGGATGAATCACGTTATTTTCAGGGCCTTTTTCCCTGTTATGATGTTCAACAACATTTACCGGACCGGCGGAACGCAGGGCGTGAGTCCGAGGCTGATTATTGTAAATCTGCTCAGCATTCTGGCGCTGATCGGCCTTGCCATGCTGATTGTGCCGCGTCTGGTAAAGGAGAATCCGCGCAGGGGCGTGATTGTCCAGGCGCTTTACCGGGGCAACTGCGTGCTGTTCGCCGTGCCGCTGGCGGAGAATGTTTTCGGGCCGGAGGGCGGCAGTCTGGCGTCTATGGCACTGGCCTTTGTGATTCCTGTATACAATGTGATGGCAGTTCTGATTCTGGAGTATTTCCGGGGAGGAAAGCCAGGGAAGCTGCAGCTTCTTAAGAAAATCGTGACGAACCCGATGATTATGGGGTCCATTGCGGGCGCCCTGTTCCTGTTTTTGGGTATCCGGCTGCCGCAGTACGTCATGAAGCCGGTATCCGAGTACGCGGCGCTGTGCACGCCGCTGGCCTGCTTTGTTATGGGAGGAACCCTGCAGTTTTCCTCTGTACGTAAAAATTTAAAGTATCTGATTCCGACGCTGGGGGTAAAGCTGCTGGCGTTCCCTGCAGTGATCGTGGCCCTTTCTGTGGCGCTGGGATTTTCACCGATGGAGCGGTTTGTGCTGTTTTCCCAGTTTACCACGCCGGTGGCGGCGGCCTCCTATTCCATGGCCCAGAGTATGGGCGGAGACGGAGATCTGGCCAGCGAGATGGTGGTGGTCAGCGCCGTGGTCAGTGTGTTTACGATCTTTTTCTGGGTGTTTATTACAAAATATCTTGGGATTATTTAATACCGGGCGCTGGTCTGAGGATCAGCGCCTTTTTGTGGCGGAACGAGAAAGAAAAAATACTTGACCTGGAGTGTACTCCAAGTGCTATGATATGAGTAAATGAGAATAATTCAACAACAGTGACGTGTGCGGCGCACGTACATTTCAGGAAAGAGAGGATTTTTAATGGCATATCTGGGACAGGAGATTAAGAAGCTGGGCTTTGGCCTGATGCGTCTTCCGCAGAAGGACGGAGTGATTGATGTGGAGCAGACGAAGACCATGGTGGATCTGTTTTTGCAGGCAGGCTTTACTTATTTTGATACGGCCTGGGCTTATGCGGGCAGCGAGGACGCCATCCGGCAGGCGCTGGTGGAGCGGTATCCGAGAGAGTCCTATCAGCTGGCCACGAAGAATGCGGCGTGGATTAACTGCAAGACCAGGGAGGAGGCGATTGCTCAGTTCGATACCTCATTAAGACAGACCGGAGCGGGTTATTTTGATTTTTATCTGCTGCACAATCTGGGTGAGAGCAGGACTCATTTCTTTGATGATTTTGATCTGTGGAACTGGGTGCAGGAGAAGAAGGCGCAGGGGCTGATCCGTCATGTGGGCTTTTCCTTCCACTCTACGGCGGAGGAGCTGGATGCGATTCTGACAGCTCATCCGGAGATGGAGTTTGTACAGCTGCAGATTAATTACGCGGACTGGGAGAACCCGGCAGTGCAGTCAAGAGCCTGCTATGAGGTGGCGAGAAAGCACGGCAAGCCGGTGATTATCATGGAGCCGGTGAAGGGCGGTATGCTGGCATCGCCGCCGAAGCCGGTGGAGGCGGTGCTTAAGGCTGCGGAGCCGGATGCCTCCAGCGCCTCCTGGGCGATCCGGTTTGCGGCCGGTCTGGAGGGCGTGATTACGGTGCTTTCCGGCATGAGCAATATTGCTCAGATGGAGGACAACATTTCCTTTATGAAGGATTTTTCAGGCCTGTCTGAGGCGGAGAAGACTGCCCTTGACAAGGCGCGGGAGGAGCTGGCGAAGATTCCGCTGATCCCCTGCACCAGCTGCAATTACTGTGCCAAGGTCTGTCCGATGGATATCGGAATTTCAGGCTCCTTCACAGCTATGAATTATCTGACTCTGTACGGAGATAAGACGGCAGCGCTGAATCAGGAGAACTGGCTGGTAGGCCGTCATGGACATAAACGGGCCAACGAGTGCATTCACTGCGGAGCATGCGAGGCGGCCTGTCCGCAGCATATCGCGATCCGCGGGGAGCTGGAGACGGTGAGCCGGGAGCTGCTGTAGAGAGGAGAGAGTGATGTCGAAGAACGTATTGGTAATTTCAACCAGCTTAAGGGGCGGGAGCAATTCCGACCGGATGGCTCAGGAGTTCGCAAGAGGTGCAAGGGAGGCGGGAAACCAGGTGGAGGAGATTTCCCTGAAGGGAAAGGACATCCGCTACTGTATCGGATGCCTGTCCTGCATTAAAACGCAGACCTGCGTGCTGAAGGATGATGCCGGGGATATCCGGGACAAGATGCAGGGAGCGGATGTGATTGCCTTTGCAACCCCTGTTTATTATTATGAGATGTGCGGACAGATGAAGACGCTGCTGGACCGGATGAATCCGCTGTACACAGCAGAGTACGCATTCCGTGATATTTATATGCTGACCTGTGCCGCTGAGGATGAGCCGTATGTTCCGGACCGCGCCGTAAGCGGCCTGGAGGGCTGGATTGAGTGCTTTGAGAGGGCGCGTCTGGCCGGCACAGTATTTGCCGGCGGAGTGGACGGACCGAAAACCATAGAGGGGCATAAGGCGCTGGCCGAGGCCTTTGAGATGGGACGGCAGGTCTGACTGGAAAAGCGTGCCGAAGCATGGCTGCCTTATAAAAACATACAGTATTATTACACAAAAAAGTACACTGTTATTTGTTATAAAAGACGAAAACGCAGGCGGAGTCCATGTTCTCATTGACTTCGCCTGAAATATATGATAAAGTTCATTCAGAAATCAGGATAGTGATTGTGAAAACAAGCTAAACCTGTATACAGAGATATGGATGGAAGCAGAGGAGTTCGCTTTCATGTGTGTCTGTGCATACAGGTTTTTTGTTGTCTAAAATGGGGTGAGCAGGTTATGAGAATCCATCGGGTATTGAATAATAACGTGGCCGTGGTTTTGGACGAGCGCGGCCGGGAGCAGATCGTTATGGGACGGGGGGTCTGCTTTAAAAAGAAACCGGGCGATATGGTGGATCCGTCTGTGATTGATAAGACCTTTGTTCTGGAGGAGCAGGAGACGCGAAACAAATTTCAGGTGCTGATTCAGGATGTGCCGCTGGAGCATATGGCTGTGGGGGAGGAAATTATCGCAGAGGCAAAGAGCCAGCTGGGAAAAGAATTAAACGATATGATTTATATTTCCCTGATCGACCATGTGCATACCTCCATTGTCCGTTTCCAGGGCGGGGTAACGGTAAAAAATGTGCTTCTCTGGGATATCCGCCGGTTCTACCGGGAGGAATTCAGCCTGGGACTGTGGGCTCTGAACCGGATTGAGGAGACCATCGGGGTCCGGCTTCCGGAGGATGAAGCAGGATTTATTGCTCTGCATCTGGCCAATGCGGAGATGGATCAGGAGGTTATGCATAATATGTACGCCATCACTCAGGTGATGCAGGAAGTGACCAATATTGTGAAATATTACTTCCGGGTGAACTTCCATGATGATGACGTATATTATTACCGCTTTATTACGCATTTGAAGTTCTTTGCCAAGCGGCTGGTGGAGCATAAGATCTACCAGGATGAGGGAGATGAGGAACTGTGGCTGATGATCCGCGGAAAATACGGGGAGGCGGCCCGATGCGTGGATAAAATCGCCGGATTTATCGCGCAGAAATATGAGTACGAGCTGTCCCGGGAGGAACAGATGTATCTGATCATCCACATTGAACGGTTGGTTGGCAGGGCGAAGAAATCCTGAAAGATTTACGTATGTCAGGGTGGTGACATTCAGTTGGCCAAACCTTCATAGATAGAAATCATTTTATTACATGGAGGGAACAGGATATGGGAAAGTATGAAAGTCTGGCAAAGGAGATTGTCAGGAATGTGGGAGGCAGGGAAAATGTAATCAGTCTGACTCACTGCATTACGCGGCTGCGCTTTAAGCTGCGGAATGAGGAAAAGGCAGCGGACGAGGTGCTGAAGGGCATGGACGGCGTGGTGACGGTCATGAAAAGCGGCGGCCAGTATCAGGTGGTTATCGGCAATCATGTGCCGGAGGTTTATGCAGACGTGATGCCGCTTCTGGGACTGGATGACGGAGCGGCCCCGGCGGAGGAGAAGCCATCCGGCAGTCTGTTTAACCGGGCCATTGACGCGATATCCGGCATTTTCCAGCCAATCCTTGGGATTATGGCTGCCTGTGGTATGGTGAAGGGGTTGAACGCGCTGTTTGTGGCTCTGGGCTGGTATCCGGATACCTGCGGAGGTTATCTGGTGCTCAATGCCATCGGAGATGGACTGTTTACGTTTCTGCCGCTTTTTCTCGGCTATACAGCCGCGAAAAAGTTTCAGCTGAAACCGATGGTGGGACTGGTGATCGGCGCTATCATGTGTTATCCCGGCATTCAGGGAAGCGCGCTTAAGGCCGGCGGCGAGGCGCTGTACACGCTGTTTACAGGCACCATGTTTGAGTCTGCGGTCTACACAGAATTTTTCGGGATTCCGCTGATTGCCATGGATTATACGGGAACAGTTGTGCCGGTGATTTTTGTGGTTTACTTTGCATCGAAATGTGAAAAGCTGTTCAGCCGGTTTATTCCGGATCTGGTAAAGTTTTTCTTCGTGCCTATGCTGACGTTGCTGGTGGCGGTTCCGGTTGGATTTCTGCTGATTGGTCCGGCTGCGACCTTTGGTTCCACAATTATTGCTGAGACTGTTATAGGCGTGCGTGATTTCAGTCCGATGATAGCAGGTGCGATTGTAGGACTGACCTGGCAGATTCTGGTTATATTCGGGCTGCACTGGGGATTTATTCCGGTGTATATCAACAATATCATGACCAACGGATACGACAATGTGATGATGCCGTTTTTCGCCTGTACCTTCGCCACCTCCGCGGTTGTACTTGCAATCTTTTTTAAGACGAAAAACCGTCAGATGAAGGAAATGGCCCTGCCAAACTTTATTTCCGGCATTTTTGGTGTGACGGAGCCGGCGATTTACGGTATTCTGCTTCCGCTTAAGAAGCCGTTCATTATCAGCTGTATTGCGGGCGGCATCGGCGGCGGATTTTATGGAGCTTTTAACTTCCGCAAGTTTATGATGGGCGGCATGGGTATTTTCGAGTTTCCGGCGATGATTGAGCCGGATGGAAGCATGGGGAATCTGATGGTGGCGTTTGCCGGGGTGATCATTACGATGGTGATTGCGTTTGCAGCCACAATGGTGTTTTATAAGGATGATGGGAAGACTGCGGAGACAGCCGGAGTCGAAAGCGGTATGTCCGGTGCCGCAGATGGCGGCAAAGCGGAAGCTTCTGAGCCTGCGCAGATGATTACCCGGAATGAGATTGCAAGTCCCCTGAAGGGAAAGGTGCTGAAGCTGGCTGATATTAAGGATGCAGCCTTTGCTTCCGGAATTCTCGGTAAGGGTGCGGCTGTTCTGCCGGCGGAGGGCGCGGTGTACGCGCCGGCGGACGGCGTTGTGGCGACGTTGTTTCCAACGCTGCACGCCATGGGTCTGGTTACGGACGATGGGGTGGAGCTCCTGATCCATGTGGGCCTGGATACGGTACAGTTAAACGGTGAGGGCTTTGAGGCCTTTGTGGCCCAGGGCGACCGGGTGAAAAAGGGGCAGCTGCTGGTAAGATTTGATAAGGAATTGCTTGAGAGCAGGGGCTTCAGTCTGGAAACGCCGATTCTGGTTGCAAATACGGATCAGTTTCTGGATGTGCTTGACGCTGGTGCGGCGGAGGTGGAGCCGGGAGACCGTCTTCTCAGTGTTTTAAAGTAAGCGGAGGTGAATGATGGGATTTCCAAAGAGTTTTCTCTGGGGCGGAGCTACGGCGGCAAACCAGTGCGAGGGCGGTATTTTTGAGGATGGAAGAGGACTGGCGAATGTGGATGTATGTCCGTCCGGAGTGGATCGAAGCGCCGTGATTACCGGTCAGATGGAGATGCTTTCCATAGATGGAGAGCACAAATATCCGGCTGCGGAGGCCATTGATATGTACCATCATTTCCGGGAGGACATCAGTCTGTTTGGGGAGATGGGGTTTCAGGTGTACCGGATGAGCATCGCCTGGACAAGGATATTCCCGGAAGGCGATGAGGATACGCCGAATGAGGCGGGGCTGGCCTTTTATGAGGAGGTGTTCCGGGAGTGCAGGAAGCATGGGATAGAGCCTCTGGTGACCATTTCCCATTTTGACTGTCCGGTGGGGCTGATCAAAAAATATGGCGGCTGGAGAAGCCGGAGGATGATTGAGGACTATTTAAAGCTGTGCCGGGTGCTGTTTACCCGTTACCGGGATTATGTGCGGTACTGGCTGACCTTTAACGAGATTAACATGATTCTCCATGCGCCTTTTATGGGAGCCGGACTTTGCTTTGCACCGGGAGAAGACGAGGAACAGATCAAGTACCAGGCAGCCCACCACGAGCTGGTGGCCAGCGCTCTGGCAACGAAGATGGCTCATGAAATCAACCCTGAAAACAAGGTGGGGTGCATGTTTGCTGCAGGAAGCGCCTATCCTTATTCCTGCAAACCGGAGGACGTGTGGGAGGCGCTGCTGACGGACCAGGAAAACTACTTTTTCGTGGATGTTCAGGCACGGGGATATTATCCGTCTTATGCGGTGAAGCGGCTGAAAAAAAGGCAGGTTTATCCGGCGATGGAACCGGGAGACGAGGATATTTTAAGGGAATATCCGGTGGATTTTATCTCTTTTTCCTACTACAACAGCCGCTGTATCGCGGCGGCGGGAAGCCAGGAGGAGGCAGAGGGAAACCTGTTTAAATCAGCAAAAAATCCATATCTGGAATTCAGCCAGTGGGGCTGGCCCATCGATCCACTGGGCCTTCGGATTACGCTGAACCAGGTTTACGACCGTTATCAGAAGCCTTTGTTTATAGTGGAAAATGGCCTCGGGGCGAAGGATGAGCCGGATGAAAACGGGTACGTGGAGGACGATTACCGCATCCGGTATCTGCGCAGCCACATCAGGGCCATGAAGGCCGCCGTGGAGGAGGATGGAATAGACCTGATGGGCTACACCGCCTGGGCGCCCATAGATTTGATCAGCGCGGGAACAGGGGAGATGAAGAAGCGCTACGGTTTTATCTATGTGGATAAAAATGAGGACGGAACAGGCAGCCTGCGAAGAAGCAGAAAGAAGTCGTTTGCATGGTATAAGCAGGTGATTGCCAGCAATGGGGAGTGTTTGGAATAGAGAAGGGAGCCGGCGGCAAAGCCGCTGGTGATGAAGAAAGAATCTTGCTGCGCAGGATTCTTTTTCAGTTGGTTCATCGAAAAAAATGACGGAAGGTCAGCTGAGTGATATAATGAGCATCAGGAGGATTTCAATTATGAAAGCAATTATAATAAAGACAGAACGGCTGATATTAAGACCTCTGGGACCACAGGATCTGGATACAGTCAGCGCTTATTCCACTGACCGGGAAAACACAAGGCTTATGCTCTATCTGCCTCATAAAAACAGGCAGGAGACGCTTGATTTTCTGAGGAAGGTGGAGGCGGAATGGGCAAAGGAGCGGCCTGCTTTTTATGAATTTGCCATTTTGTTTGAGGGAAGACAGATCGGCTCTGTCAGTGTGGATTCCGAAGGGGAAACAGCCGGTGAGCTTGGCTGGATTATCCACAGGGATTACTGGGGACGTGGGATTGCCAGTGAGGCCACAGCCGCGGTGGTGGATTTTGCGGTTTGCCAGCTGCACAGGACTTATTTTTTTGCACGCTGCGATTCAGAGAATACCGGATCCTGCAGAGTTATGGAAAAGCTGGGGATGAAGAGGAACAGCGTCCGCTTTGGGAGAAAAAACAGGGGAGAAGACGAGGCACGGATGGAATACCGGTATGAGATGAGGATATGCGGAGAGCTGCAGCCGCCACTGAAAAATAAAGAGCCGATCCCTGATTTCCATTGAAAAATCACAAAAAAATGATATAATGAGCGTTAGTGAGCCGGAACAAGCGCAAGCTTGCTCATGGCGAACGGCGAATGACGATCATGAACGAAGTTCATGATATAATGAGCGTTAGTGAGCCAGAACAAGCGCAAGCTTGCTCATGGCGAACGGCGAATGGCGATCATGAACGAAGTTCATGAAATAATGAGCGTTAGTGAGCCGGAACAAGCCCGTGCATAATTTAGTGTACAGACAGGAGACAACAAGGATGGAGAATGGAAAGAAAGAGCTGCTGACACGGTTAAGCAGTAAGGAGGGAGAGCTTTTTTCCCTGATTTCAGGCTGTACGAGGGAGCCTTATGTGGAGTGTGACGAGGAGACCTTTGACGATAAAGTGATGCTGTATTTTACAGAGGAGGAGGCAAAGGCGGCTGCCGCGGCCCTGGCCGGAGCAAAGATTCCGGTGACGGTGATCAGACTGGCCAGCGGCCAGATGCTGTTCTTTTTCACCAACCTTTACGCCATGGGCGTCAACGCGGTGGAGATCAGGCAGGGAGAGGAGCGCTGCCTGATTCAGCTGGAGGAAATTGTAAAGCGCAGAGACGAGAGCCAGCTGCCTGAGGGCACAGTCTGGGTGGAAAATCCGCAGCTGCATCTGACGGCCATATATTTTGCCCAGGAGTTAAGAAAGCCGGCCACGCCCCAGACAAAGCAGCGGCTGGACGAGCTGCAGGAGGAGATGGCGGCGGATTTCAGAAAGAGCCGGTTCATTTTTGCTCTGGACAAGGAGGGGAACGGTACTCCGATGGTGAAGATGAAAAACGGCGATACCTTCCAGCCGGTGTTTACGGATGCGGTGGAGTTTGGACGGTTCAACCGGGAGAACAAGTTTAAGGGCGTAATTGTGGAGGCGGATAAGCTGGACAAGGTGCTGTCCAGGGAGGCAAAGGGTGTTCTGCTGAATGTGACAGGCGTGAACCTGCCGCTGAACGTGAGCCGCAGCCAGGCGCCCGCAGCCCCGGTGTCACCCGGAGCCCCGGCAGCGCCTGCCGCGGCAGCTGAGCCGGCAGTTCCTGGTGTGGAATAAGCCGTACAGGCGGATCGATTACCTGAGAGACAGTGAAAAACACTGTCTCTTTTTACAGCGCTGAAAAAGAAAAACGCACTGTTCGGAACAGCCGCGAAAAAAATTGCAAATGCCAGTAGACAAGATGGAAAAATTGTACTATTATGAGCTATGTTTTATCATTTAGTTTTCAGCTTGAGAGGTAATAACGGTATGGCGAAAAGTGTGACGAAGGACATGACGGTGGGTTCCCCTTCCCGACTGATGCTGGGCTTTTTCTTTCCGATGATGTTTGGAATGCTGTTCCAGCAGTTTTACAACATGATGGACACGATTATCGTGGGCAAATATCTGGGCGTTGGCGCACTGGCGGCGGTGGGCTCCACCGGCTCCATCAACTTTATGATTATCGGTTTCTGCATGGGCGTGTGCAACGGGTTTGCCATTCCTGTGGCGCAGAAGTTCGGAGAGAAGAACTACTCCTTATTGAGAAAATTTGCGGCCAACGGCGCGTGGCTGTCCATGATTTTTTCCGCGGTGATGACGGTGGTGGTCTGTCTGCTCTGCCGCAATATTCTGGAATGGATGAACACGCCGGAGGACATTATTGACGGCGCGTACCGGTATATCTTTATTATTTTTCTGGGCATTCCGGCTACCTACTTATACAATATGGTGTCCGGCATTATCAGGTCTCTGGGCGACAGCCGGACGCCGCTGATTTTCCTGATGCTGTCCTCCTTTTTAAATATTGCGCTGGACCTGTTTATGATCGTGGTGCTGAAATACGGGGAGGAGGGAGCGGCCATTGCTACGGTGGTATCTCAGGCGGTATCGGGATTCGGCTGCCTGATCTTCATGGCAAAGCGCTTTGAGATTCTCCATATGACGAGGGACGAGGCGAAGCCGGATAAGGATATTATGCTGTCTCTGTGCAATATGGGCGTGCCCATGGGGCTGCAGTATTCCATTACGGCGATTGGAAGCGTGATTCTGCAGACTGCGGTAAATGGTCTGGGCTCCATGGCTGTGGCGGCGGTAACCGCCGGCTCCAAGATCGGCATGTTTTTCTGCTGTCCCTTCGACGCGCTTGGCTCCACCATGGCGACTTACGGCGGACAGAATATAGGCGCGAGAAAGCTTGACCGTATCAGCGAGGGTCTGAAAGCGGCTTCCATCATGGGAATCGGCTACGCCGTGGCTGCGCTTGCCGTACTGAGCCTGTTCGGACGAACCATCAGCCTGCTGTTCCTGGACAGGGGACAGACGGATATTTTAAACCAGGTGCAGCTGTTTTTGGTGATCAACGCGGCATTTTATATTCCGCTGGCCTTTGTAAATATTGTCCGCTTCCTGATGCAGGGCATGGGATATTCCCGGCTGGCGGTGCTGGCCGGCGTGTGCGAGATGATTGCGCGTACACTGGTAAGCTTCTGCCTGGTTCCTGTTTTCGGCTATCCGGCAGTGTGCTTCGCAAGTCCTGTGGCATGGATCGCAGCAGACGTATTCCTGATCCCATCGTATAAAAAGATTATGAAATCCTTAAGATCAAGGAAAGGTTATGCTATTGACGGGCAGTAAGCAAAAAATTATAATAAACAGGAGTGAAGGAAGACGCCGGACATGCTCCGGCGCCGGAAAGCGAGGATACATGAATAAATTTTTAAGATACCGCCTTGGCTGCATGGCTCTTGCTGCAGCCTTCGGCGTTTTGGCAGCAGGGACGGCGCTGGCGGATGATACAACCTTTGTGCCGGGCACATCTGTGAACGGGCTGGGGATCGGCAGTCTTACCGTGGACGGCGCGGCGGAGCGTATCGGCGGCTTTTATTCCAGCGACTATAAGCTTACGATTAAAGAGCGAGGAGGCGTTTCGGAGACTATCACCGGACAGGAGATAGGATTTGCGGTGGGGCTTCCGGCAGGCTTTCTGCGGGATATTCTGAATCAGCAGAATGCGTCAGGCCGTGCATACGGGCCGGATGTTGACAACAAGCATCGGGCGGAGATGACCAACACGTATAATCAGGACGCGCTGAATGCCAGGATAGCCAGTCTTTCCTGCATCAGCGGAGCGGGGATTGTGACCACATCGGACGCTTATGTTTCCGCCTATCAGGAGGGGCAGCCCTTTACCATTATTCCCGAGGTATGGGGCAATAACGTAGATCAGGAAAAGACGGCGCAGCTGATCCGGGACGCGGTGGCATCCGGTGCTTCTGAGGTGGATCTGGAGGCGGCAGGCTGCTATTATAACCCGCAGGTGACGGCCTCGGATCCCCATCTGATTGAGCTGTGTGATACGATGAACCGCTGCAGAGAGATGCAGATCACCTACGTGATTGGTGATGAGAGTCAGGTTCTTGACGCGGCCAAGATCTGCTCCTGGCTGACAGGCGCGAAGGATGGAGAGATCCAGGTGAACCGGGATATGGCGGCTGCCTGGGTGAAGGAGCTGGCAGCGAAGTACAACACAGCCGGAGCTGCGCGGGTATTCCATACGGCCACAGGCCGCGACGTGCAGGTGACCGGCCCTTATGGCTGGAAGATCAACCAGGCTGCGGAGACGGACGCCCTGATCGGCATGATCCGCACCGGACAGTCCCAGAGCAGAGAGCCGCAGTATTCTCAGACGGCGGCTGCCCATGGTACGCAGGACTGGGGAACCACCTACGTAGAGGTGGATCTGACAGGACAGCACGTTTATATGACAAAGGACGGCGCCGTTGTGTGGGATGCTCCCTGCGTGACAGGCAACGTATCAAAGAACTATACCACGCCGCCGGGGATTTTCCCGCTGACCTACAAGGAGCGTGACAGAGTGCTGCGGGGGCCAAAGCAGGCGGACGGCACCTATGAGTACGAAACTCCGGTTTCCTACTGGATGCCGTTTAACGGCGGCATCGGTCTTCACGATGCCAACTGGCGGGGAAGCTTCGGAGGAACGATTTACAAAACCAGCGGAAGCCACGGCTGCATCAACCTGCCGCCTTCCAAGGTACCGGCCCTTTATGAGATGGTCTATAAGGGGATGCCGGTGATCTGCTACAACTGAACACTTTGATTATCATATCAGAAAAGCCGGGAGCCTCAATATGAGACTCCCGGCTTTTGCCAAACGGACCTGATCCGCCGCAGGCGAATCACCGCCATGATGCAGTCAGCCCGGCCGCCTGACAGGACTTTCTGAACCTTACAGATCGAATCCGAAGTACTTTACTGCGTTGTTGTAGCAGATGCCCTCTACGATCTTCTTTAATGCCTTCTGATCATCCGGATACTCGCCGTTGTCTACCCAGCCGCCGATCAGCTCGCACATAATGCGGCGGAAGTACTCGTGGCGGGTGTAGGACAGGAAGCTTCTGGAGTCGGTCAGCATACCGATGAAGTTGCCCAGGCAGCCAAGGTTTGCAAGGCTGGTCATCTGATTGGTCATACCTACCTTGTGATCGTTGAACCACCATGCGGAGCCGTGCTGGATCTTGCCGGCAGCCTCGGTATCCTGGAAGCAGCCGATGATGGTGCCGATGGCAGCGTCATCGTTGGGATTTAAGGAGTACAGGATGGTTCTCGGAATCTCGTTGGTTGCGCTTAAGGCGTTCAGGAAATCAGCGGTCTGTGCAGCGGAAGCCGCATCGCCGATGCTGTCGAATCCGGTATCCGGTCCCAGCTGTTTGTACATAAAGGCGTTGTTGTCGCGCTTGCAGCCGTAGTGGATCTGCATCGCCCAGTTCATGCGGTGATATTCCTTTGCAAGGAACAGCATGAATTCGGTCTTGTACTGAAGCATCTCCTCGTGGGAAACCTCCTGGCCGGCCAGCTTCTTTGCAACGATGCCGTTGATGGTCTCCTCGGAAGCCGGATGATACAGGATAAAGTCAAGACCGTGGTCGGAAACGGAGCAGCCGTTCTCAGCAAAGTATGCCATACGGTTTTTGATGGCTTCCTTTAAGGAGGTGAAGTCGGTAACCTTAACGCCGCTGACCTCAGACAGCTTCTCCATGTAGGAGGCGTACTCCGGCTTCTCGATGTTGGTGGCCTTGTCAGGTCTCCATGCGGGAAGAACCTGTACGTCGAAGGTCTTGTCAGCCTTGATTACCTTGTGCCACTCCAGCGTATCGATAGGATCATCGGTAGTGCAGACTAAGGTTACGTTGGAAGCCTTGATCAGGCTGCGTACAGACCACTTGTTCTTCAGCTGCTCGTTGCACAGGTTCCATACCTCCTCAGCGGTATCGCCGCAGAGATGTCCGGTGTAGCCGAAGTATCTCTGAAGCTCCAGGTGGCTCCAATGATACAGCGGATTGCCGATCAGCTTTTCCATGGTCTCCGCCCACTTCTGGAATTTCTCGCGGTCAGAAGCATCGCCGGTAATATACTTTTCATCCACGCCGTTGGAACGCATCTGACGCCACTTGTAGTGGTCTCCGCCCAGCCATACCTGGGTGATGTTGTCAAATTTTCTGTCCTCGGCGATCTCCCGCGGGTTAATGTGGCAGTGGTAGTCCAGAATCGGCATATGCTCTGCGTAATTGTGGAATAATGCCTTTGCGGACTCCGTGCTCAGCAGGAAATCCTTGTCCATGAACTGTTTCATTGGTGAATCCTCCTTTAAATAAAGTTAAAATTTTGTTGTAGCTCTTTTTATCAAATCGGCTGCAATGGTTGTCCTGCTGGGCACATTGCCGCCGTTGAAAACGCCCATAAGGGTATTGATGGTGGTGGTGCATAAGGCTTCCACCTTGCTGTCTATGGAGGTCAGCTCCGGGTCTGTGCAGACAGCATAGACGGAGTTGTTGTAGCCGACAATGCTTAAATCATCGGGGATGCTGCGCTCTGTTTTATGAGCGTACTTGACGGCTCCCACAGCCAGAGCGTCGTCGGAGGTCAGAACCGCGTCAAAGAACAGTCCGTCCTCGTGGAGCTTCAGTAAAAGATCTCTGGATGCGATGACGTCCTTCTCACACTGGTGGATATACTCCTCCCGCACGGACAGTCCGTGGCCCAAAAGCGCGTCCCGGTATCCCTTCAGCTTGTTGGTGCCGCTGTAGGAATGGCTGGTATACAGATATAAAATCCTGCGGCAGCCGGAAGCGATCAGCTGGCCGGTGGCCCGGTGGGTGGCAGTGCGGTCGTCGCAGAGCGTGCAGTAGATGTTCTCACCCTCCAGATAACCGTTGACCAGCATAATGGGGATGTCCCTGGATGCATCGGTAATATAGGAATTGTCCCTGGCCTTCGGCTCAATAAATTTGGAGCCGGCCAGGATAATGGCGTCCACCTTCTTGGAACGGAGCAGGTCAAAATACTGGCGCTTCGTTTCCAGGGAGGTGCCGGTGCAGCAGAGAATGGAATCGTAGCCGTTGATCCGAAGATCCCGCTCCAGATAATAAATGGCGTGGGCCAGGTACGGATCGGAAGAATCCGAGCACATAATGCCGATGGTCTGGATCGTTCCCAGACCCAGTCCCCGCGCAAACACATTGGGCGTGTAGCCCAGATCCTCCATCACTTCAAGCACTCTGGCGCGCGTCTTTTCACTGACGTTGGGGTTCCCGTTCAATACCCGGGAAACCGTGGCAATGGAGACGCCCGCTTTTTTTGATACGTCGTAAATATTCACCAGGTCTCATCCTCATTTCTGTAAGTGCTTACAGGTTTCCTTTATTATAACCGTCAAATTGGAATAATGCAAGTGGTTTGCGGATTTTTGCACAAATTAATTTAAAAATGCTCCGGTTTCTTCTTGACTTATGAACAGAGATTTTGTAGAATAATTGTAAGCCCTTACAATGTGAAAGGACATACCAGATAAGGAGATGAGGAGATGCAGGATTTTATCAGGATTAACGAGAATGATAACGTAGCGGTAGCCCTCCGCCCGATTGCGAAGGGAGAGACGCTCACAGTAGGACAGTACCAGGTGACAGCCCTGGAGGAGATCCCTCAGGGACACAAGTTTGCCTTAAAGCCCATCGGGAAGGGCGGGGAGGTGATCAAGTACGGCTTCCGCATCGGAAACGCGAAGGAGGATATTCCCGCAGGCGGCTGGGTGCATGTGCATAATTTAAAGACCGCGCTGGGAGATCTTCTGGATTATCAGTATGAGCCGGTGCCTTCTGAGCTGAAGGAATCCGCCCATGCGTATTTTGACGGCTTCCGACGTACAGACGGCAAGGTGGGCGTCCGCAACGAGATCTGGATCATCCCCACGGTTGGCTGCGTCAACAACATTGCCCAGGCCCTGGAGCGGAAGGCGAAGGAGCTTGTGGGAGGCAGCCTGGAGGATGTGATCGCATTTACTCATCCCTACGGATGCTCCCAGATGGGAGATGATCAGGAGAATACAAGAACCGTTCTTGCAGATATGATCCACCATCCCAATGCCGGCGGCGTGCTGGTTCTGGGTCTTGGCTGTGAGAACAGCAATATTCCGGTGCTGAGAGATTACATCGGCGAGTATGACGAGCAGCGGGTGAAGTTTCTGCAGTGCCAGGATGTGGAGGACGAGCAGGCGGCGGCCATGGAGCTTCTGGAGGAGCTGGCTGTATATGCCAAGGGTTTTTCCCGCGAGACCGTGGACGCAAGCGAGCTGGTGATCGGCATGAAGTGCGGCGGTTCCGACGGACTGTCCGGCATTACGGCGAATCCGGTGGTCGGAGCGTTTTCCGATCTGCTGATTTCCAAGGGAGGCACCACGATCCTGACGGAGGTGCCGGAGATGTTCGGCGCGGAGACGATTCTGATGAACCGCTGCGAGACTCCGGAGCTGTTTGACAAGACGGTGGATCTGATCAACGATTTTAAGAATTATTTCAAGAGCCATAACCAGACGATTTACGAGAACCCGTCTCCGGGAAATAAAAAGGGCGGTATCTCTACCCTGGAGGACAAGTCCTTAGGCTGCACCCAGAAGTCCGGCAGCGCACCGGTGAAGGGGGTTTTAGGCTACGGCGAGCCTGTTCAGGTGAAGGGGCTGAACCTTCTGTCCGCTCCGGGAAATGATCTGGTGGCAGCGACGGCTCTTTCCGTGTCCGGCGCTCAGATCGTCCTGTTTACCACCGGCCGCGGCACGCCCTTTGCGTCTCCGGTGCCCACCGTGAAGATTTCCAGCAACTCAAAGCTTGCGGGCCACAAGGATAATTGGATTGACTTTAATGCGGGACGTATGGTAGAAGATAAGAGTAAGGAAGAACTGGCGCAGGAATTATTTGACTACGTATTGGCCGTTGCTTCCGGCAAAAAAGTAAAGGCAGAAGAGGCCGGCTTCCATGATATGGCCATCTTTAAGCAGGGCGTAACCCTGTAGCCGCGGCAAAAGCGGAGGATGGCGCGCCTGTCTGCCGGGGATAAGAAAGGCGGTATCACGGATTATTTATGAAACTGAACAGAACGACCTTAAGAACCGTGGAGATTTTAAAGCTGGTATCCAGAAGCCCGGAGGGAATTACTCTGGATGATATCTGCAGGGAGCTTGCGCTTCCCAAGACCAGCGCCTACGATATTGTAACCACGCTTGTGGAGACCGGTATGGTCAATGTGGACCGCGGGCAGCGGCAGCGGTACACCATCGGCCTGACCTCCTACCGCATCGGCATCAGCTACACAAACAACCTGGATTTCATCGGCGTGATTGAGCCGGAGATGAGGCAGTTTGCCAGGGAGGTTGGGAAGACAGTGTTTTTCGGCGTCCGTTCCGACCACGAGGTTGTGTATATCTGCAAGTCGGAGCCGGAAAACCCTATCATAACCACAGCTACAGTGGGAACGAAAAATCCCATGTACTGCACCTCCCTTGGAAAGGCGATTCTGGCCTGGACCGATGAGGAGACCAGACAGCAGATCATGAACAGGATCCGCTATATAAAAAAGACGGAGCACACCATCACCGACAAGGCCTCTCTGGCGAAGGAGCTGGAGCTGGTGAGAAGCCAGGGCTATGCCCTGGACCAGCGGGAGGTGGAGGAGCATATGGAGTGCGTGGGCGCGCCTGTTTTCGGCCCCGACGGAAGCGTGATCGGAGCCTTAAGCGTGTCCAGCCTGTACAAGCCTACAGAGGATTATGAACGGCTGGGACAGCTCACGGCAGGAAAGGCTTCAGAAATCTCAAAATTATTAGGTTTTATGGGTAAAATCTAGGGATTGCCTGTTGACAAACAAGATGGAAGCTATTAAAATGAAACTATAAAATCGTAAATGTGAAGATGATTCGCATATACGAACAAAGAAAAGGAGAAGTGATTATCATGAAAAAAGAGCAGGTATTGGCGAGACTGAAAGAGGACTGCCTGGTTGCTGTGGTTCGTGCAAAGAACCTGGAGCAGGGCGAGAAGGTGATCGACGCTATCATCGAGGGCGGCATCAACTTCATCGAGATCTGCATGACCGTTGACGAGGGAAGCCCCATCGACTTAATTGCAGCTATGGTAGCTAAGTATAAGAACAATGACAAGATCGTGATCGGCGCAGGCACCGTTCTGGATCCGGAGACCGCGAGAATGGCGATCATGGCAGGCGCTAACTACGTGGTAAGCCCGGGCCTCAATGTTGAGACCATCAAGATGTGCAACCGCTACCGCGTTCCGATGCTTCCGGGCGTTATGACTCCTACCGAGGCGATTACCGCTCTTGAGGCCGGCTGCGATGTGATCAAGGTATTCCCGGGCAATATCGTTGGACCGGCAGCAATCAGCTCCTTCAAGGGCCCCCTTCCCCAGGGTGAGTTCATGCCCTCCGGCGGCGTAGACGTAGACAACGTGGACAAGTGGCTGAAGGCAGGCGCCTACGCAGTAGGTACCGGAAGCAGCCTGACCAAGGGCGCAAAGACCGGCGACTTCGCAGCAGTTACCGCCAAGGCAAAGGAGTTTGTTGAGGCTGTTGCAGCGGCGCGCAAGTAATTTCAGATCATCAATAAATGTAAATAAATAAAGGAGATTATAACAATGGCAAAAGTAGTAACCATGGGCGAGATTATGTTAAGATTATCCACCCCGAACAACGAGAAGTTCATCCAGGCAGACGAGTTTGACGTAAACTACGGCGGCGGCGAGGCCAACGTGGCAGTTTCTCTGGCAAACTACGGACATGACGTGGAGTTCGTTTCCGCAATTCCGGCCAACCCGATCGGCGACTGTGCAGTTGCAGCTTTGAGAAAGTACAACGTAGGCACCAAATTCATTTCCCGCAGCGGAGACAGACTGGGCATCTATTTCCTGGAGACCGGTTCTGCAATGAGAGCTTCCAATGTTGTTTATGACCGTGCAAATTCTGCCATTGCCTGCGCAGCAGCAGATCAGTTTGACTTTGACGAGATCTTCAAGGATGCCGACTGGTTCCATTTCACCGGTATTACCCCGGCTGTATCTGACCTGGCGGCAGAGGTAACCGAGGCAGCCTGCAAGGCAGCGAAGGCACACGGCGTTACCGTATCCGTTGACTTAAATTTCCGTAAGAAGCTGTGGTCTTCCGAGAAGGCTCAGAAGGTTATGACCAACCTGATGCAGTATGTTGACGTCTGCATCGGCAACGAGGAGGACGCAGAGAAGGTTCTTGGCTTCAAGCCGGGCAAGACCGACGTTACCTCCGGCGAGCTGGAGCTGGCTGGCTATGTTGATATCTTCAACCAGATGGCGGACAAGTTCGGCTTCAAGTACATCATCAGCTCCCTGCGCGAGAGCCACAGTGCTTCCGACAACGGCTGGTCCGCATGTATCATGGACGGCAAGAGCCGCGAGTTCTACCACTCCAGAAAGTATCATATCACTCCTATCGTAGACCGTGTGGGCGGCGGCGATTCCTTCGCGGCAGGCCTGATCTGCGGCCTGGTTGACGGCAAGGATATGAAGGCGGCTCTGGAGTTCGCAGTGGCAGCTTCCGCTCTGAAGCACACCATCCCGGGCGACTTCAACCTGGTTACCCGCGCTGATGTTGACAATCTGGCCGGCGGAGACGGTTCCGGCCGTGTTCAGAGATAATGGTTTCATAATCATCAGGCATTTCATTTTAATTTACGGATGGCTAATGCTCCCCTGCGGGAGCTTAGCCATTTTAACTATCTGGCGGCTGTTTGGGACGGCGTGGAAGCTGCGTTGTCTGAAGCTGTGACAGAAACTTTATAAATCAAGGGGGACAATTACTATGAAACGATCAATGGGTAATGTTATTGTGGGACAGTCGGGCGGACCTACGGCAGTAATTAATTCCAGCCTGGCAGGGGTTTACAAGACGGCGAGGGACAGAGGCGCGAAGAAGGTTTACGGTATGCTGCACGGTATCCAGGGGCTTTTGGAGGAACGGGTGGTTGATTTGTCAGAGCACATCCGCAGTGATCTGGATATCGATCTGTTAAAGCGCACGCCGTCCTCATTCCTGGGCTCCTGCCGCTACAAGCTGCCGCCGATCAAGGGGAATACGGAGGTTTACGACAGAATTTTCGAGATCCTTGAGAAGCTGGAGGTGGAATATTTCTTCTATATCGGCGGAAATGATTCCATGGACACGATCATGAAACTGTCTGATTACGCGATTCTCACCAGCTCCAAAATCCGGTTTATGGGCGTGCCCAAGACCATCGACAACGATCTGCCGGTTACGGATCATACGCCGGGCTTCGGCAGCGCCGCAAAATACATCGCCTCCATCACAAAGGAAATTATCCGCGACGGCCTCGTGTATGATCAGCAGAATGTAACGCTGGTGGAGATCATGGGACGGAACGCGGGATGGCTGACCGGCGCAGCTGCGCTGGCAACAGGAGAGGACTGCGAGGGACCGGATATGCTGTTCCTTCCGGAAATCATCTTTGATGTGGATGTGTTCATGAAGAAGATCGCTGATCTTCATAAGACGAAGAAGTCCGTTGTGGTTGCCATTTCCGAGGGCGTGAAGGTGGCGGACGGACGATATGTCTGCGAGCTGATGGATAATATCGACTTTGTGGACGCCTTCGGGCACCGCCAGCTGACCGGCACCTCCCGGTATCTGGCTCAGAAGATATCCAAGGAGGTCGGCTGCAAGACGAGAGCCATCGAGTTCAACTCCCTGCAGCGCTGTGCGTCCCATATCGTGGGCCGTGTGGATATTACAGAGGCTTACCAGGTAGGCGGCGCCGCTGTGAAGGCGGCCTTCGAGGGCGAGACCGGAAAGATGGTCATCTTAAAGAGAATTTCCGATGATCCGTACCTTTGCGTGACAGATATTTATGATGTTCACAAGGTGGCCAACATCGAGAAGAAGGTTCCGAGAGAGTGGATCAATGAAACAGGCGACTATGTGACGGAGGAATTCCTTAACTATGTGCGTCCGCTGATTCAGGCAGAGCTGACCCCGATGATGGTGGACGGCCTGCCCAGACACCTGCGGCTTCAGGACGCCGGTATCAGATAGGACGTACTTCTTACGGCACAAAAAAGAGCTCCTTTAAGGAGCTCTTTTTTGTATGTCGGTAAAGCTTATTGCGGACCCTCATAAACGGATTCTCCCAGACCCAGGATCAGAAGGAAGATCGGGTTTAAGAAAAACAGGCCGAAGGCGAATCCGAGACCGTGTCCGAAGGCACGGGACAGCTTGCTGCAGGCCATAAAGGAGATCACTACATTGACCAGGGAGCAGACGCTTCCCAGAATGGCCAGGGGGCTGTCCATATTGGACAGGATCACGCCTGCAACAGCGCAGACAACTGATACCAGGAACATGGTCGTGTTCCAGGAAATCCGGTACTGGATATAGGTGTTGTAGATGGGAATCAGGGACTTCCATCCCGGCTCGCCGGCCTTCGTGAAGATCCGCCAGTATGCAACAACCTGCAGAACGTACCATCCGATAATCAGTATCAGTACAAGCAGCAGATAGCTTAACATCAGTACAGATAACGCATTAGTCATAATATGTATCCTCCTTTGAATAATGGAAAATGCTTTGCTTCATTATATAGCCGGACATTACGGCTGTCAATGCAATATTGTCCTTATAAACTCACGAAAATTTTACAACTTCTTACGTCTTTCTTACTTCCCTTGACCCTGGAACCGCTCCATGGTGTACAGTGTTGTCATCGGGAGAAAAACCGAAGGAAAGAAAAACAGATTTTTGAAAGGAGCAATAAGCGTGAAAAAGCAGACAAGAAGACTGATCATTCCCTGCGTTGCGGCGGCATTTACCATAGGAGCCTCCATGATGTCATTTGCAGCCACGGGATGGGTGCAGGAGGACGGTTCCTGGAGGTATTATGACAGGGACGGGAATTATGTGGAGAATGAGTGGAAGAAATCCGGCAATTACTGGTTCTGGCTGGATGAGGACGGCTATATGGCGGCGGATCAGCTGGTGGAGGACGATGATGACCACTACTATGTGGGAGGGGACGGCGTTATGCTTTCCAACAGCTGGGTGCGTCTGGACAATGAGGATCCCGGCGAGGACGATGCAGACACCTGCTGGTATTACTTCGGACCGAACGGAAAGGCATACAAGGCGGCCGACTCCGGACGAACCACATTCAAGACCATCACGGATGCCAGCGGCAGGGCGAAAAAATACGCCTTCAATGGGGATGGCAAGATGCTGTACGGCTGGGTAAATGATTCCGCAGAACGTCAGACAGGAGATGATGCATGGAAGAACGGCATTTATTATCTGGGCGGACCGGACGACGGCGTTATGAGATCCAGCCAGTGGGAGTGGCTGGAAGCGGAGGACGACGAGCAGGAGAACGATGCTTATGAAGGCAGCTACTGGTTCTACTTTAACAGCAACGGAAAGAAGGCTGCTGACACGAAGAAAACCATAAACGGAAGAAAATATCAGTTTACAGAGAATGGAAATGCCCTGTTTGACTGGATTTCCACTCCGGGAGAGGCTGCCAGTCCGTCCACCATGTTCTACTCCCAGGCCAGAGACAGCTGGCTGAGCGTAGGCTGGTTCTACACGGTGCCGGGGGAGAGCACGGATCCTGAGGGCTACGACGAGGGCGAGCCCCGCTGGTTCTACGCAGCCAAGGACGGCGAGCTGGTCAAGAGTGAGATCAAGAAGATCAACGGATACTATTACGCCTTCGATGAGTACGGCAAGATGCTGGAGGGTCTTTACAAGCTGAGCGTTGATGACAGACAGATCAACGATTACGAGGAGATCGAGAGCGAGGATGATCTGCCGGAGCAGGATGAGGCCTACGGCGTATACTACTTCGGAGGCACTGCAAAGGAGGGTGCGATGAAGACCGGAAGCGCCATTGTGGAGCTTGACGGAGAAAAGTATAATTATTACTTCGGCAAGACCGGAGACGACCGGGGCAGAGGCTATAACGGAATTTATGACGGATGCATTTATTTCCACGGACAGAGACAGGATGCAGATAAGGATGAGAAGCTGGCTGTGGTTGAGTGGAACGGCGACGAGGACAGCGGAGACTATCTGGTAAATACCTCCGGCAAGATTCAGAAGAAGAAAAAGAACGCAAAGGACGCGGACGACAGGTATTACTGCACCGACGCTTCCGGACGTGTGACCCGCGTGAGCACGGAGAAGTGTGAGAATCATGTGGACAATGAAGATCACGACGGCGTGAAAGAGAAAGACTGAGGCCTGCATCCATCACAAGAATGCGCACCCTGAAAGGAATATATGAAAAGGAACACGCAGGAGCTGCCAGACCGGCAGACTCCTGCGTGTTCCTTTCTGACATTACAGGAAGCGGCACTCAGCGGCGGAAAAGACGCTCTGGGGGATGCCGCTCATCATTCATCAGCCCCGGGCGTTTGCCATTTCAGCCAGATCTCCGAATACAGGAGTGGCCAGGCCGAAGCCGCCGGAAACCGCCATGATCTGGCCGGTGGTAAAGGCGGCGTCATCGCTGGCGAAGTAAACGACAGCGCCGGCGATTTCCTCCGGAAGTCCCATGCGCGGAATGGGGGTGTTCTTTAAAAACACCTGTTTGAAATGATCCGTCAGCTTATCCTTCACCGCGTCGGTAGCGGTCATGCCGGGCATTACCGCGTTGCAGCGGATGCCATGGCGGGCTTCCTGGACGGCAATCAGCTTTGTCAGATAGTTGATGGCTCCCTTGCTGGTGCCGTAGCCGATCTGGGAAATATCCGGCACCTGTCCTCCGACAGAGGAGATGTTGATGATGGAGCCGCCGCCGGCTTTCTCCATATGACGGATCGCAGCCTGGCTGGTTATGAATACGCTCTTTAAATTGATGCTCACCGTATCGAGAAACACCTGGGGATCCGTGTGGGCGATATCCAGATCCTTTCTGGGATCTGAGGTTCCGAAGTTATTGACCAGCACGTCAATGCGTCCCTCGGCGTTCACCACGTCCTCCACCACGGACTGGAAGGTTTCCTCCTTTGACGCATCGTAGTATGCAAAATGTACGCGGAAGCCCTGGGCGTTCAGCGCGTCAGCCTTTTCCTCTGCGAGCCCGGAGTTTCTGGCGCCCATATAAATGATGGCGCCTTCCCTGGCACAGGTCTCTGCAATGGCATATCCAATTCCGCGGGTGGAGGCGGTCACCAAAATCACCTTATCCTTTAATCTTGTACTCATGTTTTTGTCCTCCTTATAATGCTGTAAATGAGTAAATGGTTTTGCAGCTTGTATTATAGTGGATTTCAGGAGAATTTCAAGGGGCGGGAAGCAGAGAATTTGTTGAAAAATTTTTGATAAATGATTTTTCGCGCAGGAAATGAAAAGAAGCCCGCGCGGCGGACCTCTTTGACTGGAGCGTTATTAAAATACGGGAATGAAAAGCTGCAGATAAAAGGACTGCTTTCCCTGATTCAGGCTCTGAAGCATGAAAGTCACATAAACCTGGCCGGAGATCATAAGCCCCTGGCTTTCCGCCCATGAAATCATGGGACGGATATCCTCTCCGGTGATCTTTCTGTGGTCGGAGAGCAGATAGGTGGTTACGCACTGGGTGGGCTGAACCAGAGGATGCGCCTCTTCTGACAGGTCATAATCCACATAAGGGGCCAGCTCCTCGCGGAGAGTCAGGCTGGAATCGTGGTAGGTCAGCTGAAAGGAATCACCGTCCTGTTTCCATGAGTAGGAGTCATAAATATACATCATGTCAAGTCCGGGATATTTCTGTGCGTACTGAAACCAGAGCGCCAGACTCCCGCTTATATCCGTGTGGGGGACAATGATATGGTTTTTTGGCGTTTCGCTTAAAAGCACCTGGTTTAAATGAAGCTGGATATTGGAGCAGTCCCTGCCGGTCAGATTGAGCCGGGCAATAGTCTGCTGATGGCGGCGGATGGCGGTGCGTTCCTCCTCCAGACGGCTGGCTATGATCCGGGACAGCGGGGAAAGGGTTTCCTCTCCGAACCATATGCTCTCGATATCATTCAGCCCAATATCCATTTTTCTCTGGTAAAGAATGGTCAGCAGCCTGGAAATATCGCTGCCTGTATAGTAACGGTAGCCGTTCTCGGATTTCCTGGAATCCAGAATCCCGCGTTTTTCATAGTAGCGCAGAGTGTCTCTGCTGAGACCCATTAAGTTTGCAACATCACCGATGCGGTAGGTTTTCTGAATCATAATGTCACCTCCAGATACAGGTATAACAGGTTGCCGGTGGAAATGCAATGCAAGTAATAAAAATGTAAAAAACTGTAAGAGTGTTTAAGATTTACAAAACAGGCTTCCGGAGGGTTCCGGACGGATGCGGAAAAGTCGGTTCTTTCATTTATAGAGAAAGTGTGTTATACTACACGGAAGATGTGCAGATTTCAGAAAGCACAGTGACAGAAACAGAGGAAAAAAAGACATGAAGGAATTCCGAATGCGGCGGGGACGCTTGATGCGTGCGGCTGCTGCTTTTTTTGCAGGCTGTCTGCTGATGTCCGGCTGCGGTCTGTCCGGAGAGACGGAGCGGAAGCGGACGGATGGGGAGACGGGACAGGAGCCTCTTAAGGTGGTGGCCACGATCTTTCCGTATTATGATTTTGCCCGGCAGATATCCGGGGGACATACAGAGCTTTCCATGGTGGTTCCGGCGGGTATGGACAGCCACTCCTTTGAGCCGACGCCGGCGGATATGAGGACGATTCAGAGCGCGGATGTGGTGATCTGCAATGGCGGAGCCATGGAGCACTGGCTCTCGGAGGTGCTGGAGGCCGTGGACACCAGCCATATGACGGTGATTACCATGATGGACTACGTAGATACGCTGGAGGAAGAGCTTGTGGAGGGCATGGAGGACGCCGGAGACGGCCATGACCACGAGGCGGAGGAAGGCGGAGAAAGCCATGATCCGGAGACAGAGGAAACCGGAGAAAGTCATGATCCGGAGACAGAGGCTGCCCATGGGGCCGGAGATGCGGATGAAGACGCTCATGGGGTCGCGGCCGGAGGCGTGGAGTATGACGAGCATATATGGACCTCCCCGGTCAACGCCATGGGGATTGTCCGGGTGATCCGGGACACGCTGATCCAGGCGGATCCGGTCCATGAGGCGGATTACAGGGAAAACTGCGGGACTTATTTAAAGGAGCTGGAGCGTCTTGACGAGGGCTTTCGCCAGGTGTCTGAAAACAGGAAGCGCAGCACCATCCTGGTGGCGGACAAATTTCCCTTTCTCTATCTGGCAAAGGAGTACGGATTTGACTACAGAGCTGCCTTTTCCGGCTGCAGCGAGGACACGGAGCCGTCGGCGAAAACCATCGCCTATCTGATCGATACGGCGAGGCGGGAGCAGATTCCGGCTGTGTACTATCTGGAGCTGAGCAGCCACAGGGTGGCGGAGATCATCGGGGAGGAGACCGGAGCGAAGCCGATGCTTCTGCACTCCTGTCATAATGTGACCAGAGCGCAGTTTGAGTCCGGGATCACCTACGCAGAGCTGATGCGGCAGAATGTGGAGAATTTAAAAAGAGGACTGGATGAATGAAACCACTGATAACATGCAGACATGTGGATTTTGGATATGAGAACCACGATGCGGTGATTGATTTGAACCTGGAGATTTTTCCGGGAGATTATCTGTGCATTGTGGGAGAAAACGGATCGGGAAAAAGCACGCTGATCAAGGGGCTGATGGGACTTTTAAAGCCTACGGGCGGAGAGCTTTGCAAATCCGGGGAGCTGCTTTATGGCGGCATTGGATATCTCCCTCAGCAGACGGCGGCCCAGCGGGATTTTCCGGCCTCTGTCCGGGAGGTGGTGCTTTCCGGAACGCTCAGCAGAAGAGGACTTCTCCCGTTCTATGGGGAGAAGGAAAAACAGGAAGCCCGTTCGGCCATGGAACGGCTGGGCATTGAGGACCTGAAGGACAAGTGCTACAGGGAGCTGTCCGGCGGACAGCAGCAGCGGGTGCTGATTGCCAGGGCGCTGTGCGCGTCCAGACAGATGCTGATTCTTGACGAGCCCATTACAGGTCTGGATCCCGGAGCGATTCAGGATTTTTACCATCTGATCCGTCAGCTGAATAAAACAGACCATGTGGCCATTGTCATGGTATCTCATGATCTGCGCAATGTGATCGATGAGGCGGGAAAGATTCTGCATCTTGGACAGAGGACGCTGTTTT
This sequence comes from Eubacteriales bacterium, assembly GCA_030524245.1. GTDB lineage: Bacteria > Bacillota > Clostridia > Lachnospirales > Lachnospiraceae > Brotaphodocola. The sequence continues at coordinate 48,228 of JAUNGW010000004.1, forward strand.
ACGGAACGGCGGAGGACTACAAAAAAAGCGCGGCGGCCCGCGGATTTCTGGGAGGTGACGGCCTGTGAGCATGATAATGGAAATGTTGTCCTACCCGTTTATGGTCCGGGCAGCGCTGGGAGGCGTGCTGGTGGCTCTGTGCGCGGCTCTTCTTGGAGTCAGCCTGGTGCTGAAGCGGTATTCCATGATCGGAGATGGTTTGTCCCACGTATCCTTCGGCGCGCTGTCCCTGGCGCTGGCTGTGGGGTGGTCTCCGCTGAAGGTATCGGTGCCCCTTGTGGTGCTGGCGGCATTTTTTCTGCTGCGGATTGCGGAGAATGGAAAAATAAAGAGCGACGCGGCCATTGCCATGGTATCGGCCAGCTCCCTGGCCGTGGGGATCCTGGTAACGTCCCTGACTACGGGAATGAATACGGATGTAAGCAGCTATATGTTCGGCAGTATTCTGGCCATGACCAGGGCGGATGTGATTTTAAGCTGCGTGCTGTCGGCATTTGTGCTGGGGATGTTTGTGCTCTGCTACAACAGGCTGTTTGCGGTGACCTTTGATGAAAGCTTTGCCAAGGCCAGCGGCGTCAGGGTGGAGCGGTACAATGTGGTGATCGCCGTGCTGACGGCTGTGACCATTGTGCTGGGAATGCGGATGATGGGAGCGATGCTGATTTCCAGTCTGATCATCTTTCCGCCGCTGACGGCGATGCGGCTGTTTAAAAGCTTCCGCGGCGTGGTTATCTGCTCCGGCGTGGTGGCGGTGGTCTGCTTCTGTCTGGGCATTGTGATGTCCTATGGCCTTTCCACTCCGGCGGGAGCCAGCGTGGTCGTGGTGAACCTGGCGGCATTTGCGTTGTTTACAGCCATAAACCAGATGCGCAGAAGGATCTGAGGGATACCGGAGGGAAAGAAAAGAAATGAGTATTATTTCAAAGAAAGTGTATCAGGTGCACAGCCGTCTGTCGCAGACACAGTACATTGCATATGGATTTATGGGAATTATTTTAATCGGCGCGCTGATTCTGATGCTTCCTGTTTCCAGCAAAAGCGGCGAGGTGACGCCGTTTCTCGACTGTCTGTTTACGGCCACCAGCGCCTCCTGCGTGACGGGACTTATTGTGCATGATACATGGACGCACTGGTCTGTGTTCGGGCAGCTGGTGATTATTACGATGATTCAGATCGGAGGACTGGGATTTATCACCATCGGCGTGTTTCTGTCCATTGTTCTCAGGCGGAAGATCGGATTAAAGGAGCGGGGGCTGATGCAGGAAAGCGTCAACGCCCTGCAGATCAGCGGCATGGTAAAGCTGGCCAGAAAAATCATTGCGGGAACCCTGCTTCTGGAGGGCTGCGGCGCCGTGCTTCTGGCGATACGGTTTGTTCCGCAGCTGGGAATACGAAAGGGCGTGTACTACGGCGTATTCCACGCGGTATCCGCGTTCTGCAACGCGGGCTTTGACCTGATGGGATGGCAGGGGGAATACGTCTCCCTGACCGGATATTACGATGACTGGATTGTCAATCTGGTGGTGATGTCTCTGATTGCCGTCGGCGGAATCGGCTTTGTCGTCTGGGATGATGTGAGCCGGCATGGCCTGAAGGTGAGAAAATACATGCTTCACACGAAGATTGTGCTTCTGACGACCCTTGTGTTGATCTTCGGAGGCGCATGGCTGTTTTATATATTTGAGCGGGATAATCTTATGGTCGGCATGAATACCAGCGGGAAGATTCTGACCAGCCTGTTCAGCTCTGTGACAGCACGTACAGCCGGCTTTAATACTGTGGATGTGGCGGCGCTTACAGACGCCAGCAAGCTTCTGACGGTAATTCTGATGTTCATCGGAGGAAGTCCGGGATCTACGGCAGGAGGCGTAAAGACAACCAGTATCGTGGTGATGTATCTGTATCTGTGGTCCCATATCCAGCGGACCCGCGGCGTCAACGTGTTCGGCAGACGGCTGGAGGCGGACGCCATTCAGCGGGCCAGTACGATTTTTATTATGAATCTGACGCTGGCGCTGGGCGTTTCCGTGTATATTATGGCGGCGCAGCATCTGCCTATGTCGGACGTGCTGTTTGAAACCTTTTCCGCCATCGGCACGGTTGGCATGACAACGGGGATCACCCGGGCGCTGGAGCCGGTATCCAGACTGCTGATTATTTTTCTGATGTACTGCGGACGTGTGGGAAGCCTTTCCTTCGTCCTGTCCTTCACCCAGAAGAAACGGGTGGCGCCGGTGCGGCAGCCGGAAGAACGGATTACCATCGGATAACCGGAATAACACGAGGGAGGATAATAATATGAAATCAATTCTGATTATTGGAATGGGGCGCTTTGGGCGCCATCTCTGCCAGAACCTGGCCCGTCTGGGCAATCAGATCATGATTGTGGATGAGAAGGAGGAGAATCTGGAGGAGCTGCTTCCTTATGTGGTCAGCGCCAAGATAGGCGACTGTACAAATGAAGCGGTACTCAAAAGCCTTGGCATTGCCAATTTTGACCTGTGCTTTGTCTGCATCGGCACCAATTTCCAGAGCAGTCTGGAGATCACCAGCCTGGTCAAGGAGATGGGCGCCCGCTATGTGATCAGCAAGGCAAACCGGGATATTCACGCCAAATTCCTTCTGCGGAACGGAGCGGACGAGGTGATATATCCTGACCGGGATATTGCGGAGCGCCTGGCTGTCCGCTACAGCGCAAACCATGTATTCGACTATATCGAGCTGACGGATGAATACGCGATATACGAGATCCCGCCGCTTCCGGAGTGGATCCAGAAAAGCATCGGGGCTCTGGACATCCGGAACCGGTATCATATTAACATTCTTGGCACAAAGACCAACGGGAAGGCATATTTGATGCCGGGAGCAAACTATACGATCCAGGCCGACGAGCACCTGATGGTGATCGGGAAGCGGACGGACGTGGATAAGCTTTTGGAGGCTCTGCCTTAGGGCAGGCTTCCAAAACAGCTCCCAGGGGCTAAAAAAATGCAGAAAAACAGAAAAAACAGTATTGACATTTTCATACTGGTGAGGTATGATCCCGTCTTTGACAGTTGAAAAATCGAAAAGTCGCTGTATCCCTTATATTTACTG
>JAUNGW010000113.1:0-6985 GCA_030524245.1 Eubacteriales bacterium
CACAGAGAACGCTTACATTAACGCAGACGGAATGAGCATTATTACCAGCCCGGCAGCAGCAGGCTTTGCCTGCACAGAGGACTTTATTCCGGTTTCTCCGGGAAAGCGGTATTTCCGTATCAGATCGGGAAAAACCACGACCGACTGGAGAACCAGAAGAATCTTCTACTATGATCAGGAGCAGCGCTTTCTGTCGTCAGCCGATATGGACAGCGACGGATGCACGGTGATTCCTCCGGACGGAGCAGCCTTTGTAAGGTTTAATCTGTCCGCAGACTGTAAGGATGAGATATTCTTCGGAGAGGAATCCCCGCTGCTGTACGGCCAGAACGTCCTGGAGGATGCTGTCTGGCATGAGGGACTGTATGTAAATGCCTTAAACCGCTTTGACAATACGACCTATTCCTACCAGATGTACTGCGATTATATTCCGGTAAAGCCCTCAGCCGTTTACTGGGCTCAGAACCTGACGGGAATACAGGTGTTTACAAAGGACAAGGAGTTTTTGGGATATTATGATCAGGGCAGCTATTCTGTCAAAATTCCTGCCAATGGAGCTTATATCCGGGCCAACGCAGACTTTGGCGAAAACCGCAGCACGGTTGTATCATTCCGCCAGATTTCTCCTCAGCTGAACCGGGGAGAGCTGACCATCGGCCTGGAGCTGGAGCTGGAGGACAGCAACAGCTCCCTGGGCAGCAGTCCGTCCTTTACTCTGATTTACACAGAAAGAGACCAGGAGGGAAATGAGAGAGTCTGGGAGGAGACAAAGACCATCGCTGACTTTGGCAGCCGGCGGTATACGGAATCCATTTATTTTCAGGCGGAGCCGGATCATGAGTACCAGGTGGATCTGGCGGCAGATACAGGAGGCCGTCGGATTATTCTGGACAGCGCGGCTGTCGGCACAAGCAAGGTGGCCAATATTATCAAGTCTGAGGCCGCATTGCGGGCAGTCCGGTATGCGCCTGTGGAGGATTATATTGTCACAAGAGATATCGAGGTAAAAAGCAGCAACGTGATTTACCGGTTTTACGGCAGTCTGGATTTTCAGGGCCACACCATTACCATGAATAACGTGCTGAATTTGTTTTACATGATTTATGAAGGCGCCGTGGTGGAAAATCTGGTGGTGGACAGTAACCTGAACAGCAAAAATCTGAGTGTGGGATACACGTCTGCCGTATGTTATCAGAACAGAGGCTCCATAAGGGATATTGTTCTGAAAATCCGTCTGGATAATGAGAGGAATAATACGAACTTTGGCGGTATCGTGCTGTATAACTACGGAAGCGTGGAGCGTTTTGCCATGCAGCTTACGGGAGATTTCTGTATTCAGGCCTACGGTGCAGTGGCGGCAGCCTATAACAACGGAGTGATTAAAAACGGCTATCTGGTAAGCGAGGACGCATACCGGATTAAATCCTGCCAGGATATGACCGGAAACCGTTCGGCCCGCGGCGGAATCACAGGAAACAACCGCGGCGGCACTGTGGAAAATGTTTACGCCGCAGTTGTTGTTGAAGACCGGTATACTCCGGATTCCGCGGCAAAGAGCACGACAGAGCAGATGGGCATGATTGCCGGCGTGACAAGAGGAACGGTAAAGAACGCGTTTGGCGTGGGCATGACGCTGACCAACGACGTACCGGCATCCGTAAACGGACCGGCAGTCGGATATGTGGGCTCTCTGGGAGGCGTGGAAAATATTTCCTATATTGAAACCATGAGCTTCCAGAACCCGGGATATGCGAACCAGTATCACAACCAGGTTACCACGGCCTCTCTCTGGGACAGGGACTGGCTTGCATCCGCCATCAACCAGGATTCTGCCTTTGATCTGGAAACGGCGGCCGGCGGCTTCTATCCTCAGGTAATCATGTCAGATGATATGAAAGGAAAGCAGCCCCTTCTTCCCCTGCCGGATCAGTTCAGACCCTCGGTTCCCAAGGTGGTCTCCGCTGCGGTGCTGGAGCAGGAGGATGACCGGGCGCTGGTACAGTTCGGCCTGGAAAACAGAAGCAGCCTGGAAATCAAAGAGTTCAACATCGCTGTTATGAACATGAAAAGCAGCGTAAAGACCTATGATCCGGACGCAGTGAAGGCTGAGGTAAAGGAACAGGGACGAAGAGACGACGGAACCTGGTATGTAAATGTGGAAATGACAGAGCCGGTATCCTTCCGGTCGAAATACTACGTTTACAGCTTAAGAGCCGGACTGGCTCAGAATGACAGCACCGACGCATGGTATGAGGACAGCGAAAGGCTGGAAATTCCCATGGAGTTTTACAAGCCTGTGAAAACCGTGGAGGACTGGCGCAGCAGCTTTGGAAGGTCTGTGATCGACGCCTATGGAAATTACCGGATTCAGGCAGAGGAGCTTGATTTCTGGAATATAAACACCTCCGACTATCTGACAAACTACCGGATTATCGGACAGTTCTACGGGAAAATTGACGGCCTGTGGACAGATGCTGAGGGAATCAGCCATGTGGCTCTGCTGAAAAACATCCATATGAACGGAAGCAGCAGCCTTATTGAATCCCTATACGGTTCCTTGAAAAACATTATGGTAGACGGCCTGACCATAGACAGCGAGCACCGGGGAGACGGAGTCAATAAAGGCTTAGTCGGAGCTTCCGGCGGCGGCAGCATTGAAAACGTCCATATAAGGAACGCGGCTGTGTACGGGGCTTACAATACCGGTATTTTGATCGGGTACGCCTACGACAGCTGTGAAATCAAAAACTGCTCTGTCAGCGACAGCCAGCTTATCACCTATGCCTCAAGGGGCACATCAAAGGCTTCAGCAGGCGGCCTTGTGGGCAGACTGACCACCTCCGGGCTGGAAAATTCCTACGTGCAGGATGTGGATATTGATAATACAAAAGCGCTGGACACGGAAGGAACCGGAGGGCTTGCAGGAATTGTAAACGGGGATCATGGCCTCATAAAAAACTGCTACGCCGCAGGAACCATAAAATCGGTATATAAAAATGTCGGAGGACTGGCAGGGCACCAGAATGCCGGTGATTTCAGGCTTACAGGCAGCTTTTCCAAAATGGATATGGATGTATACGGCAGCTATGTAGGCGGTCTGGCCGGCTATCTCGGCCAGTATGAGGAGCTGAAGGGGAATCTTTCCCTGGGCAATATTTTTGTCCACAGCTCAGCCCCTGACATGGTTCACAGAATCGCAGGCTACGGAATCAGTCAAAAATATGAAAGCAGCTATGGCTTTTCCGGACAGCTGTATTTAAATGCAGATAAAAACACTGACACAGACGATGCGGCGGCTCTGCTTACAGGCTCTGACCTGCGCAGCGAGTCTACCTATAAGAATCTGCTGGATTGGGATGAAGAAAATTATGCCTTCCAGTGGAGCGGAGCGGAGGGAAAACAGGGAATCTCTGACAGCTGCCTGCCGATGCTGAAGGGAACAGACGGAAAGCTGCTTCCATGGCAGAAGCCCATACAGATTATCACAGAGGACACCAGCTTATCGATAGCAGAGTTCGCTGTGAACAACAGCGCCGTAACGGAATATGGAAGCATGTTCCCGGGACAGTCTGCTCCGTTTTCTCAGGCATATTCCCTGAAGCTGGACTTATTCTATGATCAGACAGCCTATTTTATCGCTTCTGTTTCCGCGGAGGGCCTGAATCTGAATGAAATGATGAATGAGACCGCCACATATAAAGACGAGCCTGTCGCCGGCACAAACAGAGTGATCAGAACCTATCCCTTTGTGGTGGATGAGATGGGCGGAGACGTATATTGCGTCAATGTTGTTCTCCAGGGAAAAGAGGATTCCGGAAAGCAGATTTATTTAAGCGCCGCGGCGAAGCCCAGCGCCCCCATCAGCATGACCATCGGAAGCGCCGGCGAGTGGAACACGGTTATGGAAAAATACGGAGATTCCTTCGGAAACTTTGTACTGACCGGAGATATCGACGCCGCCACCCTGCCTGCCGGGACAGAATTAATCGATGATGTAAGGATCAACAGTCTTACCAGTATGGGAAACAGCACCTATACCATCAAAAATATCACGCATACGGCAGACAGCAGAAGCAATGCCCTGATCAGCAACTGCCTGTCCCGTATAGAAAATGTGAGGTTTGAGAATATTTCCTGGAAAGTGCCTGCAGACGGCCAGACAGGAAGACTGTCAGCCTATGAAAACATAGGCCTGATCGGAATCAACCAGGGAACCGTGCAGAGGGTAAGCTTTGCCGATATAGAGATTTATGGAGGAAACAGCACCAGAACCGGCTGCATTGCCTTAAATGCCGGAAATGTCAGCGATATTCAGCTGACAGATATCAGGGTATCGTCAGAGGGCAGCTATACGGGAGGTCTTGCAGGCTCCACGCAGTTGGAGCTGAAGCGGATTACGGCCAGAGGCACGCTGAGTGTCTCCCGGTCCGGTCAGGATTCCGATTCCTACGGGTCCACCTATGAAATTACAGGAAAAACCTACGTGGGAGGAATTACAGGATATGGCAAGGTATGCGACAGCATACGGGTATCCGGAATCCGGGTAGTCGGGGATGATTTCGGCTCCGGCACGATGGTAAGCCTGATCGGCGGCATCACCGGAAACGGACAGGTGCCCCAGGCAGGAGACAGTCCCACAGAAAATGAAGAACGGTACTCCATGATTGCGGACAGCGTAATCGAGACGCCGGATACCGTGGCGAAGGCCGGAAACATCGGCGGAGCCTGCGGAAGCGGAAACATATATCATGTGAAGGCGGAAAATCTGGTTGTAAGAAGCCGGAAGGGGACGAATGTAGGCGGCCTGACCGGACAGGCGTATTCCTACAAAAGCAGCATAACCACTGCAGACAACAGCGAATATGTAATAAAGCAGTCGGAGATCACAGGCGAGGAGTTTGTAGGCGGAATCGCAGGCAGAGGCTATAACGGCACAGTAACCGTAAGCCGGACAAGAATTCAGGCATTAAAGGCTTATGCCGGAGGAGTTTCCGGCGTGAATTACGCCGCAAGCGGCTCCGCTTCAGTAGACAGCGTATGGGTGAAGGCGCCCCAGGGCGCCGGAGGCATCAGCGGTTCTGTGGAAAATGGAGACATCAGCTCCTGTCTGGTATCCCGTTCCAGGATTGAAAGCAGCTGTAATGCAGGCGGAATCGCTGGAGAAGCCCGCACAAACCCTGTAAACTATACTGGAAACGGCGTGATCAGCTCCGTGATCCGGGCCGAAAAAACCGCAGATACAGAGGAGAGCAACGCCGGAGGAATCGGCGGTTATCTGGAGCTTCTCAACAACCTTTCCGGCAATTACGTGAAGGATTCTGAGATAACGGCTGAGGGAAACAATGCAGGAGGATTGACAGGAGCCTCCACAGGAGGACATTATTTCCGTAATGTTACCGCTGACACCACAGTCGAGGCCAAAGGCGTCGCTGCCGGCGGACTCATCGGAAGACTGGCCGGATATCAGAAAAACCTCAGCTCAGACTTTGCAGGAGCCAGGATTTATGAAAGCTACAGCGCGGCAGCGGTAAAGGCGGCAGATTATGGTGCAGGCCTGATTGGCATGTATACCTGCAGTCCGGATGCACAGCTCTATACGCTGCATGAGGAAAACACATATGGACTTCTGTTTATGGGAGCCGTTTCCTCCGGCAGCCGCGGCAGCCTGTTCATAAATGCAGACGAAAGCATCAGCGGTCTCTCCTGGAGCGGAGGATATTTAAGAGCATATGCGGGCGCCGTACTGGAACGCGAAGGCACAGACAGCACAGCGGATTCCATATATCAAAACACCTGGGACCAGGCAAAGCCAGCCGGAGCAGGCGGAACCGCAGAGGCCGGAAATGAATTTTTAAAAGAGATTCTGACCGTAACCGGAAAAAATCTGATGGATAAGCGGCTGTATATAAACAGCTTCCATGAAGGCGGCATGAACTGGGGAAATTCAAGCTGGATCTATGACGGCCTGGGCCGTATGGATGAGGAAAAAGAGTCAGCCAGCACCTATAAAGGCACCGCCAGCGTAACCATTACGGTAAATGGAACAACGGAAACAGCAGCCCCGGACAAAGGACTTTATATTGTCGACAAGGGCGCTGTGCCTGTGGGAGAAATGCCTGAAAACGGCACGGAGTACCAGTGGTACCGGTCCTATACACCGGACAGAAACAGCAATTTTTCTGTTGCCGGAGCTTCAGGCAGAAGCCTGGAAATGGCCGGACGAGGCTACTATTTCGGAAGAATCCGCCTGGAAGGCACTTATTTCTATACCTCGGTCATCAAGGTAGACACCGACGGCTACATGCCCTACATCAACGCAGGAAACGCGAACACGAAGGGCGGCCAGGAGGGAATTCTGCCTGAGGTGGGAGAAAACGACGAGCTGAAGCTTTATGATGGAACAGACAGACTGTTTTACGGAGGAATTGTAATTCCTGACGGCCGCAGCACGGCAGCATTTTCTGCATTGGGCGATCAGGATACGGCTGCAGACGTCTACCCGTCCGGGCCGGATTCTGTAAATGTAGAGTTAAACAAGGATTTTACAGGAGCCGACAGACTGACGGTAACTGCCGCAGACCAGACGCTTCTGGATATCCGTCCTGACAGAAGGGTATATACCCTGCATTATGACTATCAGTCTGTCCTTCATATTACGGTGAAGGCGGGGGAGGAGGAACGGACCTGGTCCTGTGATCCCACCATGCTGAGAAGAACCGTTATGGTCTGGGGAGATGATTATTACTACACCTGCGGAGGCAGCCTGAGGAATGGTTCCGGCACGGTAACAGACGAGGAAATCCTTCATTTGTACGGAGGCATGGCCCTGGGAGCAGATAAAGCTGTGTATGACGCAGCCTCTGGCGAAAAGCTTTATGTCAGCGCCATGGACGCCTGGAAGGCAGAGGATGCAGAGCTTCCGGTAAGCCAGGCCGATTACGCGGGCAGCCGCATAAAAACCTACGGCAGCTTTTCCCGGATAGCC
>JAUNGW010000113.1:6995-7807 GCA_030524245.1 Eubacteriales bacterium
GTTGTCAGAGAGCAGCAGCTGTTTGTCAAGAACGGCAGCCTGTTCGGACTGGAAAGCAGCCAGTGGTCAAGGGGCTTTGTCCTTGATCAGTATAACGGACAGACCTTTATGACGGCGCTGAATGACAGACAGGAGCTGAAGGATTTTGCCGATCCGTTAAAAACACCTGAAAATTTCAGCAGAAAGCATGTGGCCCACATGAGCAACACGCTGGATTCCGGACTTCCCTATCTGCTGGTGCGCTATGAGACAGGCGAGGCGAAGGGCTTTAACTATGTAACCGGAGAAGAGCTTCCTGTGGAAAATGCGTTCTCTGATATATCCCTGTTTGATTTTGCGGCAGATTTTATGAAGGATCTCATAGGTCAGGAAAGCCAGGGAAATCAGGTATTTGCAGATCTGAAGGTGCTGAAGGAGAAGCTGATATTAAATCCGGTGACGGACGAACAGCTGGAAGCTGCTGTGTCTGTGATGGAAGGTCAGACAGATCCGGAAGTCTCAGACAGCCTTCAGACAGCCGGGGACAAAACGTCCGGGGATTTGGAACCTGAACCGGAGAACAGGGAAACGGATGAGGAAATCGGTCAGGAAAAATGGTCAGATGAGGGTCGCCAGGATGTTCAGGGCGAATATATCGATGGCTCAGCGCAGCAGAACGGAATTGCCGTTTCAGACGGATACGGCGCCGGAGATGGATCAGAGGATGTAAACGGCTCCAGTTTGCTGAAGGTGGAACCGGAGCAGGCGGCGGAAACAAAGTCCGGCCAGATCATCAGGCCTGATGCAGAGGAACAATCGGACGCGGAGGAACA
>JAUNGW010000114.1 GCA_030524245.1 Eubacteriales bacterium
AGCCGGGGGAGCCGCCGTGGACGCTGATTGATTATTTCCCCGATGATTTTCTGATCATCATTGATGAGTCTCATATCACTCTTCCGCAGGTACGGGGGATGTATGCGGGGGACAGGTCGAGAAAGCAGACGCTGGTGGATTACGGCTTCAGGCTGCCGTCGGCGCTGGACAACCGGCCGCTGAATTTCGGCGAATTTGAGAGCAAGATTGACCAGATGATGTTTGTTTCCGCCACGCCCGGGCCCTATGAGGCGGAGCATGAGCTTCTGCGGACGGAGCAGATTATTCGTCCTACCGGTCTGCTCGATCCGGAGATTTCTGTACGTCCGGTGGAGGGGCAGATCGATGATCTTGTCAGCGAGGTCAACAAGGAGACGGCGGCGCATCATAAGGTGCTGATCACCACCCTGACCAAGCGGATGGCGGAGGATTTGACGGATTATATGCGGGATGTGGGGATCCGGGTGAAGTATCTTCATTCCGATATAGACACCCTGGAGCGGGCGGAAATTATCCGGGATATGCGCATGGATGTGTTCGATGTGCTGGTGGGCATCAACCTGCTTCGGGAGGGACTGGATATTCCGGAGATTACGCTGGTGGCGATTCTGGATGCGGATAAGGAGGGATTTTTACGGTCGGAGACCTCTCTGATTCAGACGATTGGCCGTGCGGCGCGAAATTCCGAGGGGCATGTGATCATGTATGCGGATACCATTACGGATTCCATGCGGGTGGCTATTGACGAGACGAACCGCCGCCGTCAGATCCAGCAGAAGTATAATGAGGAGCACGGCATCACGCCGACTACCATTAAGAAGGCGGTGCGGGATCTGATCGCCATATCCAGGGCGGCGGAACGGGATCCGTCAGCGGAAGAAAAGGAGCTGGAGTCCATGAGCGTCAAGGAGCTGGGAAAGGTGGCGAAGGAGCTGCAGCGGAAGATGAACCAGGCGGCTGCGGAGCTGAACTTCGAGGAGGCGGCCGTGCTGCGTGACCGGATGCTGAAGGTGAAGGCCATGCTTCTGGAACTGGAAAAATAAACAGGATGCAGGCTGGAATCAGGACAGAGCTGCGGCGCCTACGGCCTCTGAACCGTGGGACATGACATGGATGCTTCTGTCGCTGCGGCTGTAGAGATATACCTGGTTGGAAAGCTGATCCTCCAGGGGCACTTCATGGCGGTTGATGGAGAAAACCATGGCGCTCAGCTCATTATAATCAGTCAGATCCGTGTCTGGCGTAATCAGGACTTCGTGGACGCTGGAGGGGAGGATGATCAGATCCCTCTCCAGCTGGTCCGCGAAGTCTTTTAGTATGTCCTGATAAATGATGCAGGAGGCGCCGTAGAGGCCGCTGTCGTTGGACAGTACATAGAGGGGGATCGCCTCCTCCTCATCCTGGGCAAGAAGCTCCACGATCTCGCTTTCGTCATAACGGCTGCCCATCTGGCTGCGGGCAATCTCACGGACGAGCTCGGGCATGCTCCGGATGGAGGCCGGGTACTCTGCGGGCGTGTTGTGTTCAGCCAGCTGCCACAGCTTTTCCGGCGAGGTGTTCCACATCTTCATATGGCCGTTGTGGATCAGGGCCGTAATCTGTCCGCTGTCCCGGCGCTCCAGGGCCAGGAAGAAAATAATGGACAGATCCAGAAATGGAATATGAGGGACGTCGGACAGCAGCGTGCGGTTGGACGCGGTGTGAACCAGGCGGAACATCACCCGGTCCTTTATGGCGTCAAAATTCCGGATGCGCTCCTCTGTGACCGGCTCCGGAACCGGCGTGGAGCGGTACAGCTGCAGAATATCCTCCAGAATCTGCTCCAGGGCCGTACCGTCGGAGAACTGCCGGTAATAGGGGTTCAGATAGACCGTGGGCGTCAGAGCGGCGCCGGGGCCCTGGATGGTCAGGCCGTCAAGGACGACGCCGTTATTCTTCGGCAGGGGGCGGAGCGTGAACTGATAGTCCTCGCCCAGGGCCTCCTGCAGCTTTTGTATGATAAGCTCAAGAAATGCTTCATATACCATGAAAAAGTCTCCTTAATATAAACCGATATCATAAAGGTCAAAAAGCCCTTGACCCAGGTATCGTAATATGGAACGCGGGGAGGTATGGAAAAACCATGAAAGCTCTGAATATAAAATGCCGGAAATGGTAGACCTATTATATCTGATTTTCCGGCCGGATTCAAGAGTACATGGAAATTTAATAAAAGATTTTGTTGTAGTTTGGTGCGAAACCAGATAAAATATGTAACATGCACAGTTTTACAGGCATTGTACAGATAAGGAAATCAACAGTATGAATCGGATGATAAAGAAAACCGGGATCTTGTTCGGTGTGTTTGCGGCGGCGCTTCTGATCTGCTTTTTTCTGAACCGCAGATGGAGCGGCGAGAGCGAAGCCGTTTATGTGAATATGGGAGAGGCTGCTCTCCCGGTAGTGAGCGTTGAGATGTTTGGAAGGAAGATGAATCCCATGGCGGGCTACTGTCAGGAGATGGAGGGACCGTCGGTGGGAGAGAGCCTGACGATTCTTCCGGACAACAGGCAGCTTCCGGTGGATATTGATCTGGCTGCAGACGGGATTTTGGGGATACGTTATGAGATCCGGTCCATGGATCAGGAGCGGCTGGTGGAAAGAACCACAGTGGAGGACTGGTCCGCGACAGAGCAGGGGCTGCGGGCGGTGTTGCCGATTCAGAATCTTCTGACTATGGAGCGGGAGTATCTGCTGCGGCTGGAGCTGATCACAGAAGCCCATGGATCCGTGTATTATTATACCAGGATCCTGTGGACGGAGGGAACCACGGCTCAGCCGATGATCGATCTGGCGGCGGAATTTTCAGAGAAGACCTATGATTATGAGCAGGCGCGGGAGCTGGTAACCTATCTGGAAACCAGCCCCTCTGAGGACAACAGCTCCTTCGGCTCCACCTCCATCCGCTCCAGCTTTTCCCAGCTGACCTGGGGAAAGCTGAAGCTGCAGCCGGAGGGCGAACCGCAGGTGACCTTAAAGGAGCTGGACGGCATCATGTGCAGCGTCGGAGTGTCCAGGATGGCCGTCAGACAGACGGAGGACGACAGAAGTGAGCGGTATGAGGTCCAGGAAGCCTTCACCATGAAGTGGAACGAGCAGCGGACCTATATGATGGATTACAGCCGTCAGGCTGATCAGATTTTCGAGGGAAGCAAAAGCGAGTTCTCCGGGAAGAGGATTATGCTCGGCATCACGAATGATGACCAGGTGGAGGCGGTAAAGAGCCCGTCCGGAAAACTGACGGCATACCGGGTAAACCGGGAGCTTTGGAGCTACAATGAGCCGGAACGCCAGGCAGTCCGGATTTTCTCCTTCCGGGGGAATGACCAGGCGGATATGCGGAACAATTACAGCCGGCACAATATCCGCATTCTGTCGGCGGCGGATAACGGGGATGTGAATTTCCTTGTGTACGGCTATATGAACCGGGGCAACCACGAGGGCCATATGGGCATTGTCGGTTATCATTATGACGCCCAGGAGAGCCTGCTGGAGGAGCTTTACTATATTCCCTGGACCAGATCCTATGAGGAGCTGGCGGAGGATCTGGACAAGCTGGTCTATCAGACAGAGGGCGGCATGCTGTATCTGTATGTGGACCGCGCCATTTACGGCATTGATTTGAGAAGCCGGGAAAATATAGTGGTGGCGGATGCGCTGACAGACGGAAGCTATGCGGTCAGCAGCGACAGACGGCGGATTGCGTGGCAGGACGGCGGGGAGCTTTACGGGGCGAAAACCCTTCACCTGATGGATCTGGATACAGGGGAGAAGCTGGAAATCAGCGGAGCGCCCGATGAGTATGTGAGGGTGCTTGGCTTTGTAGGCCGGGATCTTGTATACGGGAAGGCAGGAGAGACGGATCTTTGGGTGATCAACGGCCGGATTGCAGACCTGCCCATGAACACGATCTGCATCATCAACGACAGGATGGAAGAGGAGACCCGGTACGAAAGGCAGGGCTGCCACATTGCCGGCGTGCGTGTGGAGGACAGCCGCGTCCATTTAAACCAGGTGATCAGGGTGTCGGAGGGACAGTTTGTGCCGGACCGGGAGGATACCATTGTCTGCAATGCAGATGTGAGCTCCGGAAAGCTGGAGGGCATCGGCTGGTATGCCTCCCAGGACAAGGGAAAGCTTTATTTCGTGCAGCTGGGCAGCGATGTGAAGGGACGGGTGCGTTTCTCTGCCCCGAAGAACGTCAGCTGCGAGCAGTCGGACGAGCTGGATTTAAAGTCCAATTATGAGGTTCAGGGCATGGAATTTTATGCCTGGGGCGGCGGACGTCTTCTGACGGTTACCATGAATTTTACCGAGGCCCTGCAGGCGGCATACGACAGCATGGGCTTTGTGACGGACTCCTTCCACCGGATTTTGTGGGACAGAGTCAACCGCGGCGGCCTCCGCGCCCTGCAGCGTCCGGAGGCGCTGTTTGCCCCGGTGCAGCGGCATCTGGAGGAATTTGCCGGAAGCCGGATGTACGGAGACGGATATGCGGTGCTGGACGCAAGAGGCTGCAGCATGCAGCAGATGCTGTATTTTATCGATCAGGGAATTCCGGTTATGGCATATACGGGACAGGGAGAATACCTGCTGCTGTGCGGCTATGACCAGTACAATGTAACGGTATATAACCCGCGGTCAGGAGAAACCTGGAAGATGGGATTAAATGACAGCACGGAATACTTTAAAAATGCTGGCAATGACTTTATTTGTGCGATTTTTGTCCAGTAATGCGCGGGAACGCATGTTCCCTTTACAAATCCGATTTATGTGGTATAATCATTAAGAAACTTATTAAGATATGTAAATAGTTTTTTAATAAATTCGTAAAGATTACAGACAGTTTCACCATTTATATAGGTTTTGTGCATGATCAGGTGCTTTCAGACGCCTGAATTTAGAGGAAAGAACGGAGCTGAGGTGTGGGATGAATCAGTATATTATGAAAGGCGGTAACCCCCTGGTAGGAGATGTGGTGATCGGCGGGGCAAAGAACGCCGCTCTTGGTATTCTGGCAGCCTCCATTATGACTGACGAGGATGTGGTTATCGAGAACCTTCCGGATGTACGCGATATCAATGTACTTTTGGAAGCGATTCAGGAGATCGGCGCTAAGGTGGACAGGCTGGACCGTCATACTGTGAGGATCAACGCGTCTTCCATCCGGGAGGTGTCCGTGGATGATGAATACATCCGCAGAATCCGCGCGTCCTATTATTTTATCGGTGCGCTGCTTGGAAAGTATAAGAGCGCGGAGGTGCCGCTTCCGGGAGGCTGCAATATCGGGAGCAGGCCCATTGACCAGCACCTGAAGGGCTTTCGGGCGCTTGGGGCCAGGATTGAGATCGAGCGCGGCGCAGTGATCGCCCACGCCATCGATCTTGTTGGAAGCCATATTTATCTGGACGTGGTATCTGTCGGAGCCACCATCAACATTATGATGGCGGCGTCCATGGCGGAGGGACAGACCATCATCGAGAATGCGGCCAAGGAGCCCCACGTGGTGGATGTGGCCAACTTCTTAAACAGCATGGGAGCCAATATCAAGGGCGCCGGTACGGACATCATCCGGATCCGGGGCGTAAGAAGGCTTCACGGAACCGAGTATTCCATCATTCCGGATCAGATTGAGGCGGGAACCTTTATGTGCGCCGCCGCCATCACCCGGGGAGATATTACGGTGAAGAACGTGATTCCGAAGCATCTGGAGGCCATCACTGCAAAGCTGGTGGAGATCGGCTGCGAGGTGATTGAGGGAGACGATGAGGTTCGCGTGGTAGGCCGTCCGCGTCAGCATTCCACCAATATCAAGACCCTGCCCTACCCTGGATTCCCCACGGATATGCAGCCCCAGATGACGGTGACGCTGGCTCTGGCGGAGGGAACCAGCGTGATTACGGAGAGTATTTTTGAGAACCGTTTCAAATATGTGGACGAGCTGACCCGCATGGGCTGCAGCATTAAGGTAGAGGGAACGGTAGCCATTATCGAGGGCGTGAAGGGCTTTACGGGAGCACAGGTGGAATCGCCGGATCTGCGCGCGGGAGCAGCGCTGGTGCTGGCAGGCCTGGCAGGCAGCGGCTACACGGTGGTGGATGAGATTGGTTATATTCAGCGCGGCTATGAGTGCTTCGAGGAGAAGCTGAAGGCTCTGGGCGCTGTGATTGAGCTTGTAGATTCAGAAAAGGAAGCGCAGAAGTTCCGCTTAAAGATCGGATGATCCGGAGACGGGATTTTAAAGCGCAAAAAGAGGCGGCGGAGCATGCCGGCCTTTTCTGCGCTTTGCGGGAAACGGCGGCCGGCGCCGCAAAGCGTCCCGTCTCAATGAATTCGTACTGATTCCGTAAAAAAATCGTCAAAAACCGTACACAGTCTGGTCATGATTTCCGAATATGATAAACTTATCAAAGAGTTATGACCGTTCAGGACGGGAGCAATATTTTCCCGCTGTCCTGAACAGCTGCAAAACAATGCATATAAAATAAAGGAGGAGCAGGACTATGAGGTTATGGAAACGGACACTGGCTCTTGCCCTGGGCGCAGGGCTTCTGGCGGCGGCGCCGGCCGGAAACGCGATGGCGGCCGAGGACAGGACGAAGATTACCAGCATATCATTGACGGTGGATTCGTCTATTGAGGCAGGAGAGGACAGCGGTGATGTGAGCATCACGGCCAATGACAGCAGCTATCGGGTGACAGATGTGGATGTGGTGAATGATGAGGGAGACTGGGTGAGCGGAGACGTGCCCAGAGTGGAGATTACCCTGGAGGCGGACGACGATTACTATTTTTATTCCATGAGCTCCAGCAAGGTGAAGCTGCGCGGAGATGACGCCACCTATGTGAGCTCTCACCGTGAGGACAAGAACTCCACGCTGGTGCTGACCATTAAGCTGGATGCCCTGGAGGGCAGCATGGAGATCGAATCGACTCAGTGGGAGGACGATGAGTCCACTACGGCCACCTGGGAGAAGGCTGACGGAGCCAAAAGCTATCAGGTGCGTCTGTACCGCGGCAGCAGCTCTGTCGGGGAGACGGTGAGCACCACCGGCACATCCTGGAATTTCGCAGACAGGATTACAAGAGAGGGCGAGTACTATTTTAAGGTCCGCGCCGTCAACCAGAACAATAAAAAGGGAGACTGGTACGAGTCGGATTCCATCTACGTGGACGAGTATATGCTGGCAGACATCAAGGCCGGCCACTATGGAAGCGGCGGCAGCGGCAGCGGAACAAGCAGCACGCCGGGAGGCCCCGGAGCAAGCCAGGGACAGTGGATACAGAACAGCACCGGCTGGTGGTACCGCTATTCCAACGGCTCCTATCCGGCTAACGGCTGGATGCAGATCAACAACATCTGGTACTGCTTCGACAGCGCAGGCTATATGAGAACCGGCTGGATTCAGTCCGGAAGCACCTGGTATTACTGTGACCCGTCCAGCGGAGCCATGAGAACCGGCTGGATTCTGGACGGCAATACCTGGTATTTCTGCAATGAAAGCGGCGTGATGCAGACCGGCTGGGTGCAGGTGAACGGTACCTGGTACTACTGCGATCCCTCCAGCGGAGCCATGTGGGCCGACAGGACAACGCCGGATAATCATTACGTGGGAAGCAGCGGAGCCATGGTGCGTTAGCAGATGGCGGATCCGGGACTGTGCCGCCGGCAGACAGACATCCAAAGAATTCCTGTCAAGCATTTTTGAAAATGTCCCAAAAAATCTTTAACATTAGCCCCGATT
>JAUNGW010000115.1 GCA_030524245.1 Eubacteriales bacterium
CTTCGCAAAGTGGAATTTACCCTCTCAAGGTGGACGTTACTTTTTCAATTCACCAAGAAGAGAAAATCACTACACTAACCGAATATTTGTTTAAATTGTATGAACATATTAGACAAATTAAACGGACACAATTCGCCCGCGGAGAATACCACTATTCATGAAAGATGTTTGGACCGGAAAAAGTTGCAATTTTTCTGTATTTTAATATAATAGGATATTGAGAAATAAGATAGAAAAAGAGGTATCCGTACTATGGAAACAAAAAAGACAAGCAGTTTTACAGGCTCTCTCGGCTTTGTGCTGGCAGCGGCCGGAAGCGCCGTGGGCGTGGGAAATATCTGGCGCTTTCCTTATCTGGCGGCAAAGGACGGCGGCGGCCTGTTTTTGATTGTATATCTGGCGCTGGTGGTGACCTTCGGCTTTACGCTTTTGGTCACGGACGTGGCGATCGGACGGAAAACCCGCGAGAATGCCCTCCACGCCTTCGGAAGCATCCGGAAAAGATGGGCCTTTCTCGGATATCTGACCTTCCTGGTTCCGGCCATCATCATGACCTACTATTCGGTGATCGGCGGCTGGATTGTCAGATATCTGGTGGCCTATGTAAGCGGCAAAGGCACGGAAGCCGCCCGGGACGGATATTTTACCGCCTTTATCACCTCAAAGGCGTCACCAGTGTTTTTTATGCTGGTATTTCTGGCGTTTACGGCTTTTGTTGTGTACCGGGGCGTGGAAAAGGGAATCGAGAAATTTGCCAGAATCGTCATGCCCGGACTTCTCCTCATGGTTGTCGGCATCGGCATCTTTTCCCTGACCTTAAAGGCGCCGGGGGAAAACGGGCAGCTGCGGACCGGCCTGGACGGCTTTCTTGTGTACGTGATCCCCAGCCTGGAGGGAATTACGGTTTCCCGATTCCTGAACGTGCTTTTAGACGCTATGAGCCAGCTGTTCTTCTCCTTAAGCGTGTCCATGGGTATTATGATCACCTACGGCTCCTATGTGAAGAAGGATATCAATTTGAACAGGTCCCTGAGCCAGATTGAGATTTTCGATACGCTGGTGGCGTTTCTGGCCGGCATGATGATCATCCCGGCCGTATATGTATTTTTCGGCACCGAAGGCATGGCCTCCGGCCCCAGCCTGATGTTCGTCTCCCTGCCCCGTGTATTCGAGGCCATGGGCGCCGCCGGACAGGTGCTTGGAGCCGTCTTCTTTCTGATGGTGGTATTTGCGGCCCTGACCTCCTCTGTATCCATCATGGAGACGCTGGTGGCGAACTGCATGGATATTTTTCACGCGTCAAGGCAGAGGGTAAGCATGGCAATCGGCCTGATCTCTGCCGCCGCCTCGCTTATCATCTGCCTTGGATACAATGTGTTTTATTTTGAAATGAAGCTGCCAAACGGCTCCACCGCCCAGCTTCTCGATCTGATGGACTATATCAGCAACAGCTTCCTGATGCCGTTCATCTCCCTGCTCACCTGCATTTTCGTAGGCTGGATCGTAAAGCCTGACTGGATCTGCCAGGAAATGGAGGCCAGCGGCCACAGCTTCACCAGAAAGAGACTTTACACCATCATGATCCGCTATGTAACGCCGATCATGATGGCTGTGCTGTTTCTGCAGTCGGCCGGCGTCTTTGAGCTTATAAAGCGGTAAGCTGCGCGATTTTCACCAGAAGCTCCACAATCCTCTCCATGGACTGAATGCTGACGTACTCAAATCTTCCGTGGAAATTATGTCCTCCGGCGCACAGATTCGGACAGGGAAGTCCCTTAAAGGACAGCCTTGCCCCGTCTGTGCCGCCGCGGATGGGACAGATCTTCGGCTGGATATCCAGCTCCTTCATGGCCTGCACGGCCCTCTCGATCAGCTCGTAATGGGGCTTTATCTTTTCCAGCATATTATAATAGCTGTCCTTTAAGTCAAGCTCCACCGTATTTTCACCGTATTTGTCATTTAAATAGGCGGCTGCCTGTTCCATCAGCTTCTTTTTTGCCTGGAATTTCTTCATATCATGATCCCGGATAATGTATTTCATAGTACAGGACTCCACAGAGCCCTTCATTCCGTCCAGATGGAAAAATCCCTCGTATCCGTCGGTGCAGGCCGGATTTTCATAGACCGGAAGCAGGGCCTGCAGCTCCATGCCGATTAAAATGGCATTTTTCATCTTGCCTCTGGCGGAGCCGGGGTGAATGCTGATGCCGTGGATGGTCACAGCGGCGGAGGCGGCATTGAAGTTTTCGTACTCCAGCTCTCCTAACGCGCCGCCGTCTACGGTGTAGGCAATGTCCGCTCCGAAGCCCTCCACGTCAAAGAAGTCTGTTCCGCGCCCGACCTCCTCATCCGGTGTGAAGGCGATGCAGATTTTGCCGTGGGGAATCTCCGGATTCGCCAGAAAGTAAGCGGCCATCTCCATAATCTCCGCCACGCCGGCCTTGTCGTCAGCTCCCAAAAGGGTGGTGCCGTCTGTGACAATCAGATCCTGGCCCTTATAGCCGGCCAGCTCCTCATAATCCTCCGGCCCCATGGATATGCCGAGCTCCCGGTTCATCAAAATCCTTCCGCCGTCATAATTTTTAATGATTTGCGGACGGATTTCGGCGCCGGAGCAGGCCGGAGAGGTGTCCATGTGGGAAATAAACCCGAGAGCCGGAACCTGGCTTCCCTCCGGCCAGGAAATATTGGAAGGGATTTTTCCGTACACATAGCCATAATCGTCCATGCGCACCTCAGAAACGCCCATAGCCGTCAGTTCCTCTTTTAAAAGCTGTCCAAGCTGCTTCTGCTTTTCCGTACTTGGAAAGGCAGACTGATCCTCCATAGACTGGGTGTCTACGGCCACATAGCGCAGAAAGCGCTCTGCAACAGATGTCATAATTCGTTCTCTCCTTTGTCTTTCTTATCGTCACTGCAGCCGGTACGTGTATCGTCAATGACCTTCCCGGCAGCCACATGGCTCATAATAAAATGTTCCAGGGAATAATCCCAAAGCGTCTTTGAGCCCTTGCCGGTCGCCTCGTTCCGTTCCAGGATCTGGCTTAAGCGGACGCCCTTTTCCTTCCACATCTTCCCATGGGTCAGGGCGTTTAGCATGGCCGGCTGAAAATTGTCCATGGTGTGGGCAAACAGGGCCTCCGGAGTCCTTCCCTCTTCAAATTCTTCCCACAGGGCGCGGAGTCTGTCGCGCTGATCCTCCGGGAGAAGGCCGAAAATCCGGTCCGCCGCCTTTTCCTCCCTCTGACGCTGCGTCTTTTTCCCCTCCTCATCATAAGCAAAGGTGTCCCCGGCGTCGATTTCCACCAGATCATGAATCAAAAGCATGGAAATGGTGTGCAGCACATTGATGGGCTGGCTGGCATATTCGCTTAAAATCATGGTCATAATGGCCATATGCCATGCGTGCTGGGCATCGTCCTCCCGCTGCGTTCCCCCGGTCAGTCTGGTCTGGCGCAGAATAAATTTTTCTTTGTCGATTTCCTGACAGAAGGCGATCTGCCGCTGAAGCCGCTCATCCTCCTCTGCCGTATGTTCCTTGGTCATGAAATAATCCTTTCCGCTGCCCTGCAGCCCGATAAGTATACATAATATTTTTATGTCTACCGATTAGCCAGCTCTTCTGTGATTTCCTCCCAGGTCACGCCCTTTTCCGCCATCAGCACCATCACATGGTACAGAAAGTCGGAAATTTCGTACTTGATCTCCTCCGGATCCGGATTTTTGGCGGCGATAACGATCTCTGTGGCTTCCTCGCCCACCTTTTTCAGAATCTTGTCGATGCCCTTATCAAACAGATAGTTGGTGTAGGAGCCCTCCTTCGGATGGATTTTCCTGTCCTGGATCACCGCAAACACATCTTCAAAGACCTTTAAGGGATTGACTTCCCGGTATTCCTTCTCCACGAGGGGCTGGAAAAAGCAGCTCTTCTCGCCGGTATGGCAGGCCGCGCCGATCTGGTGAACTCTGGCAAGGATCGTGTCGTTGTCGCAGTCCAGGTACAGAGCCTTCACATACTGGAAATGACCGGAGGTTTCTCCCTTCAGCCACTGGCTTTTTCTGCTCCGGCTGTAATAGTGCATCTTCCCGGTAAATAAGGTGTCCTGATACGCCTGTTCGTTCATGTATGCCAGCATCAGTACCTGAGAGGTCTTGTAGTCCTGAACGATTACAGGAATCAGCCCGTCTCCGTTTACTCTGAAATCAGACCATGGAATCCGGCTGCGCAGGATGTCCACCGGACGTCCCAGCGCCGTCAGCTGCTGCTTTAAATCCATGAAATACTCTCCATCCACACCCTTTCCGGACAGGACGACGCCCCTTGCGTAGTCCCCCATTGTCCCGGCAATGACCTCCGGAGAGCTGTCCCGGCAGCAGGCAAGAAACGGAATCTGCAGCTCCCTGCAGCAGTCCTCCGCCTGCTGGCAGGCCGCCTCCGGCGCAAGAAGCATGACGCTGGCGCCGAGCTGATGAAATTCCGGAATCCGCTTTGCCTGCTCCGGCTTTGTCAGGCACATGTAGATTTTCTCACTGCCGAACCGGTCGGCGGCTTCCTTGATCAGATCGATATTATCTTCATTGCCTCCGTCTAAAAATACGGCCTTGGCCCCGGCATACAGATATTTTTTTACATCCTCCAGCCGTTTTACCTGACCGCCGGTGATGATCTGAATATCAAGGAGCCTCGCGGCCTCCTTGATCAGACGGATGGTCTGCTCGTGATCCCCGTCCGTCTCAGAAAGATCCCAGACAAGGACGCCGTCCGCCCCGGTATTGTTGCAGTCCAGAACATACGACAAAAACGGCTGCTGCAGAACTTCCCTGCTGTCCAGATCCACACAGCGTCCCTCCCGGCATCCGATTCCGGCAACCAGTCGTTTATAATCTTCCATATCCCGTATCCTCCTTATGTTCTTCAAACCGGCTTACGGCCTCCGGCAGACTGATTTTCTTTTCATAGAGAGCCTTGCCGATGATGGCGCCGGAGATCCCGTTTTCCTGAAGCCGGACCAGATCCTCCATACAGGAGATCCCGCCGGAGGCGATCACATCTAGTCCTGTTTTTTCTGTCAGCAGCTTCGTATAAGCCACGTTGGGGCCGGTCATGGTTCCGTCCTTTGAAATGTCGGTATATACGATGTGGTGGACACCGAACTCCTTCATCTGCATGCACAGATCCACGGCGGAAATCACGCTGACCCTCTCCCAGCCGTGGATGGCCGCCATGCCGTCCTTCGCGTCCACCCCGGCCACAATCCGGTCAGGGCCGAATTCCTTTATCAGCTCTTTCATAAACTCCGGCCGCTCCACGGCCTTCGTGCCGATGATGCAGCGGCTCACGCCCAGAGAAATCAGCCGGCGGACCATCTCCGCGCTGCGGATGCCTCCGCCCAGCTGAACCGGTACGGATACCTGCTTTAAAATCTCAAGAATGGCCGGCTCGTTGACAGAATGGCCGGCCAGAGCGCCGTCCAAGTCCACCAGATGCAAAAAGGAAGCCCCCTGGCTCACCCACAGCCTGGCCATGTCCGCCGGAGTATCCGCGTACACCGTTACATTGTCAAAAAGTCCCTGGGTCAGGCGGACGCATCTGCCGCCCTTCATATCGATTGCCGGATATAACTGCATAGCCACGTCCTCCTATAATACGCCTTTTGTGGACAGCACGTCTGTGATGCGCTGATCCATTCGTGTGGCACCGTCCAGCGCCTTGGAAAATGCCTTAAACGCCGCTTCAATGATATGGTGGTTGTTGACGCCGTCCAGCTGGCGGATATGCAGATTCATATTTGCAGACGCAGCCACCGCATAGAAAAACTCCCGCACCGTCTCCGTCTCCAGGCCGCCCACAAATTCCCGGTCAAGCTTTAAATTCCAGGAAAAATACGGGCGTCCGCACAGATCCAGCGAGCACAGAATCAGCGCCTCGTCCATGGGAAGGATCATGGAGCCGTAGCGGACCATGCCCCGCTTGTCTCCAACGGCCTCTTTAATCGCCTGTCCCAGAACGATTCCCGTATCCTCCACTGTGTGATGGGTATCCACATGCAGATCTCCCTCCGCCTGCACGGAGAGATCGAAAAGCCCATGGCGGGCAAAGCCCTCCAGCATATGGTCGAAAAAGCCGATGCCCGTATGAATGTCAGCCTTTCCTGTGCCGTCCAGATCAAGGGTCAGCTTAATCTTTGTCTCTTTTGTATTTCTCTCAATGGATGATGTCCGTCCCATGGCGTTCCTCCTTACTCAAACCGGACCCGGATGGAATTGGCGTGGGCCGTTAAATGCTCCGCCTCCGCAAAGGTCTCAATATCCTTATGGATCGGCTCCAGGGCTTCTCTGGAATAGTAAATAATACTGGATTTTTTAATATAGTCGTCCACGCTTAAGGGGGAGAAGAACTTGGCGGTTCCATTGGTGGGAAGCACATGGTTCGGCCCGGCAAAGTAGTCTCCAAGGGGCTCTGAGCTGTAGTCTCCAAGGAAAATCGCTCCCGCGTTGCGGATCTTCGTCATCACCTCGAAGGGATTGCGGGTGACGATTTCCAGATGCTCAGAGGCAATCTCATTGGCCGTGTCAATGGCCTCCTGCAGCGTATCGGCCACCAGAATATAACCATAGTTTTCCAGGGATTTTTCCAGAATGCTCCTGCGGGAAAGACCGATTAAAAATCCGTTCACCTCCGCCGAAACCTTCTGCGCCAGCTCCATGCTGGTTGTCACCAGAATCGCGCTGGCCAGCTCGTCGTGCTCCGCCTGGGACAACAGATCCGCGGCCACAAACCGGGGATTGGCGGTCTCGTCAGCCAGCACCAGGATCTCGCTTGGGCCTGCAATGCTGTCGATGCTGACATGGCCGTACACGGCCTTTTTTGCCAGAGCCACGAAAATATTGCCGGGACCCACGATCTTATTCACTCTGGGAATGGATTCGGTGCCGAAGGCAAGGGCTGCCACGGCCTGGGCTCCGCCCACCTTATACACCTCCGTCGCCCCGGCAAGATGCGCGGCGATCAGTGTAACCGGGTTGACCCGGCCGTTCTTGTCCGGCGGCGTCACCATAACGATCCGTGGTACTCCGGCCACCTCCGCCGGAATGATATTCATCAGCACAGAAGAAGGATAGGCAGCCTTTCCGCCAGGCACATAAACGCCTACGCTGGAAAGCGGCGTCACCTTCTGTCCCAGGATGGTGCCGTCCGGCTTTGAATCAAACCAGCTGTACTGCTTCTGTTTTTCATGGTATTCCTTAATATTCTTCATGGCCCGCTTCATAACGGTCAGAAGTCCCGGATCCACCTGGGAAAGAGCCTCCTTGATCTCTCCCTCGGATACGCGGACTGTGGCGGCGTTTAACTGCGCCCCGTCGAACTGCCTGGTGAAGCCGAAGACAGCCTCGTCGCCCTTCTCCCGCACCGCGCTTACAATGTCCTGCACTGCGGACTCATAGGATGTGTAGTTGTTGGGATCCCGTTTTAATAAATCAGCCAGAATGTTGCTGCGGCTCTGCTCGTCAAGCTTGATAATTCTCATGGTCTTACCCCTCCTGAATGGTCACTAACTTTTTGATATCACGGATAATCGCGGTGATCCGTTCGTTCTCCCGCTTCATGCTGACCTGGTTTACCACCATCCTGGCGGACAGCGGACAAACCTCCTCCAGCACGGTCAGCCCGTTCTCCCGCAGAGTAGAGCCTGTCTCCACAATGTCCACGATCACCTCCGACAGGCCCACGATGGGAGCCAGCTCGA
>JAUNGW010000116.1 GCA_030524245.1 Eubacteriales bacterium
TACGCCTACCACGATATCTCCATACTTTTTGAAGAACATATTCCCTTCCTCCTTTTTCTTTCAAAATTTTCAGTACCATCCATGGACAAGGGGGCGTGTGTCCCCTTGCCCACGGACGGTAATAATCATAAAGGATTATCGGGACAGAATCCAATATTTATAAATAATAGCTTCCATCACTTTTACTAATTGTTAAAGTTTCGTTAAGAAATTTTTTGTGAATTTTGCTCAAAATATTGCATTTTCAAAGATATAATAGCGAAAGAAACTAATCAGAAAACAGAAAAAAAGAGTTGTCTTTGAAGCCCGGATATTTTAAAAGAGAATCCTGCTGCGCAGGATTCTCCGTAATTGATACCAGGGATCTTTTATTCTTTTATCTTTCGTCCGTATCCCAGTTATGGTATACGGCCTGCACATCATCGTCATCGTCCAGCAGATCCAGCAGACGGTTCATCCGCTTGATGTCCTCTTCCTCCGTCAGCTCCACCCAGGTCTGGGGAATCATGGTAACATCGGCCTCCAGCATCGGCACGCCTGCGGCCTCCAAAGCCTCGCGGACCGCGCTGAAATCATCGGGCGCCGTAATCACCTCGTAGCTGTCCTCCTCCTCGGCAAAGTCCTCTGCGCCGGCGTCAAGAGCCAGCATCATCAGCTCGTCGGCGTCCATATCGCACTCTTCCTTGTCGATGATGATCTGTCCCTTCTTGTCGAACATAAAGGATACGCTTCCCTGTGCGCCTACGTTGCCGTTGCCCTTGGTAAAGGCGCTTCTTACGTTGGCCGCGGTACGGTTCTTGTTGTCCGTCAGCGTATCCACAATCACGGCTACGCCGCTGGGGCCGTAGCCCTCATAGGTGAGCACCTCATAATTCACGGAGTTTGCGTCTCCGGCAGCCTTCTTGATTCCACGGTCAATGGTATCGTTGGGCATATTGTTGGCCTTCGCCTTTGCAATCACATCGCGCAGCTTGCTGTTGTTGGCCGGATCCGGTCCGCCCTCCTTCACTGCCACGGCCAGCTCACGGCCGATGACGGTGAATACCTTTCCCTTGGCTGCATCGTTCTTCTCTTTTTTATGTTTGATATTGGCAAACTTGGAATGTCCTGACATAACCTTTCTTACTCCTTATCTTTTTCTGCTGTCATTTTTCTTATTCTAGCACTAATTATTTTTCATGGCAAGTATTTTCAGCCCGTGAAAATGCGGGCTTTTACAGCTCAGTGTTAAGATTTTTCAGCCACTTTTTCTGTCTGTAGCGAATATATCCGATTATGGCCTTGTAGACCTCCTCCACCGTCACCATCGCGTAAACCACGGCGATGGGCTGTCTCAAATAAAGGCCGCCGATGAAGGCCATGGGAATGCCGATCAGCCAGACGCCGCTGGTATCGATAAACAGGCAGACCCTGGTGTCTCCTCCGCTTCGCAGCACGCCCACCACATTCACGTAGTTAAACATCCGAAACGGCATAAACAGAATAAATACCAGCAGGCACCGGTTCACATCCGCCGCCACCGCCGGCGTAATATTGTACATGCCGATGATTCCGCCCCGGATAAAGAAGCAGACTGCCATGGCAGACAGCGTCACGCAAAACTGCAGCAGAAAAAAGTTCTTCGCGTACTTTTCCGCCAGCTTTAAATGCCCCGCTCCCATCTCGTTGCCGAGAATCACGGCCGTGGCCGCGCTCAGTCCCTGAAACAGCACCACAGCCATATCCTGAATCGTAGTGGCGATCGTAATGGCCGCCACGGCGTTGTCCCCCATCCGGCCGTACGCCAGAGAGTACATGGTGGTTCCAAGCCCCCACATGAATTCGTTGGCAATCACCGGCCCTGTCGTAAAGAGAAACTGCCGCAGAAAGCTTCTGCTGTAGCCGAACATCTCCCGCAGCCTGCAGGCCACCGGCGAATGGGTCGCCCAGGTTACTCCGATAATCGCCGTACACTCCACGATTCTGGCAATCAGAGTAGCCACTGCCGCACCAGGTGCGCCCATGGCCGGAGCGCCGAAATGACCGAAAATCAGAATATAGTTAAAAGTAATGTTGATAAAAATGGTCATGCAGCTGATCACCACCGGGGCCTTCACCTGGCCCACAGCCCGCAGCATGGCCACATACGTATTCGTAACAGCCGTAAATGGATAGGAAACCGCCACGATGGACAGATATGCCGCACCGATCTGAATCGCGCCGCCGCTGGTAGTAAAGATCCGCATCACCGCTTCCGGGCAGACTCTCGCCGGTATCAGAAAGCAGACTGCTCCCGTTATGGAAATCATCAGAGCCAGCCCCAGCACCCGCCGGATACTCTTTACGTCTCCGCTGCCCCAGTACTGGGCCGCCAGCACGCCGGAGCCGCTGACCACGCCGAACACCAGCAGCGTAAACACGAAAAACACCTTGTTGGCCAGTCCCACCGCAGCGATCGGCGTCTCTCCCAGACTCCCGATCATCATGGTATCCACCAGATTTACCACGGTGTTTAACATGCCCTGCATGGCAACGGGAAGGGCAATCTTTACCGCCTTCCCAAGAAATGCCCGGTCTCTGAACATCTCCTTTGTATCATAAAGTAAATTTGTCATAGTACACTTATTCCGTTAAGCTTACAGCCTGTCCTTCCGGTCATTCTCTTCAGCGCCGCCCTGCTCCCTGGGCGGAAGCTTCGTCACCCGGACGGAGGCAATCATCTTGTTCTCCACCCGCAGCACCGCAAACCGGCAGCCCTGATATATCACCACCGGGCGCTCATGCTCCTTGGGGATCCGGTCCAGTCTGGAAATCAAAAGACCGTTGATGGTGTCATAGTTTTCCAGATCCTCCTCCGGCCACTCCATGCCAAGGGCTTCCTGCGCCTCCTCCAGTGGAGTCATGCCGCTCATGGTAAAGGAGCCGTCCGCGCCGCGGTTGATAAACTGCTCGTCCACGTCATACTCGTCGAGAATGTTGCCTACAATCTCCTCCAGAATATCCTCCATGGTGACAAGCCCCGCCGTCTGGCCGTACTCATCGATCACGATCTCCATGTGGATCTTCTGGGACTGCATCTCCTTAAACAGGGAGTTGATATTGCGGGTCTCCGGGATAAAATGCGCCGGGCGAAGCAGAGCCGGAACCGCCTTAAGCTCCATCCCCGCCTCCTGGGGATTCTCCGCATGAATCAGCAGATCCCGCATATGTATCGTTCCGATAATGTCGTCCAGATCCTCGCCATATACCGGAAAACGTGAGTTGTTGCCTTCCTTCAGAACGAACCGCGCCGCCTCCTTCACCGTCATGGAGCCGTCCAGAGCCGTAATGTTCTTGCGGTGCGTCATAATATCTCCGGCTTCCTTGTCGTCAAACTCGAAAATATTGCTGATCATCTCCGCCTCGCTGGTCTCCAAAAGCCCCTGCTCATGGCCCTCGTTCACCATGGTTCTGATGTCTTCCTCTGTTACGTTCTCCTCTTTTGACTTTTTGTATCTCCAGACTGCATATGCAGCTATGGCAAAAAGAACAACTGCCGCCGCGGCAATCAGCACGGCCGGATGCCCATACCCATCGTCCATAACTTTCCCGGTACTCCTTTTCTGTAAAAACTGATTATAATTCATTATTGTACTAAATTTACCGTTTTCCGTCAATGGCGAGTTATGTAGGCGACAGCTCCAGACTCACCATCAGCGCCCGGTCCACCTGCATCTGCAGTTCCTCGTCAATATGGCAGATTCTCTCCTTCAGCCGCTGCTTGTCGATGGTCCTGAGCTGCTCCAGCAAAATCACCGAATCCCTGACCATGTCGCAGCGGCGGGTATCCAGCTCCACATGAGTAGGCAGCTTCGCCTTGTTCATCTTTGAGGTAATGGCCGCGCAGATCACCGTAGGGCTGTGCTTGTTCCCAACGTCGTTCTGAATGATGAGCACAGGACGGATCCCGCCCTGCTCTGAGCCCACCACCGGCCGCAGGTCTGCATAATAAATATCTCCTCGTCTGATAATCACAGCGTCACACTCCGTCAATCTTATTCAAAGGTAGTATTGCCTTTCTTTGACTGGGGTATACCTTTCCATGATTAATTTATGCCGCAGACGGAAGTCCTGTTAATCCTCATCTGAGGGAAATCCCTCATATCTGTCGTCAAAATAATCCTTCGTTCCCACGATCTGCCCGTTCTGTATGTACACTCTCGGAATCCGCTTTCCGATATTGCAGATGATCTCATAATGGAAGCCGCCGCCTGTCTCCGCCAGCATCTCCGCCGTGATCTCCTCTGTCTTGTCCCTGCCCAAAAGAGTGACCTCCGTATTGGTCTTCACGCCCTCTATGCCGGTTACATCCACCATAAACTGATCCATGCAGATGCGCCCGAGAATCGGCGCCCGGCGCCCTGAAATCAGCACATATCCCTTTCCGGACAGATTTCTCGGATATCCGTCCCCGTAGCCTACAGGAATGGTGGCGATCCGCATCGGCCGGCCGGCCACAAAGGTGCCGCCGTAGCTGACCGTCTGTCCCGGCCCCACGTCCTTTACATAGCTGACAAAGCTCTTTATGCCCATCACCGGCTTCAGCCTGACCGTCTCCCGGTCCATCTCATCAGAGGGATACAGGCCATACATGGAAATTCCGGCCCTGGCCATATCAAGCCCCATCCGGGGAAGCTCGAGAATCGCCGCGCTGTTGGCGCAGTGCCTGACCGGAATATGGACGCCGCGCTCCTCCAAAAGCTCCACAAAACGGATATAATCCGCAAACTGCTTTTCCGCAAAGCTCTTGTCCGCCTCGTCTGCCCTCGCGAAATGGGTAAACAGTCCCTCCGCCTGGATGCCGTCAAGTCCTGCAATCTCCGCTGCCAGGTCCGCCCCCTTCTCATCCGCCGTCATGCCGATCCGCCCCATCCCCGTATCCAGAGCCAGATGGATCTTCGCCTTCACACCTCGCTTTTTTGCCAGCTCTGACAGAGGAAGCGCCTGCTCCATGGTAAATATCGCCGGGTAAATATCCTCGTTGAGCAGCTCCTCATAGCGGCTTTCGTGGGTCACTCCAAGAATCAGAATCCACTTGCGGACGCCGTGCCGGCGCAGGATCAGCGCCTCCTCCAGGCAGGCGACTGCATATCCCTCCACAAAGGGGTCTATCGCCTTCGCTATGGGCACGCTTCCGTGGCCGTAGGCGTCCGCCTTCACCACGCCGATCAGCTTCGTTTTCTGAGGCAGCCGCGCCTGCATCTCTCTCATGTTCCATACTGCCGCGTCCAGATCTACCGGCGCGTAAACTCTTGTATAATTTTTCATAATACCTCCCCAAGGCAGTCAGCCAGATCTCCTGCCAGAATACTGTTTGTTCCATATTTTTCCGCCGCGCACTCTCCTGCCAGGCCGTGAATGTAAACCCCAAGGCAGGCCGCCTCTGCGCAGTCCATGCCCCGTGCCAGAAGCCCGCCGATAACGCCGGTCAGCACATCGCCGGAGCCGGCCTTGGCCATGGCGCTGCAGCCGCTTTCATTGATCCAGGCTCCGCCGTCCTTGTCGGCGGTCACCGTTACCGCGTCCTTCATCACGCAGACTGCGCCGTGGCGGCCGGCATATGCCCTGGCTGCTCCCAGCGGGTCCGCCTTCAGCTCTGCCGCCGTGCAGCCGCAGAGCCGGACCATCTCGCCGATATGAGGCGTGATGATAATATTCTCCGTAAAATATCTGGTGAGATGGGGATGGGCCGCCACCGCGTTCAGTCCGTCCGCATCCAGCACCACCGGAACATATGCATGGGAAAGCACCATCTCCACCAGCTCGCCGGCATAAGCCTCACGGCCCAGTCCCGGCCCCACGACAATCACATCCGCCCAGCTGCACTGCTTCTCCAGAAAGCCGGCAAAGGCGTCCTGAGACACCTCCTCCGCCCTGTATTCCTCCACAATGGCCTCCGGAAGCTGCGCCTGCAGAATCGCCCGGTTTTCTGATACCGTCAGAATCTTCACCAGCCCCGCGCCTGTCCGGTAGGCCGCCAGCCCGCTTAAATAGGCCGCGCCGCTCATGCCTCTGCTTCCCGCGATCACCAGCACCCGGCCGAAGGTCCCCTTGTTGCCGTCCGGCTGACGCCCGGGAAGACGTTTTAAATCCTCCTTCTCCATCACCAGCGCGTCAAATCCGGTCTGCTTTAAGCTCTCCCTGGAAAAGCCAATATCCGCAGCCGTCACACGTCCTGCGTACTGTTTCCCTGGATAAAGCATCAGCCCTGTCTTCCAGAAGCCGAAGGTCACGGTCACATCCGCCGCCAGGGCCGTCCCCATAACCGCGCCGTTATCTGCGTGAATGCCGGAGGGAATGTCCACAGCCACTACCTTCGCTCCCTCCTTCTCCCGTTTCTCCTGAAGAAGGCTCAGCAGCTCCGCGTACGCCCCTTCCACAGGCCGCCCCAGGCCGATGCCGAACACCGCGTCCACGATCACCTCACAGCTGCCCGGCAGATAATCCGACGCCACGGCAGTCTGCACGCCAAGCTTTTCCGCAATCTGCCGCTGGATTCTGTGTTCCTTTGACGCATGCTCCAGGTTCCCCGCAAGCACCACCGTCACCTCATAGCCGCGGCCTTTTAAAATCCGGCCTGCCGCGATCCCGTCGGCGCCGTTGTTGCCGGTGCCGCAGACTGCCAGGATCCGCGCTCCCGGCTCCGCAAGCTTCTCCACCTCATCCGCCACGGCCAGAGCCGCCCGCTCCATCAGGACAAGAGACGGAATTCCGATCCGTTCTATGGTATCCCGGTCCACGTCCTTCATCTGCCCGCCTGTCACGACCTCTCTCATGCTTCCCGACTCTCCTTTTATCCGTTGTCTGCCGGCGCCATATTCCGGCGGCTGCAGAATTCTTTTCGCAAAATATCTGGCAACGCAAACTGCCGGCCAGGCCAGGGATCTTCTCCCCCGCCCGCCGGCATCAACTGTTCTTCTGAATAAACGGACACGATTCACCGCAGGCGAATCAGGGCTTCTTCGACTGCTTTGCCGCCTTTGCAGCCGCCTTCTCCCGGTCCTTCTCTCTTTGTTTTTCCTGCTTGTCCTGCATGCTGCATACCCGGTAGGACAGACGCATCAGGCTCTCCGACAGATGGACGTTCTCCACCACCACATCGTCCGGCACGTTTAAGTCCACATGGGCAAAATTCCAGATCGCCTTGATCCCCGCGTTGACAAGACGGTCCGCAATCTCCGGGGCCTTTGTCTTTGGAATCGTCAGCGCAGCCATCTGCACGTTGTTGTCACGGATAAACTGCTCCAGATCATCCACGCCGCGGATCTCAATGCCGCGCACCACCAGGCCGATCAGCCGCGGGTTAATATCAAACATGCCCTTGATGATAAAGCCGCGTTTCTCAAAGTTGGCATAGTTGGCAATGGCCTGTCCCAGGTTGCCGGCGCCGATGATAATCAGGTTGTGCTGCCGGTCGATACCAAGAATCTTGGCAATCTCCGTATATAAATATTTTACATTATAACCATAGCCCTGCTGGCCGAAGCCGCCGAAATTATTTAAATCCTGACGGATCTGGGACGCGGTTACATGCATCCGCACGCTCAGCTCATTGGATGAAATCCGCTCCACGCCTGACTCCAGCAGTTCACCGAGATAACGATAATATCTGGGCAGCCGCGTAATCACGGCCTTCGATATCTCTCTCCCTTCCATAATACACTTCTTTAGGCGTTTGCGAAACGCCACAAACCGTATAAATACGGCATTTTTTATTGCAA
>JAUNGW010000117.1 GCA_030524245.1 Eubacteriales bacterium
AGACGGGAGCTGTCGACTTTGTGGTGGCAGGTACTGCAAATCTGGAAACCTTTGATAAAATTTATGAAATCTTCAGTATGCCGTATCTGTTCAATTCAGAGGAAATTTACAAGGATTTCATGAACGATACGGATTACATGGAAACCATTTACGAATCCACGGATGCGTCCGGTCTGCGGGTTCTTACCTGGTATAATGCGGGAACGAGAAACTTTTATGCAAAAAAGCCGATTCACACGCCGGATGATTTAAAGGGCTTAAAGATCCGTGTACAGCAGAGCCCGGCCAGCGTAAATATGGTGAAGGCGTTTGGCGCGGCTGCATCGCCTATGGGCTTTGGCGATGTGTATACGGCCATCCAGCAGGGTGTTATTGACGGCGCGGAGAACAATGAGCTGGCGCTGACCAACAACAAGCACGGCGAGGTCGCAAAGTATTTCAGCTATGATATGCATCAGATGGTGCCGGATATGCTGATCGGCAATTTAAAGCTTTTAAACAGCTTAAGTCCGGAGGAGCTTGAGGTCTTTAAGGAGGCCGCCCGCCGTTCCACCGAGGTTGAGCTGGAGGAGTGGGACAAGAGCGTGGAGGACGCCAAGCAGACGGCCATCAACGATATGGGCGTGGAATTCATCGATGTGGACGTGGAGGAGTTTAAGAACAAGGTTCTGCCTCTGCATGAGGAAATGCTGGAAGACAATCCGAAGATCGTGGATATTTACAATCAGGCCCAGGCGGCCAATGAAGCGGCAAAGGAGGGGAATCAGTAATGAGCGCATTATATAAGCTGAGAGAATACCTGATGAAGATTATCGGCGCCTGCACCGCCTTTTTATTCACCGTTATGGTGGTTGTGGGAAGCTGGCAGATCATTTCCCGTTATGTGTTCAACAGTCCCAGCACCGTTTCGGAGGAGCTTCTGACCTATACCTTTGCCTGGATGGCTCTTCTTGCTTCCGCTTATGTGTTCGGCAAAAACGACCACATGCGGATGGCGTTTCTGGCTGATCAGGTGAAGGGAACGCCGAAGATCGTGATGGAGCTGATCATTCAGTTTCTGGTGTTCGCCTTTGCGGCCATTGTTATGGTTTACGGCGGAATCGCCATCACAAAGCTGACTATGACGCAGGTAACGGCGTCTCTGCAGATTCCCATGGGCTATGTATACTTCATGGTGCCCATTTCCGGCGTGCTGATTATGTATTTCAGCCTGCTGAACGCGCTGGATGTGCTGAAAAAAGATCATACAAAGGAGGGGAAATAAGCTATGAGTATCGGAGTATTTTCTGCGGTTATTATTTTCTCAACGCTGGTTGTGATGCTGATCATGGGCGCGCCGATTGCGGTGTCCCTGGGTGTTTCCTCGATCCTTGCAATCCTGCCGATTATGGATACGGAGGCGGCGGTTATCACCGGCGCACAGAGAATTTTCTCCGGCATTTCCATTTTCAGCCTGCTGGCGATTCCGTTCTTTATTCTGGCCGGCAATATTATGAACCGGGGCGGCATTGCCATCCGGCTGATTAACCTGGCCAAGCTGTTCACCGGACGGATTCCTGGCGCTCTGGCTCATACAAACGCGGTTGCGAACATGCTGTTCGGAGCCATCTCCGGCTCCGGCACGGCTGCCGCCTCCGCCATGGGCTCCATCATCGGGCCGATTGAGGAGGACGAGGGCTATGCCCGTGATTTCTCCGCGGCTGCAAACATCGCTACGGCGCCTACAGGACTTTTGATTCCGCCCAGCAATGTTATGATCACCTTTTCACTGGTCAGCGGGGGAACCTCCGTTGCGGCCCTGTTCATGGCGGGCTACATTCCCGGCATCCTCTGGGGTCTGGCCTGTATGATCGTAATTTATATTTTCGCGAAGAAACGAGGCTATAAGAGCAGCCAGACCTTTACCATGAAGGAGAAGGTCAAGGTTGTGCTGGAGGCGCTTCCCAGCCTGCTTCTGATCATCATTGTAATCGGCGGCATCATCGGCGGAGCCTTCACCGCGACGGAGGGCTCAGTGGTTGCGGTTGTTTATACGCTGATTCTGTCTCTGGTATTTTACAAGACGATTAAGGTCAGCGAGATCCCCGGAATTCTGATGGACAGCGCGGAGATGACGGGCATCATCATTTTCCTGATCGGCGTGTCCAGCATCATGAGCTGGGTTATGGCCTTTACGGGAATTCCGTCTCTGGTTGCAAATGCTCTTCTGGGTGTCAGCGACAACAAGTATGTGATTTTCCTGATCATTAACCTGGTGCTGCTGGTTGTAGGTACGTTCATGGACATGACGCCGGCAACCCTGATTTTCACACCGATCTTCCTGCCGATCTGTCAGCAGCTGGGCATGAACGTGATTCATTTTGGTATCATGATGATCTTCAACCTGTGTATCGGCACCATTACACCGCCGGTAGGCACGACGCTGTTTGTCGGCGTAAAGGTGGGAGAGACCACCATCGAGTCGGTTATCAAGCCGCTGCTGTGGTACTTCCTGGCTATTTTCATTGTTTTGATGCTGGTAACCTACATTCCGGCTCTGTCCCTGTGGCTGCCGGGCCTGATGGGTTACGTATAAAAGAATACGGCTGTATTTTGCGGGAGACGTCCATACAGTGGATGTCTCCCTGTGTTTTTTTGGAGGCGTCAAATGATTTTTTTCATCATAAATCAAGAGAATTCTTTCCGCAGGCTCTTGCTTTATTTTTCACAAATGTTTACAATAGGAGCATAAGACAGATCTTTTGCGGAGTTTTCAGGCTGTCACTTCTGAACCGATTACCACGAATACAATTTAAAGGAGGAACGATATGGCATTTTACTACGATGAACCGTCCAGAACCTTCAGTGAGTACCTGCTGATTCCGGGGTATTCTTCAAAGGAGTGCGTGCCGGCGGCTGTGAGCCTTAAAACGCCGTTGGTGAAGTACAGGAGGGGGGAGGAGCCGGCGCTTTCCATCAACATTCCCATGGTTTCGGCGATTATGCAGTCGGTGTCTGACGACCGTCTGGCAGTGGCTCTGGCGCAGGAGGGAGGGATTTCCTTTATCTATGGTTCCCAGACTGTGGAGAAGCAGGCGGAGATGGTGCGGAAGGTGAAGCATTACCGCGCAGGGTTTGTGGTCAGCGATTCCAATGTTTCTCCGGATATGACGCTGGCTGACGTGCTGGAGCTGACGGAGCGGACGGGACATTCCACGATTGCGGTGACGGCAGACGGCAGCGCCAACGGAAAGCTGCTTGGCATTGTCACAAACAAGGATTACCGGGTGAGCCGGATGGAGCAGGATACGAAGGTCGGCGAGTTTATGACGAAGCTGGAGGATCTGGTGTACGGCTATGAGGATCTGACGCTGAAGGAGGCCAATGATATTATCTGGGAGCACAAGATCAACTGCCTGCCGCTGGTGGATAAGGATCACAACCTGATGTATCTGGTGTTCCGCAAGGATTATGACACGCATAAGAAGAATGAGAACGAGCTGATTGACGCTTCCAAGCGGTATATGGTGGGCGCCGGCATCAATACAAGGGATTACGCGGAGCGTGTTCCGGCGCTGGTGGAGGCGGGAGCGGACGTGCTCTGTATTGACAGCTCCGAGGGATTTTCCGAGTGGCAGAAGATTACCATCGACTATATCAGAGAGCATTACGGCGACAAGGTGAAGGTGGGCGCCGGCAATGTGGTGGACGGCGAGGGCTTCCGGTTCCTGGCGGAGGCGGGAGCGGATTTTGTGAAGGTAGGCATCGGCGGAGGAGCCATCTGCATTACGAGAGAGCAGAAGGGCATCGGCCGCGGACAGGCCACGGCGCTGATCGATGTGGCGAGAGCCCGCGACGAGTATTATCAGGAGACCGGGATTTACGTGCCGATCTGTTCAGACGGCGGCATTGTCCACGACTATCATGTAACCCTGGCCCTGGCGATGGGCGCGGACTTTATCATGCTGGGACGGTATTTTGCCCGGTTTGATGAGAGTCCCACAAAGAAGGTCAATATCAACGGAAGCTACATGAAGGAGTACTGGGGCGAGGGAAGCGCCAGAGCGAGAAACTGGCAGCGCTACGATCTGGGCGGCGATAAAAAGCTGTCCTTCGAGGAGGGCGTGGATTCCCTGGTTCCTTATGCCGGAAGCTTAAAGGACAATGTGACCCTGACCCTGAGCAAGGTGCGGTCCACCATGTGCAACTGCGGCGCGCTGACCATAGGGGAGCTGCAGAAGAAGGCAAAGATTACGCTGGTTTCCGCCACAAGTATTGTGGAGGGCGGAGCTCACGATGTGATGCTCCGGAATAACCTGCATAATTAGGGAGACAGAATGAACATTGAAGATATTACAGTAAGACCATACATGGCGGGAGATATTCCCGCCATGACTGTCATCTGGAATCAGGTGGTGGAGGAAGGACGAGCTTTTCCGCAGGAGGAAATTCTGGAGGGAAAGGCAGCGGAGGAGTTTTTTGGAAGCCAGAGTCACTGCGGCGTGGCGGAGAATGGAAAGACGGGGGAAATTTGCGGGCTTTATATTCTGCATCCCAACAATGTGGGGCGCTGCGGACATATCTGCAACGCCAGCTATGCGGTCAGCGCCGGAAGCCGGGGGCTGCATATCGGAGAGAAGCTGGTGCTGGACTGTATGGCGCAGGGACGGGAACACGGCTTTCGCGTGCTCCAGTTCAATGCGGTGGTCGCTTCCAACGTACATGCCCGGCATCTGTATGAGCGCCTGGGATTTGAGCAGCTGGGGACGATTCCCGGGGGATTCAGGATGCCGGATGGAAGCTACGAGGATATCTGCCCCTATTTCAGGAAGCTGTGAGCGCCGGTGGAATGGAATGAGATCGCTGATACAACCCGCCGTAGGCGGAGAATCCTGCTGTGCAGGATTCTTTCAGGGCGCTGGAATGGTTTCCCGGCACTTGAACCAGAAGCTGTTCCAGCCGTCCTCGCAGTCTACGCCGTAGGCCATCTGGTGGGCGGTCAGGATGGTGCTGACGATGGAAAGCCCGATGCCTGTGCCCATACGGCGGCTGCTCTGATGCTGGCTGCGCTGGTAGCGCTCCCAGATCAGCTCCCGGTCCCTGGGTGGAATCGGCGGACCGGGGTTGGAGACGGATATGCGCCAGAGAGAGTCATCGGTCTTTTCCGCCCGGATGATCACCTGTCCGCCTGCTGCCGTGTGATTTAAGGCATTGTTCAGGAGGTTGCGGAGCACCTGATTCAGCTTGGTGGAATCCGCGCGAATGAACAGCTGGGAAGCGCCGCACTGCAGAGTCAGCGTGATCTGGTATTCGGCGGCCTGCTTCTGATACAGGGCTGTTCCGGCCTCCAGCATTTCTTTTAAATCAAAGGTTTCTGTTTTGATCTGGGTGAATCCGGCCTGCAGCTGGGAGTAGTCCAGAATATCGCTTACCATCCGGCTCATCCGGTTGGATTCCTGAATGATCAGATTTAAATCCTCATTCCGTTTTTCTTCGTCACGCCAGGTAATGTCCCGCACCATCTCCGCGTAGCCGCCGATCAAAGCGAGGGGAGAGCGAAGCTCATGGGATACGTTGGCGATGACCTCCTTTCGCAGCACATCCAGGCGCTTTAAGGAGCGGCCCAGGGCGGCTACAGAGTGGGAAAG
This sequence comes from Eubacteriales bacterium, assembly GCA_030524245.1. Classification (GTDB taxonomy): domain Bacteria; phylum Bacillota; class Clostridia; order Lachnospirales; family Lachnospiraceae; genus Brotaphodocola. Next base: position 5,628 of record JAUNGW010000117.1, read on the forward strand.
GAGACCCAGCTCATCGGTACGCTCCAGGGGAGGAGCTTCTGTGAAGTCGTTTTGGGTCAGCCGGTCCACGGTATCCTTGATCCGGAGAATCGGACGTGTGAACTGACGGGACAGCACGGCGGCCAGAACAGAGGCGATTGCCGTGAGAAGAACCGTCAGAACGATCAGCTGGTTCCGGTTTAAGTCGATGACCGTTTTCAGCATCAGGATGTTTCTGGTGATCAGATAGCATTTCTCCCCGTTGAAGGTGACAGGAAAGCCCATCTCATAGCCCAGGATGTGGCGGCCGCGGCGAAGGACCGTCTGGTAGGGCTGTCCTGCCTGCAGGCTGTCATAGTTTTCGCTTTGACGGATGGTGTCCCAGATCATCCGCTCCTCCCGCTTGTCCCGGCTGTCAACCAGATGTCCGGAGGAGTACATGGAAATCAGCCTGCCGTCTGTGCGGACTAAAAACAGCTCGCTGTTTACATGGCTTAAATAGGACAGAAGATGTTCGTCGTGGCTGATGTCCTCGGTGGCCAGACTGTCCATGACCATACCCATCTGAGCCTTTGTCTCATTTAAAGCGGCGCTGACATAGTTCTGCTCAAAAAGATAAATCTGTACAATCCACATAAAGCCGATGCCAAACAGCACCAGCACCATCATGATGGCCCAGAGCCGGAACACCATCCGGCTGCCCAGGGCCTTGAGCTTATTCCGAATCCACATGATCAAATTTGTACCCCACTCCCCATACGGTCTGAATTGATTTCCGGTATTCTCCAAGATGCTCCCGCAGGGATTTTACATGGGTATCCACTGTGCGCACATCTCCATAGTAGTTGTACCCCCAGACAGTCTCCAGAAGCTTTTCCCGGCTGAAGACGATCCGTTCATTCTGCGCCAGCTTTAAGAGCAGGTCAAACTCCTTGGGCGGCAGGCTTAAGGAACGTCCGTCCGCGGTGACAGTCCGGGATCTGGCGCCGATGACAAGGCCGCCGAAAATCAGCTCGCCGGTATCCTTTGCGCCGTTGCTCCGGCGGAGGACGGCGCCGATTCTGGCCATCAGCTCCTTGGGGCTGAAGGGCTTGGAAACGTAATCGTCCACACCCAGATTGAAGCCGAGCAGCTTGTCGTATTCCTCATCCCGGGCGGTCAGCATGACCACGGGGATCTGGCTGAACTGACGGATGGCGGCCAGGGTTTCAAAGCCGTCCGGTCCGGGTATCATCACGTCAAGTACAACCAGGTCAAAGTCCTTTTCCTTGAGCAGCGCGATGGCGGCGGCTCCGTTTTCCGCCTCCTCGCACTGGTAGCCTTCTACATCGGCATAGGTCCGCACCAGCTTGCGCAGGTGAAGGTCATCATCGGTAATCAGTAAACGCGGCATATGCAAATCCTCTTTTCTCGTTATGATAATAATTATCTGGAATTATATCACAGAAGTATTTTCCGGAAAATATTCCTCACAAAAATCTGCCAGATTCCTCACAAAAAGTTCACATTTTTACGATACCTTAATGGTTATTGGATGACGGGAAGGGGGATATTCTGTGAAGGCGGCAGGCAGACTGAAGAAAAATGCGTGGATGTACACGGCTGTATGCGGGGCGGTTTTCTGCTGTCTTGTGGCCGCGGCGGCCTCAGGGACGGGGCTGGCGCCGGCCTTCTGGCGTATGCTTATGTGTCTGGCTCCGGGAGGGGCCGGCCTGTTCTGGTGGATGAGCAGGGCATGGCCATGGGCGGAGCAGTCGGAGTATTTCCGGGCGTTTTCTGTTTTGTATCATCCGGGGATCCTGCTGTTAAGCGGAGATGCCTTTGCGGCGGGAACCGGATGGGGAAGCAGGGCCGGAGCAGCCTTCGTAAGCATGGCGCTGGTGGCCGGCTGGGCATTGCTGGCGGCAGCGGTTATCGTTCTTATTTTGATCAGAAAAGAAAAACGAATTTAAAGGAGTGCATCATGGACAGGAAAAAGAAGATCATGGCGGCAGCTGGAGTTGTGGTGGTTATGGCAGCGGGGGCTGCTTTCTTTTTGAGCGGGAAGAGCGGCGCCGGCGCGGCGGGC
>JAUNGW010000118.1:0-5206 GCA_030524245.1 Eubacteriales bacterium
AAGCTTCCGCTGCATACAGAGGAGCGGAGAAACCGGATCAGCCGCTTGGTGTATCTGGGCAGATCATCTGAGCAGATCACGTCGATCACGTCCGCCGACATGCCCCACCAGTAATTGACCGCCACGTCCTCCCTCTTGTTCCGGGAATCAAGTGCGCCGCGGCAGATCAGGCCTACCAGCCTCTCATAGCATTTTCCCCAGTCAATGATGGGCGTCGCCAGGTTTTCCACCGTTCCGTCCGGCTTTTTGTGGTACAGGCCAAACTCTCTGGAGGCATGTTTCGGAGTAATCATATCGTCTCCGGAAATCCAGGTGATTCCCGCCTCCTCCAGCTCCTCCCGGCAGCGCGCATCCTTCAGGCCGGACCATTTCAGCCACACGCGGCTCCTCGGGTTGATCATCCTTGCTCCCAGAGCAAAGGCGTTAATGCTGGCCACCCGTCCGTAAATGGGATAGTCCGCAATGTATCCCAGATCATTGGATTCGCTCATGGAAGCCGCCAGAGCGCCCATCAAAAACTTGGATTCATAGGCTCTGGCATAATAGGTGCAGATCGAGGAATAGGACATATTGACGGAACAGTTCAGCACACGGATCTCCGGATGCTCCACCGCCGCCTTTACGCTCTGGGCCGCCATCTCCGGGGCAATGGTGAAAATCACATTGCAGCCCTCGCTGACGGCCTCGTTTATGGCCTCCGCCACTGCCTCGTCATTCCCCGCCTGATCAAACACTACAGTCCGAAGCTCTCCGCCGAATTTCTGCTCCAGATACATCCGCCCCAGATCGTGGGCATATACCCAGCTGGAGGCGTCCTTGCTCTTCGGATAAATGAAAGCGATTTTCAGCCGGTCCGGCTCGATCTGTCCGGCGGGCTTTAACCAGTTAAACAGCTTAACCGTGGTATTTTCCTTCTCCTCCGGCTGATCCACCAGGGCGATCCGGCTTCCATGGGATTTCAAGCGCAGCTCGTCCCAGATCTTACCCAGATCACGCTTCATCTGGTCCTCGGTCCGCTCCTTCACCTGCTCATATCCATAGATTTCCACATAAAACAGAAATGCATCCGAGGCAGTCATTTCCATATCCGGCGTCCGCCTGGCCTCAAACATGCGCACAAACCTGTCGTGGGCGCTCTTAAAATAAAGCCGCTCCTCCTCGTTCCAGACCTCGCCCTCCTTCTTGCCCATGGCCGCCAGAAGTCTTGCATAGCTGCCTTCCTCGCTGAACCACACATCGCAGTTGAAGGATACCTGGTAGAAATCCAGGAACTCATAATAAAGCCGGATGTCATGATTGTCCGTGCGGCGGGGAATTAGCCTTGTGACCATAGCCGGTATGCTGTAGGCGTTGACGTATTTTAACACGCTGACCCGCTTATTTCCCTCCTGCACATAATACTGGTTCATAAATTCATAGGCAACAATGGGGTCGTGGATTCCTTCGTTAATCTGATGGTCGTAGAGATGTCCCCACTTGGCGCCGAATTCAGACCGTTCTCCCAAAAGCGGCATAAAGTTGCTGGCAAATGCCTGCGTTCTGCCCTTTGTCTTTGTACCCACAATTCTGCTTAAGGGCACGTCGATCACTCCCAGATTCACCTCTGACACAATATCCGTGTTGGCCAGGATATCGTCCAGAACCGGAAGATACGGGTATTCTCCCCTTGAAATGGCTGCCTGATACTGCCTTCGCCCCTGTCTGAGGGCATTTGTGTAATCATATAATGCCATATTGGAACTCTCCCTTCTCGTTTTATGATAAGATTCTTAAAAGCTCTTCTCTTGTCAGAGGCGGCATGGAGGATGCGCCGCCCTCCATAATCTGCTCCGCCAGGGTGCGTTTCTTTTCCTGCAGCTTTAAAATATTTTCCTCTACAGAATTCCGCATAATCAGCTGATACACCGTCACCTGCTTTTCCTGACCGATCCGGTGGGTACGGTCCGTGGCCTGATTCTGGGCCGCCGCGTTCCACCATGGATCATAGTGAATCACAATATCCGCCGCCGTCAGATTGAGTCCGGTCCCTCCCGCCTTCAGGGAAATGAGAAATACCGGCACATCGTCCGTCTGAAAGGCGCCTGCCATGTGAATCCTCTCCTCCTTTGGCGTAGCCCCTGTCAGCATGTAGCAGCTGATCTCTTCTTTTTTCAGGCGCTTTTTTATCTGCTCCAGCATGGAAGCAAACTGGGAAAACAAAAGAAGCTTATGCCCTCCGCGAATACCTGCCCGGATCAGCTCCATACAGGTTTCCAGCTTCGCCGAGCCGCCCCGGTAGTTCTCAAAGCAGAGCGCCGGATCGCAGCAGATCTGCCGCAGTCTTGTCAGCTGTGATAAAATCTGTATCCGCTCCTGACCGTCCAGGCTTCCCTCCGCCTGCTCCAGATACTGCTTAAGCATGCAGGCCTGGGCCGTGTAAAGCTGCTTCTGCTCCCCATCCATACCGGAATACATGACCATTTCCAGCTTTTCCGGAAGCTCCTTAAGCACATCCCGCTTCAGCCTCCGGAGAATAAACGGCGCCGTCAGCCGCTTTAAGGCTGTCAGGGCTTTGCTGTCTCCGTCTTTCACAACAGGCTGTTCCAGCTTCTTTTTAAAGGTTCCGTATGGGAACAGAAATCCCGGCATCAGAAATTCAAAAATGCTCCACAGCTCGCTGAGCCGGTTTTCCACCGGCGTACCGGTCAGCGCAAACCTGGTGCGGGACCGCACCTGCCGGACCGCCCTGGCTGCCTGAGTGGCAGGATTTTTGATATACTGGGCTTCATCGATAATCTGGAACCGGAATTCCATATGCTCATAAAGAGCCAGATCCCGTTTTAAGAGATCATAGGAGGTGATGAAGACGCGGGGCGCCGCGCAGGCAGGCGACTTATCCTGCGCCATTCCCGCAGCTTTGCCGGCCGGCAGCGCCGCCTCCCGCTCCCTCTCAGGCCGGGACAGCAGCTCCTCCCGCTCCTTCGCTGTCCCGGTCACCGTACAGATCCCCAGCTCCGGCGCAAACCGGCGGAATTCATTCTCCCAGTTATATACCAGGGAAGCCGGGCAGATGATTAAAAAACGCTCCTCCGGGCTTTTTTTCGCCTCATCCAGAATCAGGGCAATCACCTGAATGGTCTTTCCAAGCCCCATATCATCCGCCAAAATGCCGCCGAATCCATAGCTGTCCAGCGTCCGCATCCACCGGAAGCCGGTTTTCTGATAGCCGCGCAGCACCTCCGCCATGGAGGCCGGAATCTCGAAATCACTGTCCTCCACCGCCTTCATCCCGCGGATCATAGCTTTAAAAAAGCTGTCGCGGTAAAAGGTAATGCCGCTGCCGCCCTTTAAGGCACTGTCCAGATAGAATGCGCGGTACAGAGGGAGCTTAAGCTTCCCCTCTGCCAGCTTTCCGCGGCTTACTGCCAGCTCGTCCGCCAGCCGCGCCGCCGTCACAAGCCCATTCTCATCCAGCTGCAGAAATTCTCCTGTTTTCAGCCGGTAATACGGTTTTTTCGGCTCATACTCCGATAAAATCCTCTGCAGCTGCGCCTGCGTCATGCCGTCTGCCTCCACAGTAAGCTCCAGCCAGCGTCCCGCCGCCTGCACTCCCACCTGGACTCTCGGCGGCGGCAGGATCCGGATTTCCCCTGCGGCCTCCGACATGCGGACTGTTCCCAGACTCATAAATTCCTCTATGCCCTCATGAAGCAGATGGTAAAGGGCATCCTCATCGTCCTGAATCATCAGCGTTTCCCCGGTTTCATCCCGGTACCGGAAATACCGGCTGATCACCTGGCTGATGCGGAACTCTCCGGGTACGTCCCTGCATATGGTCCGCGGAACCGTTTCATCCTCCACAGGGCTGAACGAAAAATCTCCATAGGAAAGCTCAGGCCTCATGGTGATCTCCCCGGGACGGCTGCTGTCAAAGGAAAACACCGCCTTAAGCTCCTGCGGCCGGTACTGCTCCAGATCCACATCCTTCACCGTCAGCTGGCAGCTGGGCAGGATCTTCGGCAGTACACGCTCATAAAACAGCGGAATATCCCGGTCCTGTATAGTCATTTTCCGGCTCCGCCGGTCCTTCAGAGCCTGCTCCAGAAAGCCTCCAAGTCTTCTGGAGGTCTCCGGGTCAAAGCAAACCAGCCTTTCCCTGTTCCCTGCGTACCAGCGGTTTTCTCCCGCGAAGCCGTAAAGCTCCGGATCCACGGAAAGCTCAATGCCGTCTCTGCCCGCCCGGCAGATGTCCACCGGAATGCGGAAGGCCGGATCCTCCCCGCCCACCGTCACCGTAACGGTTTCCCCCGCGGACAGCTCCACATCCATCGTCCGTCCCTCCATCAGTCCGAGGAAGCGTTCCCTGTTTGCTCTGCTTAAATTCAGCCGGCGCAGTCCCTGTACGGTTACATAAGCGCTCCTGGAAAACTGTCTGTAATGATCCCGGTACACGTGTACGAGCTCCTGCAAAAAGCTGCACAGCGGGCGGTCTTCCTCTGCAAAGGCATAAATGCTGTGATGGAAGGACAGCTGCTTTCCATAAGCAACAGCCGCTCCCGTCTCCAGCGCCTCCGCAAAGGCTGCCAGATCCTTCAGCAGATACATCCGCTCCCTGCCAAGCTTAAACTCCACCAGAACCGCTTCCTTTTGAAGGATCAGACGGGGAACCAGACGGATCCCCTTCTCTTCCCGTTCCTGGATGATCTCCGCCACCTCACGGTTTGTATATTCCCGTATCATGGTGCGGATTTCCTGTGATGTGATCACCGGCTTCCCCATGCCCTCCTGCTGCTGCCTCTGCCATGCGTCCCACACCAGCTTTCCATGAACGCACATGCCGCGGAAGGAATTTCCGTTTACACAAGAACAAGAGTAGTCACGAATCTGACTACCCTTGATATAAAGGCGCACTTTATAATGGCTGCCGCCGTCTTCCACATCCGCCTGCAGCCCCAGCTCTCCCTTCCAGAAGGTACTGGTTTTCAGTTCGGTTATTTTCATGGTATGCTCCTTCTCGGCTGCGCCTGTTTTTTGGGCTGCGGGACGTGCACTCAGCTCGATTCCGCTTCGCTTCATCTCGCTGCGCGGGCTTCGCCCTATGAAACATCAGACTCGCATGCGGCTCCGGAAGTGAACTTCCGGCTCCGCCTGTGAGTTCCTTGGCTGGCTGCGGGACGTGCGCTCAGCTCGATTCCGCTTCGCTTCATCTCGCTGCGCGGGCTTCGCC
>JAUNGW010000118.1:5306-7611 GCA_030524245.1 Eubacteriales bacterium
GGACGTGCGCTCAGCTCGATTCCGCTTCGCTTCATCTCGCTGCGCGGGCTTCGCCTGTGAGTTCCTTGGCTGGCTACGGGACGTGCGCTCAGCTCGATTCCGCTTCGCTTCATCTCGCTGCGCGGGCTTCGCCCTATGAAACATCAGACTCGCATGCGGCTCCGGAAGTGAACTTCCGGCTCCGCCTGTGAGTCTGATGTTTCGCACGTCCCTGCTGTAACGTCACATCCGTTCTGGGGATTGGAAGCCTAGGGTTTGGATGCAGGTTTCGAGGACGGATTTGGTCAGGGTGATCAGGCGGATCCAGCTGGCCTGACGGGCTTTGTCTTCTTCTGCAAGAATGCGGTTGTCATGGTAAAAGCTGTTGAATGCGTTGGACAGCTCGAAAATATACTGGCACAGCTTGTGGGGTGCTGTTTCTTCAAAGGCGGCCGTCACAACCTCGTTGTACCGGGCAAGATACAGCATCAGCGTCTTTTCACTGTCGCAGGACGGGGACAGGATCGTGCCTTCTTCTTCCTTGCCGCCCTGTTCCTTGTACCTGGACAGAATGGACTTGATGCGCACAATCGTGTAAAGAATGTATGGTCCTGTATTGCCCTCAAAGGATATAAACCGGTCGAGGTCAAACACATAATCCTTCGATGCCTGATTGGACAGATCGCCGTATTTTAAAGCTGCCAGACCTACGATCTGTGCCGTTGTCCTGGCCTCGTCCTCAGACACGGTGCGGTTCTCCATGATCCGCCCGTAAACAGCCTCATTGATATCTGCAATCAGATTCTCCAGACGCATCACGCCGCCGTCTCTTGTCTTAAAGGGCTTTCCGTCCCTGCCGTTCATGGTTCCGAAGCCGATATGGATCATCTCTGTCTCCGGCTTTACGTAGCCGGCCTTCTTTGCCACCCGGAACACCTGGGTGAAATGCAGTTCCTGCCGTTTGTCTGTAATATAGATATATTTCACCGGAGCGAAATCCTTCTCTCTCTCGATGATCGTTCCCAGATCAGATGTGGCGTACAGAGCTGCTCCATCGGATTTTCTCACGATACAGGGCGGCAGCTCCTTGGAATCTCCCGGCTGGGCAATATCCACCACCAGGGCGCCCTGGCTCTCGTAGGCCAGTCCCTTGTCCTGCAGATCCTGGATCAGTCCGGGAATATAGGGCTGAGCATCGCTCTCTCCCTTCCACAGGTCAAAATGCACGTCCAGATTTCCATAGTTTTTCTTTAAATCGGCCAGAGACACGCTCATAATATGCTTCCAGATCGCTCTGTAGGGCGCGCAGCCGTTCTGCAGCTGGAAGGTAGCTGTCTGTGCCCGCTCTTTAAAGGCCTCGTCCGCCTTCGCCTTTCCGCTGGCCGCGGGATAAATGTCCTCCAGCTCACTGATGGTAAACGGCGGCTCCTCCGGATACTCCCCGGTATAGGTCTCGTCAAAATAAACCAGCTCCGGCTTCCTGTCTCTCAGCTCCTCGATGATCAGGCCCATCTGCAGTCCCCAGTCTCCCAGATGCACATCGCCGATCATATGGTAACCCAGGAAATTCCCCAGCCGGCGGATGCACTCGCCGATAACCGCTGACCGGAGATGCCCTACGTGAAGAGGCTTCGCCACATTGGCTCCGCCGTAATCCACAATCACCGTCTCTCCGTGGCCTGTTTCCTCAAGTCCCAGCTTCGGCGCCTTCTCCATCTCATTCATATAATCAGCGACAAACTGCGGATTCACCTTTAAATTAATAAATCCCGGCATCACTGCGCTCATATCCTCATCCAGAAAAACAGGCGTCTGATGCTGCCCTTCCGCCTGACGGCACTGCTCCTTTAACTGCTCCACTACCTGCCCCGCAATATCAATGGGCTTCTTTTTATACGCCTTCGCCGCCGCCATGGCGCCGTTGCACTGGTACTCACAGAGATCCGGGCGGTTGGATAAAACCACCTTCGCATAGGACGCGTCATAGCCGCATCCCGCAAATGCGCTCTCCATTTTTTCTGTGATCAAATCAAGAATCTTTTTCACGTTTTTCTCCTTCATCATAATGATTCGCCGTCAGGCGGATCATTTCTGTTTTTTATTCGCTTTATTCCAGCTGTAACTATTCAGGACAGCGCATCCTCCTGCCCGGCGAAGCCGGACAAGAAGCATCGCCCCTCAGACGATGTAATACAGTTACTTACAGATTAAGCTTATATTATACCGGAATTTTCTGGTGTTTTCAACTGTTTTCGCGTTCTGCTCCGGCGGATTATAAGCCATTTATGATAATGTCTCAGTATACCACATATGAAAATGTCCCGGA
>JAUNGW010000119.1 GCA_030524245.1 Eubacteriales bacterium
ACCCGTGACCTCCGCACTACCAATGCGACGCTCTACCGACTGAGCCACAGCAGCTTACCTATGTGATCCCGCCGTGAACCAGCGAAACCTTAGATATAGTACCATGGCTTCTGCTGTTTGTCAACCGGATTCATCAAAAAACTCACCAAAAAACTGTCCCCTTTCCCACGATTCCGTCACCTGCCCCTCAGCCGTCTCATAAGGTAAAGTAAAAAGCAAAGAGGTACACAATGTCTGAAAATGATTCCCATTACAATGGTACTGCAGATACAGGAAGCGGAAACAACGCTTCGGCGCCGCAGACCGCTCACCACAGACCAGGCGGCGACTATGGGCTGACCACACCCCTTCCCGATTTTGAGGAGGGACCTCCCGCCTATCCCGGAAACATGAACACGGGAAATGGAAATGACAGCGCCGCTGTCCCGGTTATCCCCCTGCCAAACGTGGGAGAAGGCGGCCCCGTCTACCCGGGAAACACCGTTGGGGGCTCCGGAAATATCACAGTTCTGCCCTTCCCCGGAACCGGCGGCAGCGGAAACAGCAGCAGCCACAATCACGGACGCCCTCACATCCATGCCGTCGGATGGCCGCCCATTATTTCCGCAAAGCCCACCATCCCCAGCATCTCGCCCCAGTATTTCGGGCAGGTACGGTTTTTAAATGCGTCAGCCAATACATTTCCGGTTAATATCTCCATCGACGGCGCCTCCTACTCCATCAACTCCCGCTTCGGCACAGTCTCTGATTATGACTGGATCGCCGACGGCTTCCACACCGTAACGGTACGGCGGGCTTCCGGACTGCGTTCTGTTTTGCTGCAGCAGAACTTCCCCTTTGTTGCAGGACAGAAGGTAACCATGGTGCTGACGGACTCGGCTTCCGGAGGTCTGGAAATGATCCGGGTGATCGATACCGGCTGCTCCACTATGCCGTCCAACGCAGGCTGCTACCGGTTTGCCAACATGGCCTACTCCGGTTCCCGGTTTGACCTGCTGCTCTATGGAGGCGAAACCGTATTCCGGAATGTGGGCTTCCAGACGGTCACATCCTACAAGCAGGCCGTGTCCGGCTCTTATCAGTTTTATATTACAGGCGCCAACACCTACTCGTTCCTGCGGGAGCTTCCGATCATCGTCATCGGGGCCTCCGGCACCACATCCAACGTCCAGGAGCCCCTGGTATCCTTCCAGGTGGATATTAACGCGGGCCAGAACTATACCTCCTACTTTATCGGCAACAGCTGGAGCGACCTGGGCATGCGTGTCATCACTCTGGAGGACTAAAACAGCCCCTGGCAGGACTCTCTTAAAATCCCGCAGGACCGGTCCAGAGCCTGAATCTCTTCATCGCTCAGCTTAAGCTCCAGCACCCGCTGAACGCCGTTCTGGTTGATGATGCAGGGAACTCCGACAAACACATCCTGCTGTCCGTATTCTCCCCGCAGCATGGCAGATACGGTGAGAACGCTGTTTTCATCACCAAAAATCGCTCTGGTGATTCTGGTCATGGCCATGCCGATTCCATAATAGGTGGCACGCTTCGCCTCGATAATACGGTAGGCCGCGTTCTTTACCTCCTCTGAAATCCGGTTCAGATCCTCCATCTGGACCGGACTTTCTCTGTGTTCAATCATATCCGGAATAGATCTTGTGGCAATCATCGCCTGACTCCAGGGCACAAACTCGCTGTCTCCGTGCTCGCCCATCACATAAGCGTGGACGTTCCGCGGATCCACCCGGAAGGCTTCTCCCAGAAGATACCTGAGACGCGCCGTATCCAGCGCTGTTCCCGTGCCCAGAACCCGGCCCGCACCGAATCCTGACAGTCTCCAGGCAATTCTTGTCATCACATCCACAGGATTTGTGGCAATAAGAAATAATCCGTTAAATCCGCTTTCTGTCACAGGACCGATAATAGCCCGGAACACCTCCGTGTTCCGCTTCAGAAGCTCCAGGCGGCTTTCCCCCTCCTTCTGGGCCACTCCGGCGCAGATCGCCACGATATCAGCATCACGGCAGTCTCCGTACTCTCCCGCATAGATTTTCATGTGGGAGCCAGAAAAGGCAAGGCCATGGTTCAAATCCATCGCCTCACCCTCTGCCCTCTTCCGGTCAATATCAATCAAAACCAGCTCATCGCATACATTCTGATTCAGCATGCTGTAGGCATAGCTCATGCCTACCATGCCGGTACCGATCAGCACTACCTTCCGTCTGTCTGTTCTCATATATTCTGTCTCCTTTTCCTTTCTGCGTCAAAGCATCCGCTGCCGCAGCGCCTCATAGGCCAGCACGCCGGCCGCCACAGATGCGTTCAGGGAATCGATATCCCCCTTCATGGGAATGGCTGCCGTCATATCGCATTTTTCCTTTACCAGACGGCTGACGCCGCTTCCTTCATTGCCGATCACAAGGCCAAGCGGCCCTTTTAAATCGAGACGGTACATCAGCTCTCCGCCCATATCGGCGCAGACGAACCAGAGACCGCGCTTCTTTAATGCCTCGATGGTATTCGCCAGGTTTGTCACCTTTGCCACCGGCGTATAGTTGATGGCGCCGGCAGAGGTTCTTGCCACCACCGCCGTCAGCCCGGCCGCCCGGTTTTTCGGAATGATCACTCCATGAGCGCCGCAGAGGTTCGCCGTACGCAGAATCGCCCCCAGATTGTGGGGATCCTCGATACCGTCCAGGAGAAACAGAAACGGCGGCTCTCCCTTTTCTTCGGCAGCCTTCAGCATATCCTCCACCTCCGCATATTTATAAGCGGCCGCAGAGGCAATCACACCCTGATGCTTCCCTGTCTCCGACATCTGGTCAAGCCGTTCCTTCGCCACAAATTTGATGATCGTGTCGTGCTTTCTGGCCTCCCTGACGATGCTCTGCACCGGACCGTCCTTGCAGCCGTCCAGCACATACAGCCTGTCGATGGTCTTTCCGGAGCGGAACGCCTCCATCACCGCATTCCGTCCTTCTATGGTCAGCTCCTCATATCTCATGTAAATTCTCCAATCCTTTCCAGGCCGTCATGGATCAGGCCAAGCAGCCGTTCATATCTGCCCTGCAGGTACAAATACCCCACAAGGGCCTCAAAGCCGGTAGCCATGCGGTAATCGATCATGGCCGCATGCTTCGCCGCAGTAAAAGACCTGGCGTTGCGGCCGCGCTTGTAAACGGCCATTTCCTCCTCGTCAAGCTCCTCCATCAGCGCCTTAATCATACCGGCCTGCGTCTCCGCCTTCACCAGACTGGCGCTCTTTTTATGCATTTTATTCACCTGCATGCTGCCGCGGTTAATCACTCTGGTGCGGATAAACAGTTCATAAACCGCGTCCCCGATATAGGCCAGCACCAGCGGCGAATAGGTCCGGATATCCACCGGCTTTAGCAGAAGCGCCTGCTCCATCAGCCGGGCAAATCCCTCCCCGCCTGACTCCAGGCCGGCGGTCTCGTTTTTTATGCTCTCTTCCACTTTACGCCCTCTCTGGTATCCTCCAGCACAATTCCCATATCCAGAAGCCTCTGGCGGATCTCGTCTGCCAGAGCGAAGTTTTTATCCCGGCGGGCCTGCTGGCGTTCTGCAATCAGCTTCTCCACCTCCGCGTCCAGGTTCTCCTCCCGGCGCTCGGTAATAATACCAAGCACATCGCAGAGCTGTCCGATGGTGCTCTTTAAATACTCCACATAAGCCCTGCTGCTTTCAGCTCCCGCCGTGCTGTTGCTCAATTTTACCAGCTCAAATACTGCGGAAATTGCATCGGCTGTGTTAAAATCATCATCCATGGCCGCCTCATATTTTGCGACCAGCTCCCTGGCGGCAGACTGCTGCTCCAGCTCCTTCTCCGTAAGCGTATCGCCGGACGCTGTGTTTTCCAGGTCGCGAAGCCTGTCCACAGCCGTCAGAATACGCTCCAGACCGTTTTTGGAGGACTCCATCAGCTCGGCGCTGAAGTTTAAGGGGCTGCGGTAATGGGCGCTGAGCATGAAGAAGCGGAGCACCTGCAGATCATACTTTTCTCCGATCTCCCGAACGGTGAAGAAATTCCCCAGAGACTTTGACATCTTTTTATTGTCAATATTCAAAAAGCCGTTATGCATCCAGTATCTGGCAAAGGTCTTGTCATTAGCGGATTCCGACTGGGCAATCTCGTTCTCATGATGGGGGAAGATCAGATCCTCTCCGCCGGCATGGATATCGATCTGCTCTCCCAGATATTTTTTGGACATAACGGAGCACTCGATGTGCCAGCCGGGACGGCCCTCGCACCACGGAGACTCCCAGAAGGGTTCTCCCTCCTTTTTTGGCTTCCACAAAACAAAGTCGGAGGGCGACTCCTTGTCCTCCTCTCCGGTCACCTTAAGCTCGCGGAAGCCCGACTGCAGCTCATCCATATTCTTATGAGACAGCTTGCCGTATTCCCTGAAGGATGCGGTGCGGAAATAAACGGTTCCGTCCTTCGCCACATACGCGTGTCCCTTGTCAATCAGCGTCCGGATCATGTCCAGCATGCCGCAGATCTCCTGCGTAGCCTGGGGATGAACTGTGGCCGGCTTTACATTCATAGCCGCCATATCCTTCTTGCACTCCTCAATATACCGGCGGGAGATGGTATCTGCGTCCACGCCCTCCTCAATAGCCTTCTTTATAATCTTGTCGTCCACGTCGGTAAAGTTGGAAACATAATTCACATGATATCCCTTATACTCAAAGTACCGGCGCACGGTGTCGAATACAATCATCGGGCGCGCATTGCCGATATGGATGAAATTATATACCGTGGGGCCGCATACATACATCTTCACCTCTCCCGGCGTCAGCGGCACAAATTCTTCTTTTGTTCTTGATAATGTGTTAAAAATCTTCATAATCTTATCTGCTCCTTTTCTGCGCTCTGATATAACGGATTTTGTCAGACTCCCTGACCGCAGCCCGGACAGCCGCCGCAGCCGCCTGCCGCCAGCCTGTCGTCGCTTACAAAATCCTTCATATGGGACAGCAGGGCTACCGCCTGGGCGGAAATCCCCTCTCCGCTGCCGGTAAATCCAAGCCCCTCCTCCGTGGTGGCCTTCACACTGACCTGTCCCGTCTCCAAACGGAGGGCAGCGGCAATGTTCGCCGCCATCTGGGGACGGTAAGCCGCCAGCTTCGGCTGCTGGGCAATCACTGTGGAGTCAATGTTCTCCACCACATAGCCCTCCCGCTCCAAAAGCTCTCCCACCTTTTCCAGCAGCGCAATGCTGGAAATACCTTTATATGCCGGATCCGTATCCGGAAAATGCTGGCCGATATCGCCAAGCGCCGCAGCTCCCAAAAGCGCGTCCATAACCGCATGAACCAGCACATCTGCGTCCGAGTGGCCCAAAAGCCCCTTCTCATAGGGCACCGTAACGCCCCCCAAAATCAGCGGCCGGCCCTCCGCCAGCCTGTGGACGTCATATCCCTGTCCAATTCGCATATTCTTGTATTCTCCCTTCCTTCCGAAGCTCTTAAACAATCACCCGCAGCTTCTTTTCCACACACCGCAGGTGTATATCCGTCTGACAGCAGCAGCTTTCCCCGTCCGCGTGCACCGGAACCGGACTGTCCACATGGATCTGCACCTCCCGGCACCGGTAAAACCGGACGCCCCTGTGATGGCCCATCCGTCCGGCCCAGGCGTCAAGAAGAACCGGAAACAGCTTCCATCTGGAGGACACATGCACCACGCACAGCTCCAGCTCTCCGCTCTCCGGGTTAGCCTTCGGCGCAAACTGAAAGCCGCCTCCCTCCCAGGGATGAATGTGGGCGGAAATAAAATAAATATGATTAAACTCCACCCGCTTCACACCGTCCAGCAGCACATAGCCGGAAACAGGCTCCGCCTTAAACAGCTGCTTAAAGCCGGCAGAAGCATACCTCAGCCATCCGATCCTCCGGCTCAGGGCGCTCCGCCCCACCGCAGTATCCAGCAGGCTATGACAGATCGCCGCATCAAGTCCGATGCCGCTGCTGACCACAAACCGCCGGTGAACCGGCTGGCCCATCTCATAGGATAAAATTCCATAATCTATATTCAAAATCCGTCTCGGCTTTAAAATCCGCTTCAGACATCCTCCCGGCCGGCACGGCAGCTTAAGCCCCCTGGCCAGATCATTGCCCGAGCCCGTGGGAATCAGGCCGCAGGTCACGCTGTCACAGACGCTGAGACCGTTTAAGACCTCGTTGGCCGTGCCGTCGCCGCCCACAGCCACAACCGTACACGGCTCCTTGCAGCAGCCGGTGATCTCCGCCGCATATCTGGCGGCGTCTCCTCTGCCTTCCGTAAGATAAGCCCTGTACGGGATACCGGCACGCTGAACCCGGCGTTCCAGTTTTCTCCATATCCTTTCACCCTGGCCGCCGCAGGCAGCCGGATTCACGATAAAATAGTACATGGAATCCCTCCAACCGAATAACTATTATAGAGTATACCATAAAAAACAAAAAACACCTACGAAAATTTATATAAAATACGAGAGGACACCCCATCATGAATATTACCGCAAAACAAGGCGAAGAAGGCTGCCGCACCAGTCTCCCGGCACAGCAGCCTTCTTCGCTTCTCATGATAATCTTATTGTTACTGCCTCAGGATCAGCCGGCAACCTTCTCCTCCGCCGTCTTCCTGCTGGACACATAATCCACCATATAAACCACCGGGTACATCACGTAAGCCAAAACCACGCCGCCCAGCACATCCAGCACCGAATGCTGCTTTAAAAATACCGTCGACATGCAGATCAGCACCATGGCGGCCAGAGAGAACCACCTCACGCCGCGCCGGTCCCGCAGGCTCCTGCTGTTCATCACCGCAAAATGAACTCCCAGAGAATTATACACATGAATGCTCGGGAATACATTGGTAGGGGTGTCCGCCGCGTGAATGATGTCCACCAGCCGGCAAAACACGTTCTTATCCGGATTCACCGACACCCGCAGATCCGTTCCGTTGGGGAATATCATGAAAATGATCATGCTGATGGTCATCCCCACAAACAGAAATCCACAGAGTCTGTAATAATCCGTCTTATTGGTAAAAAAGAAATACAGCACCGCCCCCGCCACATACACAAACCAGAACAGGTACGGAATAATAAAGTACTCATTAAATGGAATCTTGTCATCCAGGGCCGCATGCATTACCGTATATTGCGCCGGCGTATTCGCTTCCAGATGGAAAAACCACGGAAGATATAAAAGGACATAGCCCATCACCCAGATGTGTCCGTATTTTTTTAACAGGTTCTTCACTTGACAAACTCCTTTGCTTTTTGCTGCTTGTTCGGAATTATAGCACAGGTCCGCCGGAAAGTACAATAGCTTTTTCTTACTAAAATATGTCGTTTTTATAAAAATGATGCAAAAAACCTGCAGAACAATATCTGCAGGCTTCTGAGTAGCGGAAGGGAGATTTGAACTCTCGACACTACGGGTATGAACCGTATGCTCT
>JAUNGW010000120.1:0-1923 GCA_030524245.1 Eubacteriales bacterium
CAAGCTGATCGGTTCCGCACAGCGTGTTCCGGTTCCGACCGGTTCCACCACCATCCTTACCGCAGTGGTTAAGGGTGCAGACGTTACCAAGGAAGGCATCAACGCAGCTATGAAGGCAGCAGCTTCCGAGTCTTTCGGCTACAACGAGGATCAGATCGTTTCCTCCGATGTTATCGGTATGAAGTACGGTTCTCTGTTCGATGCTACTCAGACCATGGTAGCTAAGATTGCTGACGATCTGTACGAGGTTCAGGTTGTTTCATGGTATGACAACGAGAACTCCTACACCAGCCAGATGGTTCGCACCATCAAGTATTTCGCTGAGCTGGCATAATTCCGAAAACAATCAGGATGACTCATCAGGGGTCCGGTCTGCAAGGACCGGACCCCGCTTTTATGTCATAGGAAAGTGCGTCCTATGATATAAAAAAGCTCCGCGGGATCGCACTGCGGCGGGATGGAATGATGTCGCTGACGCGACCCGCCGCAGGCGGAGAATCCTGCGCAGCAGGATTCTTTTTTAGATCAAAGGAAAGTGCGTCCTGCGATACAAAAACGCTCCGCAAAGGATCGCACTGCGGCGGAGCGGAATCATGCCGCTGACGCGGCCTGCCGCAGGCGGAGAATCCTGCGCAGCAGTTATACCATGTATATAAAGAAAGGACAGTAATTATGTTAAATAAAAAGAGTGTTGACGATCTGAAGAATATCAAGGGCAAGAGAGTGCTGGTTCGCTGCGATTTCAACGTACCGTTAAAGGACGGAAAGATTACCGATGAGACACGTATCGTGGCAGCCCTTCCTACAATTAAGAAGCTGATTGGCGAGGGCGCAAAGGTGATTCTCTGCTCTCACCTGGGCAAGGTAAAGAACGGCCCGAACGAGGGCGAGTCCCTGGCTCCGGTTGCCGCAAGACTGGAGGAGAAGCTGGGCCAGAAGGTTGTATTCGTTCCGGATTACAACGTGACCGGCGAGGCTGCAACCAAGGCTGTGGCTGATATGAAGGACGGCGATGTGGTTCTGCTGCAGAACACCCGTTTCCGCGGCAAAGAGGAGACCAAGAACGGCGAGGAGTTCTCAAAGGAGCTGGCTGATCTGGCTGACGACTACGTATGCGACGCTTTCGGTTCCTCCCACAGAGCACATGCTTCCGTTGAGGGCGTGACCAAGTTCATCACCGCAAAGGGCGGCACCAACGCAGTTGGCTACCTGATGCAGAAGGAGATCGATTTCCTGGGCAACGCTGTGGAGAATCCGGTAAGACCGTTCGTTGCTATTTTAGGCGGCGCAAAGGTTGCGGACAAGTTAAACGTAATCTCCAATCTGCTTGACAAGTGCGATACCCTGATCATCGGCGGCGGCATGGCGTTCACCTTCTTAAAGGCACAGGGCATGGAGGTTGGAAAATCCCTTGTTGACGATACAAAGCTTGACTACTGCAGAGAGATGATTGAAAAGGCTGAAAAGCTTGGCAAGAAGCTGATGCTTCCGGTTGACGCGGCAGTTGCGGCTGCATTCCCGGATCCCATTGACGGACCGATTGATGTAAAGGTGGTATCTGCAGACGCGATTCCGGCTGATATGATGGGCCTTGATATCGGCACTGAGACTGCGAAGCTGTTTGCCGACGCTGTGAAGACAGCAAAGACCGTTGTATGGAACGGACCGATGGGCGTATTCGAGAACCCGACCCTGGCAGCAGGAACCATCGCAGTGGCAAAGGCTCTGGCAGAGACTGAGGCTACCACGATCATCGGCGGCGGCGATTCCGCAGCAGCTGTAAACCAGCTGGGCTTCGCTGACAAGATGAGCCACATTTCCACCGGCGGCGGCGCTTCCCTGGAGTTTCTGGAAGGCAAAGAGCTGCCCGGCGTAGCCGCAGCCGACGATAAGTAAGCACTTAACGAGCGCGAGCCGAAGGCG
>JAUNGW010000120.1:2023-7359 GCA_030524245.1 Eubacteriales bacterium
AAGCGGGAGTTTAGTGCGAACTTACTTCGCCGCACTTGGCGAAAGCGAGCCGAAGGCGAAGACTTGAGCCTAGTAAGGGGAAGATACCCGAGTGCACTTAACGAGCGCGAGCCGAAGGCGAAGCGGGAGTTTAGTGCGAACTTACTTCGCCGCACTTGGCGAAAGCGAGCCGAAGTTTAGAACTAAGAGGGAGAAAATCAATGAGAAAGAAAATTATCGCAGGCAACTGGAAGATGAATATGACTCCTACGGAGGCGGTTGACCTTATCAATACCTTAAAACCGCTGGTAGCCAATGATGAGGCTGACGTGGTGTGCTGCGTGCCGGCTATCGATATCATCCCGGCTATGAAGGCTGCTGAGGGTTCCAACATCCATATCGGCGCAGAGAACATGTATTTTGAGGAGAAGGGCGCCTATACCGGTGAGATTTCCCCGGCTATGCTGGTGGATGCCGGCGTGAAGTACGTAATCATCGGACATTCCGAGAGAAGAGAGTATTTTGCTGAGACGGACGAGACGGTGAATAAGAAGGTGCTGAAGGCATTTGAGCATGGTCTGACTCCGATCATCTGCTGCGGCGAGTCCCTGACCCAGAGAGAGCAGGGGATCACCATCGACTGGATCCGCCAGCAGATCAAGATTGCGTTCCTGAACGTGACTGCAGATCAGGCGAAGACGGCAGTGATTGCCTACGAGCCCATCTGGGCTATCGGCACCGGCAAGGTGGCTACTACGGAGCAGGCGCAGGAGGTCTGCGCAGCGATCCGTATCTGCATCGGTGAGATTTATGATGAGGCTACGGCAGCCGCAGTCCGTATCCAGTACGGCGGTTCCGTATCCGCGGCCAGCGCTCCGGAGCTGTTTGCGCAGGCTGATATTGATGGCGGCCTGGTAGGCGGCGCTTCTCTGAAGCCTGACTTCGGCGCCATTGTAAACTATAAGAAATAACAATCCGTTCGGAACAGCTGCGCGTGAAGATCCTGCAAAAATTCTTTGCGCAGTCTGTACATGACAGCAGATTTATAGTAAGATAATTTGGGGCAGGGGATTTTTCCCTGCCCCTGTTTTCCTTATGCCGATGCGCGAGGGTTATACGGAGGAGATGAAGGTGAGCAGGGAAGAGCGGAAGATCTGGCGGACAAATGCGGTGGTTACGGTACTGATTATGGGCCTTTCTACCCTGGCTGCTCAGGCATTTTTTCATTACAGCAGAAACTCCACCAGCGTGGCGATTATCTATGTGCTGGCGGTGATGCTGGTGGCGCGTTATACGACAGGCTACGTGCCGGGAATCGTTGCCGCGGTATTCGGCGTTATTTTTGTCAATTATGTATTTACATATCCTTATATGAAGCTGAATTTTTCAATCGACGGCTATCCTGTGACCTTTGTGGGCATGATGGTGGTGTCCGGCGTCACCAGTACGCTGACTACCAGGTTCAAAAAACAGAACGAGATGCTGAATGAGCGGGAGAAGCTTCTGATGGAGGCTGAGAAGGAGACCATGCGGGCAAATCTTCTGCGGGCTGTGTCCCACGACCTTCGGACGCCGCTGACCGGTATTATCGGCCTGGCCAATACCTATCTGGACAGCGGGACAAAGCTTTCGGAGGAGAAGCGGACGGAGATGGTGGACAGCATCCGTGAGGATGCCAACTGGCTGCTCAATATGGTGGAAAATTTGCTGTCCGTGACGAAGCTGCAGGTAGGCGCAGCCAAGATGAACACAAGTCCGGAGCCGCTGGAGGAGGTGGTTTCGGAGGCCGTGCTCCGTTTCCGCAAGCGGGTTCCGGGAACCATGGTTACAGTCCATGTGCCGGATGAATTTCTGATGGTGCCTATGGATGCCATGCTGATCGAGCAGGTGATCATGAATCTTCTGGAGAATGCCGCCTATCATTCCGGTACGGACCGACCGATCGATCTGTATGTGGAAAGGGAAGCGGATCAGGTGGTGTTTCATGTGCGGGACTACGGAAAGGGGATCGAGCCGGGCAGGTTGAAGACGATTTTTGACGGCAGCGGCTCTGATGAGAATGCCAGCGGAGACGCCCATAAGGGTATGGGCATCGGGCTGACCATCTGCAAGACCATTATTACGGCTCACCAGGGGACGATCCAGGCAAGAAACCGGGATCAGGGAGCGGAGTTTTTGTTTACATTACCAATGAAGGGAAAGGATGACCATGACGAATAAACAGACGATACTGATTATTGAGGACGAAAAAAATATCGGCAATTACATGGAAACCATTGTGGTCGCCAAGGAGTATAAGGCACTGCGGGCGACAAACGGCCTGTCGGGCCTGTCCATGTGCACCTCCTATCACCCTGACCTGATTCTCCTGGATTTAGGCCTGCCGGATATAGACGGCATGGACGTATTAAAGCAGATCCGAAGCTTTTCCCGGATTCCGGTAATTGTAGTTTCTGCCAGAACCCAGGAAAAGGAAAAGGTTCTCGCCCTGGACAATGGGGCGGACGACTACATCACAAAGCCCTTTGGCTCTGAGGAGCTTCTGGCCAGGATCCGCACGGCGCTCCGCCACAGATCCCAGGTCTCGGACGCTGCGCCGGAGCAGCAGATATACTCCAGGGACGGCCTTGTTATTGATTTTGACCGGAGGCTTGTGACCCTGAACGGACAGGATATCCATCTGACTCAGATTGAGTATAAGCTGGTGTCCCTGCTTGCGAAGAACGCGGGCCGGGTGCTGACCTATGACTATATTCTGAAGGACATCTGGGGGCCCTTCGCGGACACGGACAATCAGATTCTGCGGGTGAATATGGCGAACATCAGAAGAAAGCTGGAGAAAAATCCGGCGGAGCCCTACTATATCTTTACAGAGATCGGCGTGGGCTACCGGATGAAGGAATAAAAAGAAGCGGGTGCTGAACGAATCAGTACCCGCTGTTTATTACCTTCCAGTCGCCGGATTTTGTGTTTCTGGCAATGCTGATAAAACGGAAGGGGGAGCCGTCGCGCCTGTCCCGGACGGTCAGTACCCGGTATATGATGATGTTTCCAGGGTCGTATTCGCCCTCCAGCCCGGCGTTCTGGTACAGGATGTCATCGGAGGATACCGGATAGATCTGATCCACGCCCTCGAAGGAGGGAACCTCCTCGGTGAAATAATACATGGCCAGAGCTTCGGTCTGCGCCAGCTCGTCCTCGGTCAGAGCGTCCGTATAGGACACCGGGGAAGACGACGTCTCAGAGGCCGATGCCACAGAGGCGCTGCGCACATCCGGAATGAATTCGGAGGGCACCATGGAGATGGCCAGCCGTTCGTCCTCCGAAAGGGAGTAATAAAATTCCAGCCATTCCAGCGTTTTTTCCGAGACCTCGCTTTTCTTTTTATAAATGCCTTCGTACTCTACCGTGTCATCGGAGAGAAACAGGGTGTAGGCGTCTCCCTGCTTTAAGGCGGCTGCGCCGTCTGCCAGAAGCACGTAGGGGGAGCCGGTACAGGGGAAGTTGGCCTGGCCGTTTTCTTTGGGGCGCTCATTCTCAGAGACCTGGCCGGAGATGGCGCCGTCCGTCTCTGTATCGGGAGCCAGGGGATGCTGATCCTGGCCGACAGCCGGGCGGCCGGCAGAGGACAGGCAGGTATTTTCTATGTAAATCATCTGCGGCAGCGGCTCTGACCCGCCGCGGGCCGCGCAGGCGGAGCAGCAGGCGGCCAGAGCGGCCAGAGGCAGAAGTATCCATGCTTTTATCATCACAGGGCAAAACCTCCATTTTGAAGTATTATATCAGCGGAGAGCGCGGAAAGCTTTAAGTTTTCTTTAATATTCCATGATTTTCAGGAGAAAATTCTGCATTTCAGACGCTTGACCGGGATGGGGAAATCAGCTATAGTATTTGTATATTTGCAATAAGGATATTTTTACGGGAGAGAGCTGTATGGGGACGAAGGACGAACTGAGCAATCCGATTACGGAAGGCGTGATCTGGCAGCAGCTGCTGCTGTTTTTCTTTCCGATTCTGTTCGGAACATTTTTTCAGCAGCTGTATAATGCGGCGGACGCCATGATTGTAGGGCGGTTTGTGGGAAAGGAAGCGCTTTCTGCGGTGGGCGGTTCCACAGGTATGCTGACCCAGATGATTGTGGGGTTTTTCGTGGGTCTGACCTCCGGAGCCTCTGTGATCACCGCCCAGTACTATGGAGCCAGGCGGCCGGAGATGGTGGGCTATGCGGTGCACACGGCCATGGCCTTCGGTATTGTATCCGGGGCGGTGATGACGGTTGTGGGGATCTGGCTGGCGCCGGCCATGCTGGCGGCCATGGGAACTCCGGAGGATGTGATCGGGCTGTCGGTGGTGTATCTGCGGATTTATTTTCTGGGCATGATCGCGAACCTTGTTTACAATACGGGGGCGGCGATTCTGCGCGCCGTGGGAGATTCCAAAAAGCCGCTGCATATTCTGATGTTCAGCTGTCTGATCAATATTTTCCTGGATGTGGCTCTGGTGGTGGGATTTCGTATGGGAGTGGCCGGCGCGGCCATCGCGACGGTTTCTTCTCAGGTGCTCAGCGCGGGACTGGTGGTGTTTTTCCTGATGCGGACCAGGGATATGTACCGTCTGGACTGGAGGCAGGTCCGCCTGGATCAGCGCATGCTAAAGCGGATCATCAGGATCGGTTTTCCGGCCGGGCTTCAGTCTGTGATGTACGGCCTGTCCAACGTGATTATTCAGTCCGGCATCAATTCCCTGGGAACCAACACCGTGGCTGCCTGGGCGGCCTACAGCAAGATCGATTCCATGTTCTGGATGACTACGAATTCCTTCGGCATCGCCATTACGACCTTTGTGGGGCAGAATTACGGCGCGGGCAAGACGGACCGGGTGCACCGGGGCGTCAGAAGCTGCATGTGCATGACGGTTGCCGCGGCGCTGGCGCTGGCGGCGTTGATTTATAACTGGGGCATTTATGCATATGATCTGTTCACAACCGATGGCGAGGTGGTGCAGATCGGCATTGCCATGATGCGGTTTTTGTCGCCGTTTTATGTTACCTATGTGACGATTGAGGTGCTTTCCGGCGCTCTGCGGGGAGTGGGAGACTGCTGGATTCCGATGATGATCTGCTGCGTGGGAGTATGCGTTCTCCGCGTTACCTGGATTCTGGCGGTTGTGCCTCTGAACCGGAATATTTATACTATCATGTGCAGCTATCCGCTGACCTGGATCGTTACGACCATCGCCTTTGCCGTGTACTATTTAAAATACAGCCAGCTTAAGGCGGCAGGGAAGACAGCGTGAACGAATCACGTGTCAAGCATTTTTGAAAATGTCCCAAAAAATCTTTAACATTAGCCCCGATT
>JAUNGW010000121.1:0-6806 GCA_030524245.1 Eubacteriales bacterium
TTTTTACTTCATTGGTGTCCGGCACCTGTTTTACACAAACTAAAATCTTCATGATTTCTCCTTCTCCCCTCGATTATTTCTTTAACAGCTTGCCGCCGATTACCATCTGCTGAACCTGGCTGGTTCCCTCGTAAATCGTGAATACGCGGCAGTCTCTGAACATCCGCTCAACCTTGTAATCCTTGATAAATCCATAGCCGCCGTGGATCTGAACCGCCTTCTGGGCAATCTCATTGCAGACCTCGGAAGCATAGTACTTGGCCATGGATGCGTTTAAGGTTGCGTCCTGCTTTGTATCCATCATATAGGCTGCCTTGTAAACCAGCTGCTTGGCCGCCTCTAATTTCGTCGCCATGTCTGCGATCATAAAGCTGATAGCCTGGAAGGAGCCGATATTTCTGCCGAACTGCTTTCTCTCCTTTGCGTACTGAACCGCCTCGTCCAGACAGCCCTGGGCAACGCCGATGGACTGAGCCGCAACGCCGAGACGTCCTGTATTCAGCGTCTGCATAGCGATCTTAAAGCCGTCTCCCTCCTGACCCAGGCGGTCGCTTTCCGGCACGGCCACATTTTCCAGAATAATATCGGAGGTAGCGCAGCCGATCACGCCCATCTTGTTCTCCGGCTTTCCGCAGGAAACGCCAGGCGCATGCATATCCACCACAAAGGCAGACAGTCCCTTATTTCCCTTTGTTCTGTCCGTCTTGGCAAAAATCACCGCATAGTCCGACAGCGGAGCCATGGTGATAAAGCACTTGCGTCCGTTTAAAATATAGTGGTCTCCCTCTTTCACGGCGGTGGTTGCCACGCTTCCCGCGTCAGAGCCTGCTCCCGGCTCCGTCAGGGCGAAGGCCAGCTTCTTTTCTCCGGTTACCACCGGGCGGAGATATTTTTCCTTCTGCTCGTCATTTCCGGCCATCAGAAGAGGTCCGCCGGACAGGGAGTTGGGGCTGGACACGTAAATGCTTGCCACGCCGGATACTCTTGCGATTTCCTCCATCACCAGCACGTAAGCTCTCGCATCGGCGCCCTGACCGCCCAGCTCCTTCGGGATCTTCACGCCGAAGAATCCGGCCTTCGCCATCTTATCCAGGATCTCCTCCGGAAACTCCTCCGTCTCCTCCACCTGATCCAGAATTTCCTTTGTCAG
This sequence comes from Eubacteriales bacterium, assembly GCA_030524245.1. Lineage (GTDB taxonomy): Bacteria > Bacillota > Clostridia > Lachnospirales > Lachnospiraceae > Brotaphodocola. The sequence goes on from JAUNGW010000121.1 coordinate 1,151, forward strand.
CTCCTTTTCCGCGAACTCGCGGGCCAATTTCCGAATCAACTCGTGCTGTTCGGTGAAAAATGCTTCTGCCATGTTTTTATTTCCTCCTTCATCAACCATACTTGTATACAAGTTTTCGGTAAAATCAGGCTGCGAGGGTTTCGTTTTCCATAAATTCTGCCCCGCAGCCTGTTTTTGTCTTGCTTCAGCCTCCGTCCGGCGCTTCCTCCAGGCGGCACAGCTGCTTCAGATCAGCGTCTATTTCCGCTCATCCTTCCAGACAAACAGATCGCCGCTTTCCAGCATCTTTGCAATCTCCTCATCGCTGTAGCCCATCTCCTTCATGACCTGGACGCCATGCTCTCCGATCAAGGGACCCGGCTTGTAATCCGGCACGCCCATCTCGGCGAATTTCACCGGCATACGAACGAGTCTTCTGGTATTTCCGTTGGAATAGGTCATATCGTAGAAGCAGTCATTTGCCTCGGCCTGCTTGTCATTTCTGATTTCCATCCAGTTCTGACACAGGGAGTAGGGGATATCCGCCTCCTTTAAGGCGATCTTCCACTCCTCCACGGTTCTCTTTCCGAAGGCCTCCATCACGATGTCGTAAACCTCGCTGGTCAGCCCTGCCTCCTGGCACTTCAGGATCGGGAAGTACTTATCGCTCTCCGCAATGTCCTCTCTTCCCAGAGCCGTCATAAACGCCTTATAGTACCGGTCGTACTGCGGCGTGCAGATCTGGATGAACCGGTCGTCCTTTGTGCGGAACGCGGCGTTGAACGGGTTGGCGCTGTTTCTCACGTCGATCGGATACTGCTGAGCGATGCCCTCGTAGTTGGATGCCTGAATCATCATGCCCATGTTAAAGATAGCGCTCTCGAACAGGGAGGTCTCCACCTTCTCGCCCTTTCCGGTCTGCTTTGCCTGGTAAAGCGCCGCCAGAATTCCTGCCGCCAGGTTCATGCCCACGTTGTGGTCGCCCAGACCAGGAACGCCGTTAAAGGGAACGGTGCCTCTCTGTCGCAGAGAATCAAAATATCCGCCTCTTGCAAAGAACGCCGTAAAGTCGAAGCCCGGCAGATCCTTGTCCGGACCGTACTCGCCGTAGCCGGTGCAGATACCGTAAACCAGCTTCGGGTACTGCTGCTTTAAGGTGTCATAGTCCAGCCCCATTTTCTGCAGCACGTTGACTCTCCGGTTCGTGATCATCACATCCGCATTTTCCAGCAGCTTGTGGAAGGCCTTCATGCCCTCCGGGCTCCTCAGATTCAGGGAAATACAGCGCTTATTCGCATTCTCCAGATCCCAGGTGGTATTCTCATACATATCCAGGGGACGTCCCTCGGAGGGAGCCGTGCTTCTTAAGGGGTCGCCCTTGGCGCTCTCCACCTTGATCACGTCCGCGCCCAAATCTGCCAGAAATCTTCCGGCGGTGGATGCTGCGATAAAATCCGCATATTCTACAACCTTAACACCTGTCAATGGTTTTGCCATAATGATCGTTTCCTCTCTTTTCTTTATTTATGCGGCCAGCGCGTTCCTCCCGCGCCGGCCGTCAAGCTTCCATGCTTATTTCGTGTCAAATTTTGTTATAGCCATATGTACCACATACGGAATCATAATTACCGGGATTGTTAAGTAGCCCAGGTACTTGTAGCCGATGGATACGATCTGGTTCAGGCCCAGCTGCGCGATCAGGAATGCCGCCAGAGTACATACAAAGGTCACGATGATTACATTCTTGCCCGGCTTGGCCGTGGGATCGAAGTTCTTGTCAATGGAGGTACATACACGGTTGCTCATGCCTGCGATCATGTTTACTGCTGTGGATACAGAACCAAGTACAATCAGAATGGAGATGATCGGACGCAGAAGTTCCGGAGCCACGCCCTTGTTTACCAGGATCAGCAGCGGAATGCTTGCCTGCGCAAAGTCCGGATCATCGGTAATCGCCATCAGTCCAAGAACTGCCATCAGACAGATCACACTGTTTACGCCAAGGCCCCAGAGCATGGACTTCTTCGCGTCGTCCGGCTCTGCAAAGGGTTTCGCGTGCTGTACTAAAAGACCAATGGACGCCAGCTGGAAGGCCGCATACACAATACCGGTCCATATCGCCTTGCCTGCGGGAGCAGGATTTGCCGCGCTTGCGGAAATGTTGGCGCTGATGCTGCCCCACTGGGCAAAAATATTCGGAATGTAAACCAGGAACAGGCCTGCCACAATCAGAATGGATAAGGTGGATGCCACCTTACGAACCACATTCGTTCCGTAAACAGCTACCACGAAAATGAAAACGCCTACAAAAACAGTTCCAATCCAGTAGTTGATGCCGAAGGCATCCTCCATGGTGCTTACGCCTGTAGCAAAGGCAGCTGCCGGGGCAACGCCGATGGTTACCAGGTATACCAACTCATAGAGATTTGAAAAAATCGGCGCGTATTTGCCGTAAAAGCTGTTGTTGAAGCTTCTGTAGTCATATACCTCATGCTTCTTTGCGTAGCGCAGCGCGTACCACTGATAGAAGGCGCCGATGCACTGCGCCATAAATGCAGTGGCAAATGCCCATACGCCGAACTGTACAAAATACTGTCTCAGCTGGTTTCCGGATGCGAAGCCGCCGCCGAACTGGGTGGTAAACCACACGAATGCAACACCCATAATAACTGGCATCTTGTCTTTGTTAATCATAATGTTTGTCCCCCTTTTCCTTTCAAGGTGTATGTTTTGCCATTTTGTACTAAACCATTTCCCTGAAGCCTTCAATCATCGTATCTGCCTGTCCGTAGTCCACCATCTGGCGGTCCACCTCGATCAGCAGACAGGGCAGTTCGGCTGCCTCGCAGGCGCGTTTGATCGGCACATAGTCAAACTCCTCCGGATCGCAGAACTTTGTCATCAGAACAATCACGCCCTGAGCCTTGTGGCTCTTTGCCTGATTTACAATGTAATCCACACGCTTTTTCTCCTTGTCATAGAGCAGCGTGCAGTTGTCCATATCCGCAAACTTCTGTGCCATGGCGTCGAAGGGACTGCCCTCCTCAGGCGCGTCGGTGCGGTACTGTCTGGACTCATGCGCCACATCATCGCATACGATCTGCAGCCCGTTCTTGTCAAATACGCGGAGCAGATCCGGGGAATCCGCAAGAATACCGGATACCAGCACGCGGATTTTTTTCTCCTCCTTCGGGCCCTTCTTAAGCTCCTCCGTCAGCTGCTTCACAATCGCCGTGTGCTCCTCCGGAAGCATAAACCAGGCGCTCTTAAATACATCGCTTCTTTCTGCCGCCGTGATCTGTGCGTCAGCCGCCGCCTCGGCAAAGGCCCGCATCGCCGCATTGTGCTCGTTATAAATCTTAATCGACTCTGCCAGAGCCATCTCAGAAAACTGCGCGCCGGTGGCGATGGACAGATCGCTGATAACCCGCTCATAGCCGGCCTTTGTAAACTTCTTTCCGTACTCCGGCTTTCTGTTCTGCGGATAGGTCATGGGAACGAAGGGAATATCCTTTACCGCATATTTCCAGTTCTGCCCCAGGGTCTTTAAGGAGTCGCAGAGAGAGGGGATCACAATGGCGGAAACGCCGTCATACTCGCCCCTGATTCCCAGCTCCAGCACCGTCTGCATAATGGAGCAGATGAATGCCGGATAGTATTCCTTCGCCCGGTTGATCTGAATATCCGCGCCCCAGACGCCCATGGGAACAAGGCCCATGGAATGAATGATCTCCTGGGGGGTATATACCGGCGCTACAGCAACGACCTTTCTGCCCTCCGCCAGGTATTTGTCCAGCTGCTTTCTCGGGGAAGCAGCCACCTCATGAAGCTGTGCTAATAATTCCTTCGCTGCCATCTTAATTCCCTCCTTTATTGGCTTCCATGGCCTCCATCAGGCCCTGGACACGCGTATCGTACTGTGCCTCCGAGAAGTTTCTCGGGTCGGCCTGGTCGCCGTCAAAGGATGCGTGCGGGATTCCGCAGGCCTCTGCGATCTGGCGGCTCATCTCCGGCATAAATCCGGACCAGAGCTTGCAGGAACGGTTCGTATGCACCAGCAGGCCCTCCACATGATTGTCCTTGCAGAGCTTAATCCGCTTGTCTCTGGCGTGCTCTAAATTCATGGCGTTGGGCACGTTGCAGTAAGCGCGGCACATGCCGTCGAAATCGTCATAAATAAATCCGAAGGCGTCTGCGTAAATGGTTGTTACCATGTTGATGCCTCTGCTCTTTAAGCCGGTGGACGTAGCCCGCAGCCAGGGCCAGCAGGCAATGCCCTCGAACATGATTCTGTACTTTTCCTCTGCGCGGAAGGTGGATGCGCCCTTTACATGGTTCTCCTCATACTCCTTTAACAGAGTCTCCATGGCCTCAGCCGCCGCTTCCTTTCCTCTTGCGGTAACCATAACGGCCATGTGGTTTAACAGATCGAAGCCGTTGAACGGGGAGGGAACGTATTTGGCGCAGGCCGTAGCCTCCAGCCATGCGCGGCTTGTGCGTCCGGAAATCTCCCGCACCTGCTCGTAACGCTCGCTGCTCCACTTCTTTCCGGTAATCTCCTCCAGCTGATGAATCGCATCCCAGAACTGGGCCTTCACATACTCAACCTGTGCCTCCGAAACCTCATAATCAGGATTAAAGGGGATATCGATCATGATCATGGGGATGTTTAAGTCCTTTGCAAGGTTCTCATACCATTTGATCATGCAGTTGCAGATGTTATTGCAGCAGAGCACGAAGTCGGGCATGGGCATGTCCTGCTCCTCGCAGCTCTTCAGCTTCGCATAGGCCAGGGAAATTCTGGCGTAGGCGCAGATATCGTTGGAGTAGCCCTCAGCCTCGCTGACATTGCACATCCGCTCGCCGCCCTTTCTTGCCGCAATGCCTGCCGCCTGATTCTCCGGGTAGCATACATAAAGACCAAGGGTCTCCGGAATTTCCACCGGGAAGTTGCTGGCGCACCAGCCGACCATCTCACCCCGCTTTTTCGCCTCCATGGCGTCCGAGTAGGCCGCCGCCGCAATATTCCCCAGCTTCACCTTCGCGGAGTTGGGATCCGGAGCGGGTCTGGACTGTTTCACTTCTTCGCTCATAACAAAATCCTCCTTATTGATTATTTATCTTTTCACAGGCGTACAGGGCTGCCCCCAATGCACCCATAAGCTGAGCCTTTTCATGGTAGACAATTTCTACTCCAAGCTCCTTCTCCATAGCCGTTCGCACACCGCCGTTTCTCGCGACGCCGCCGCTCATGCAGACCTTCTCCCGGATGCCGACCCGTCTTGCCAGGGAAGACACTCTGGTGGCTACTGACTGGCAGATTCCAGCCACAAGATCAGGAATCGCCGCGCCCTGCGCCAGCTGGGAAATCACCTCCGACTCGGCAAATACCGTGCAGGTGCTGGAAATGCTGGCCGGATGCTCTGACTTTGCGGCCTCCTTCTCCAGATCAGAAATCTCAAGCTGCAGAATATTGGCCATCACATCCAGAAACCGTCCGGTGCCGGCGGCGCACTTGTCGTTCATGACGAAGTTCGTCATCTTTCCCTTATCGTTGATGGAAAGAGCCTTGGCGTCCTGTCCTCCGATATCAATTACCGTATGAACCTCCGGGCAAAGATGGTGGACGCCGAGGGCGTGGCAGGAAAGCTCGCTGACCTGATAGTCTGCGCCCTGA
>JAUNGW010000121.1:6816-7329 GCA_030524245.1 Eubacteriales bacterium
CCCATAGCCGGTAGCCACGGTGCAGGCAATGTCCTTCATGGACAGTCCGCTTTTTTCCAGCACGCTGTCAATGGCCTTCGTGACTCCGTTCGTTCCCACGGTGGCAACCACGATATCCTCCGCCACAATGGTTTCGCCGTCCTTTAAGATCACCGCCTTTGAGGTGGTGGATCCAATATCAATTCCCAATGTATACATAACCTTTTACCTCTCTGTGCCAAACAGGCTTTGTTATTTTATTGACAATCGAATGAAAAAATATATAACTACAGATTTCTGTCCGTTCTTTCTGTATTGTACCGGTCTTCCTGTAGTTAGAATACTTGTATACTATTTTTAGTATACTTGAATACAAGTTACAACTTGAAAATAAGCTGATATGATCAGCCGTTTCTCATTTCTTGTTTATAATATCAAATTTTTATCAATATGTAAATAGCTTTTTGTATTTTGTGCCCTGATTTATAAGCCATTTATGATAATGTCTCAGTATACCACATATGAAAATGTCCC
>JAUNGW010000005.1 GCA_030524245.1 Eubacteriales bacterium
GAGCCGCTGAGGAGAAGGCCGCCAGGGCCGCCGGAGAAAAGGCTGCCAAGGCTGCGGCGGAGAAGATGTCCGGCGCAGCCGGGGAGAAGGCTGTCAGAGCCGCCGAAGAAAAGACTGCCAGGGTTCCGGCGGAGAAGCCGGCAAAGCCTGCGCCGAAGGTGGACGAAGAAGCTGTAAAGAAGGCCGCGAAGGAATTTTTAGAGCAGGTATTCGGAGCCATGGGCATGGAGGTTTCCATAGAGTCTGTTTACAATCCCGGAGAGAGAGAGCTTCAGGTGATGATGAACGGCGGCGATATGGGAATTCTGATCGGCAAAAGAGGCCAGACCCTTGATTCCTTACAGTATCTTGTAAGCCTTGTGGTGAACAAGGAAACGGAAGGATATCTGAGAGTAAAGCTGGATACGGAGAATTACCGCGAGCGCCGCAGGGAAACGCTGGAAACGCTGGCTAAGAATATTGCTTACAAGGTAAAGCGGACAAAGCATCCCGTATCCCTGGAGCCGATGAATCCGTATGAGAGACGGATTATCCATTCTGCCCTTCAGAATGACCGCTATGTGGTTACAAGAAGCGAGGGAGAGGATCCCTACCGTCATGTTGTTATTTCCTTAAAGAGGGACAGCGGCGGAAACGGACGCAGAGAGCGGTACGGTTCTTCCAGGAAGGACAAAGGACGGGCGGACCGCAGTGAAGAAAAGCAGCCAGAGGTATTAGCGGAGGCAGCGTCTGATACAGAGGCTTAAGTGAAAACGGGGGTGTCTGGTAGTGGTTTGACCACCACCGGACGCCCCTTTGCAATTTTCTGTTTTTAATGGATAGTGGAGGGCGTTATGCCGGAAAAAATGCATTCAGATACAATCGCGGCCATTGCTACGGCGATGTCCAGCTCCGGAATCGGAATTGTGAGGATCAGCGGAAGCAGGGCTTTTGAGATTGCGGATCAGGTGTTTCAGAGCAGAAAAAAGAATGTTTCCCTGAAGGAAGCACAGACCCATACGGTTCATTACGGTATGGTAAAGGATGGAGATCAGATCATTGACGAGGTGCTGGCGGTGGTGATGCGCGGACCGCACAGCTATACAGCGGAAGACACGGTGGAGATAGACTGCCATGGCGGTGTCCTGATTATGAAAAAAATACTGGAAACAGTAATCAAATACGGAGCACGTCCGGCGGAGCCGGGAGAATTTACGAAGCGTGCATTTTTAAACGGACGGATCGATCTGTCTCAGGCGGAGGCGGTGATGGATCTGATTCAGTCGAAAAATGAATATGCCATGAAAAATTCCATCAGCCAGCTGAAGGGATCGCTCTCGAAAAAAATCAGGAAAATGAGAGCGGAGCTTCTCTATGAGATCGCTTTCATAGAGTCGGCTCTGGATGACCCGGAGCATATTTCTCTGGACGGATATGAGGAAAGGCTGGAGGAGAAGCTGAGGCCTCTGATGAAAGAGATGGATGGCATGATCCGGTCTGCGGACAATGGAAGGATTGCTTCAGAGGGAATCAGAACGGTGATTCTCGGCAAGCCGAACGCAGGAAAGTCTTCTCTGATGAACGTGCTTCTGGGAGAGGAGCGGGCGATTGTCACGGATATTGCGGGAACCACCAGGGATACGCTGGAGGAATCCATGCAGCTGCAGGGGATCAGCCTGAATATTGTGGATACGGCGGGAATCCGCCGCACGGAGGATCTGGTGGAGCAGATCGGCGTATCCCGGGCCAGGCAGATGGCGGATCAGGCGGATCTGATCATCTATGTGGTGGATGGTTCTCAGCCCCTGGATGAAAATGACGAGACGATTATGGAGATGATCCGGGACAGAAAGGTGCTGGTCATCCTGAATAAAACAGATCTTGCCACGGTGATATCGGAAAGCGAGCTGTCGGAGAAGACTGGATTTCCGGTTATTGCGGCTTCGGCGAGGGAGGAAACGGGGATCGACGAGCTGGAACGGCAGATTCAGAACATGTTTTATGAGGGAAAGATTGATTTTAATGATGAGGTCGTCATCACGAATGTACGCCATAAAACGGCCCTGACAGAGGCGGCAGAAAGTCTGAGGATGGTCATGCGGAGCATAGAAAACCGGATGCCGGAGGATTTTTTAACCATAGATCTGATGGACGCCTATGAAAGACTTGGAACGGTGATCGGAGAGTCGGCGGGAGAGGATCTGGTCAACGAGATATTCAGCAGATTCTGCATGGGAAAATAAAAGGCGGAAAAGAGGAATGGTCATGCCAAATGTAGAAGAATATTATGATGTTGTGGTGGTCGGCGCGGGACATGCCGGCTGCGAGGCGGCCCTGGCCTGCGCCAGACTGGGGATGGAGACGATTGTTTTTACAGTCAGTGTGGACAGTATTGCCCTGATGCCCTGCAATCCGAATATCGGGGGAAGCTCAAAGGGACATCTGGTGCGGGAGCTGGACGCGCTGGGCGGAGAAATGGGAAAAAACATCGACAAGACCTTTATCCAGTCAAAGATGCTGAATCAGTCCAAGGGTCCTGCCGTACATTCTTTAAGAGCGCAGGCGGATAAGCAGGAGTATACCCGCCAGATGCGGATAACTCTGGAAAATACAGAGCATCTTACCGTAAGACAGGCTGAGGTGTCAGAGATTATTACGGAGAATAAAAAAATTACCGGGGTTAAGACCTGCTCTGGCGCAGTGTACCACGCAAAGGCAGTTGTTCTGGCTGCAGGAACCTATTTAAAAGCCAGATGTATTTATGGAGATGTGAGTACTTATACAGGACCCAACGGCCTGCAGGCGGCGAATCACCTGACAGATTCTCTTATTGAAAACGGCATTGAGATGTTCCGGTTCAAGACGGGAACTCCTGCCAGAGTGGACCGGCGCAGCATCGATTTTTCCAGGATGGAGGAGCAGTTCGGCGATGAGAGAGTGGTGCCGTTTTCCTTTTCCACAGATCCGGAATCTGTCCAGAAGGAGCAGGTTTCCTGCTGGCTGACCTACACCAACGAAAAAACCCATGAAATTATCAGGGAAAACCTTGACCGCTCCCCTCTGTTTTCCGGCGCCATAGAAGGAACCGGTCCCAGATACTGCCCGTCCATCGAGGATAAGGTGGTAAAATTTCCTGACAAGGACAGACATCAGGTTTTCGTGGAGCCGGAAGGGCTTTACACCAATGAAATGTACCTGGGCGGCATGTCCAGCTCTCTGCCGGAGGATGTGCAGTACGCCATGTACAGAACCGTACCAGGGCTGGAGCATGTAAAAATAGTCAGAAATGCATACGCAATCGAGTATGACTGCATCAACGCAAGACAGCTGAAGCCCACGCTGGAATTTAAATCCGTGGCAGGACTTTTCAGCGGCGGCCAGTTCAACGGCAGCTCAGGCTATGAGGAGGCGGCGGTTCAGGGCTTTATGGCAGGCGTCAACGCGGCTATGTATGTGCAGGGGCGGGAGCCGTTTGTGCTGGACCGGTCTCAGGCGTATATCGGCGTCCTGATCGATGATCTGGTGACAAAGGAAAATCATGAGCCCTACCGGATGATGACTTCCCGGGCAGAGTATCGGCTGCTTCTCCGCCAGGACAACGCGGATCTGCGGCTTCGCGGGATCGGCCATGAGATCGGTCTGATTGATGACGCGGAGTACGAGAGAGTAAAGAAAAAAGAACGGGATATCGCGGCAGAGGTGGAGAGGCTGGAAAAAACCACGGTCGGAGCCAGTCCGAAGGTTCAGGAATTTCTGGAAAGACATGGAAGCACCGTATTAAAAACGGGGGCCACGATGGCAGAGCTTTTGCGCCGCCCGGAGCTTGACTATTTTATGTTAACTGAAATTGACAGCGGCCGCCCGGAGCTTTCCAGAGATACTGCAGAACAGGTTGACATAAATATAAAATACGAGGGATATTTAAGACGGCAGAAACAGCAGGTGGAGCAGTTTAAAAAGCTGGAAAGCAAAAAGCTGAGCCTGGATTTCGATTACAGCCTTGTAAAAAGCCTGCGCAGAGAGGCTGTTCAGAAGCTGAATCTTTATAAGCCCTCATCCATTGGCCAGGCATCCAGAATTTCCGGAGTATCGCCGGCGGATATATCGGTGCTTTTGGTTTATCTGGAGCAGCAGAGACACGGAAAACAAGGATAAAAAAGGAAAACAGGGACAAGAAGCGCTTGGAGGGATTATGGAACAGATATTTGTGGATAAGATGAAAAGCGGAGCGGAAGAGCTGGGGATAAGTCTTTCCGACATTCAGTCAGAGCAGTTTTACCAGTATTATAAGCTGCTGATTCAATGGAATAAAGTAATGAATCTCACGGCGATCACAGAGCTGGAGGATGTGGTCAGCAAGCATTTTATTGACAGTATGGCGTTGGTGAAGGCGGTGGAGGTGAAGGAAGGCTGCCGTCTGATCGATGTGGGAACCGGCGCGGGTTTTCCGGGAATTCCCTTAAAAATTCTGTTTCCGGGACTGCAGGTTACCCTTCTTGATTCGCTGAACAAGCGGATCAATTTTCTGAATACAGTGACAGATCAGCTGGGGCTTTCCGGGACGGAGACGATCCACGGGAGAGCAGAGGATTTCGGCAGAAATCCAAAATACAGAGAAGCCTTCGATCTCTGCGTGTCCAGGGCGGTGGCCAATACGGCTACCCTGTCAGAATACTGTCTTCCCTTTGTGAAGCAGGGCGGATATTTTATTCCGTATAAATCAGGTAAAATCGAGCAGGAGCTGGAAGAGGGAAAAAAGGCGGTGGAAGTTCTGGGAGGTGAGATTGAGGAGGTTATCCGGTTCATGCTGGCCGGAGCTGACGCGGACCGCTCTCTGGTGAAAATCATAAAAAAGAAAAAGACTCCTGGACGTTTTCCGCGAAAGGCAGGAATGCCGTCAAAGGAGCCAATAAAAAAACAGTAATCGTTCAGGACAGGACGGCGGAAACATAAGATACCGCCGTCCTGAATTGTTGTGTTAAAGATATTCTCTTATCTTTCCGGCACGATTTCGATCCAATATCCGTCAGGATCAGAAATAAAGTAAATGCCCATCTTTTCATTCTCGAAACAGATAACGCCCTGCTGTTTGTGAAGTTCGTGAAGCCGGTCAAATTCATCTGTTTTAAAAGCCAGGTGGAATTCACATTCCCCAAGGTTGTAGGGCTCAGTCCTGTCGCGGAGCCAGGTGAGTTCCAGGGTAAAGCCGGTCACGCCATCTCCCAGGTATACAAGCTTGAAGGAACCGTCCTCCGCCAGCTTTTCCCGGACGGGGGACAGATTTAAGGTATCCTTGTAAAACTTCAGACTTTTCTCCAGATCCAGAACATTAAAATTAAAGTGATTAAATGTAGTCATTGTTGAGTTTTCCCTTTCTTTTATAATGATGCTGCCATTGGAATGTTTCACGTGAAACATTTCAGGAGCAATCGATTCTCATTCATGGTATCGATCACCGCAGGCGAATCATGTCCGTTCAGGTGAAGTATGTGTTTATCATGTCGTAGAGAGCTTCCGGCGCTTCCATGGCCAGCAGCTTCTTTGCTTTTGGTATCACAGCCGTCTCAATGGAAGAATTGTAGGTTTTGTATTCCTCAAGCCGGTTCTCCATACATTCGATACCGCCTCCTCCGATCAGGTAAAGGCTGTGATTGATCTTGCGCAGCGCGTTGACGATATTGCATTTGGTGTAATTACATTTTGCGCTGACATAGATGGATTTTGGAGCATTTCCAAGGTTGGCAGCCTCATAAAAGGAGTTGATCACCTCAGACTTCACGGAGTAAGGATTGTAAAAGCCCTGATCCATCAGTTCCTCTGCAATGGATTGTTTGCTGGTGGCTATATGATAAAGCAGGGTTCCGACTACAGGAGTTTCTACTATAAATTTGTAAAGCCGCGCCATCTTGCCGGGAATCAGGCTGAAATCCAACAGGCTCAGGGGATTGACAAGCATGATCTGGTCGAACAGCTCCGGCGTGCTGGCGCAGGCCATCACCGGAATAGAAGCAGACTCGCCGGATGCCACAACATCAACCCGGTGGCCGATCACATTTTTAACAAAATCGCTGATCAGCTGAACATAAAGGTAGTTGGTGTATGTCATATTGATTTTCTCTGACCGGCCACAGCCAAGCAGATCAATGGTATACACCGTATACTTATCCGCCAGAAGCGGAATCAGCCTGTTCCATTCATAGCCGCTGGAAACAGCGCTGATATCATGAATCAAAAGCAGCGGCTTGCCGGATCCCGTTTTCGTGTAATGAACATTCCCAAGCCGCCATTTGTAGCAGAGAGCTTCCGGTTCGGTGAGAAGATCCTTCGAGGTGGCTGAAATCTGAATAAACTTATTGATAGCAGCGATGGCAGCAGTAGCGCCGGCTGAAAGAATAAGCAGTGTAAGCATTTTGTTTTTCGCCCGCATAGTTCCTCCTTTCAGAATAAGCAGATGCTTTTATAAGTATACTATAAGTGCTCGGGTTATACAATCCAATAGTACAACTTTATCAAATGTTTCACGTGAAACATTTAAAATTTTAGAAAGATTATTTTTTTATAAACGTAGGAAAACAGACAAAAATATGGTATACTATGTAGCAACGCGATTTCATATCGGCTTGGCTGTCGAATGTCTGTGCATCCCCCGGATGCAAGCATCCAGTCTGCATAACCGCTTGACAGCACTTTCAGGGTAAGGGAAAAATATGGGAAGAATAATTTCAATAGCAAATCAAAAGGGTGGAGTGGGAAAGACAACTACGGCGATTAATCTGTCTGCCTGTCTGGCTGAGGCGGGACAGAAGGTACTCGCGGTGGATTTTGACCCGCAGGGAAATGCTACCAGCGGTCTGGGCTTTGAAAAGGGATACATGGACAAGACTGTGTATGAGCTGCTGGTGGGAGAGTGCAGTCTGGATGAATGTATTATCCATGAGGTGCAGGAGAATCTTGATGTGCTTCCGTCAGATGTGAATCTGGCCGCTGCGGAGATTGAGCTTCTGGATGAGGAAAATAAAGAAGCTTTGCTGAAAAAAGAACTGGAGAAGGTGGAGCAGGAGTATGATTTTATTATTATTGATTGTCCGCCGTCCCTGAGTCTTCTGACGATCAACGCTCTGACGGCTTCTGATACGGTGCTTGTGCCGATTCAATGTGAGTATTATGCATTGGAGGGGCTTAGCCAGATTCTTCAGACTGTGGATCTGGTAAAGAAAAAACTGAATCCGAAGCTGGAGCTGGAGGGAGTTGTTTTCACCATGTATGACGCCAGAACGAATCTGTCCCTGCAGGTTGTGGAGAATGTGAAGAGCCATCTGAACAGAACGATTTATAAGACGATTATACCGAGAAATGTACGGCTTGCAGAGGCTCCCAGCCATGGTATGCCGATCAATCTTTATGACAGCCGCTCTACAGGAGCTGAAAGCTATCGGATGCTTGCAGCGGAAGTAATCAGCAGAGGAGAGTTATAATGGCAAAAGCAAAAAAAGGACTTGGACGGGGACTCGGAGCTTTCTTTGGGGATGAAGTCGTTGAGGAAGTGGCAAAGGAGCAGGGTCAGATATCAGAGGAGACAGGAGCAGCAAGGCAGGAGAAGCCGGCGGCGGAGGACGACAGTCAGCTGGAGCTGGCGGTGAAAATCTCGAAAATTGAGCCGAACAGAGAGCAGCCGCGAAAGGATTTCAATGAGGAACAGTTAAAGGAGCTGGCGGATTCGATCAGCCGTTATGGAGTGCTGCAGCCTCTTCTCGTGCAGAAAAAGGACGGATATTATGAGATTATCGCCGGCGAGCGCCGGTGGCGGGCGGCCAAGCTGGCAGGTCTTAAGGAGGTTCCGGTGGTGATCCGGGAGTACAGTCCTCAGCAGGCTATGGAGATTGCTCTGATTGAAAACGTACAGAGAGAGAATTTGAATCCCATAGAGGAGGCCCTGGCATATCAGCGGCTGATGGAGGAATTTCAGCTGAAGCAGGAGGAGATCGCAGAACGGGTATCCAAGAACAGAACGACCATCACCAACAGCCTGCGGCTTTTGAATCTGGCGGAGGCGGTCCGGCAGATGCTGGTGGAGAACAGGATTACCAGCGGACATGCCCGCGCCCTTCTGGGAGTGAGCGATCCGGTTCTTCAGATGGAGCTGGCAAAAAAAATTGAAGAACAGCGCATGAGCGTCCGCGAGACGGAGAAAGCGGTCAGGCTCCTTGGCAGGGAGAAAAAGGAGAAAAAGCCGAAGCAGGAGGACGAGGCCTTAGCTCTCATTTTTAAGGATCTGGAAAACAGAATGAAGACGGTTATGGGTACCAAGGTAAATATCAGCCGGAAGGATAAGAGCAAGGGAAAAATCGAAATAGAATATTACTCTGAGTCGGAATTAGAACGAATTGTTGAATTAATCGAATCTATTCGATAAAAACAGCAGTTTTCCGGGCGGCGGAAAAATAAGAACAAAGGATAGGAGTGAAGCAGAATGGAAGGAAGTATTATGAACAGCCTGGGATTTGATCCCTTCTATCTTATCATTGTCCAGGCGGTGCTCAGCCTGATTTTGCTTACGGCGGTTATCGTCTGCATTATCAGAATCCGGCAGCTGTACCGGAGGTACGATGTATTTATGAGAGGGAAGGACGCAGAGTCCATGGAGGAGATGATTATCAGCCAGATGAATGAGATCATCGAGCTGAAATCTCAGGACCGGGCAAATAAGGATTCTATCCGGACTGCAAACAAGAACAGCCGGGCGGCATTTCAGAAAATGGGACTTGTGAAATACAATGCATTTAAAGGAATGGGCGGCAATCTAAGCTTTGCTGTGGCTATGCTTGACTATACAAATACAGGATTTGTGATCAATTCTGTACACAGTCGTGAAGGCTGCTATCTCTATATTAAAGATGTGGACCGGGGACAGACCGATACGCCGCTGGGTGCAGAGGAGAAGATGGCACTGGAACAGGCGCTGGGTTATAAGGAAAAGACGGTATAAAAGGAAAAGAGGGAGAAACCTGTGATCTGAAACGGACATATGCTTCTCCCTTTTTTATGTTCTGGTTATTTTGACTATGATGATGCGAAAAAGACTCAAAAAATTATGAGTTTTCTTATTGACAATTATTTAACGAACATGTATAATGCAGATAGTTATATTGTTAAAAAAATATCACGAAAATAAACCGAATGAAATCCAAGAGAATAACCCAATGGAGGAGAGGAAAAATGGCGAAGAAAGAAAACACAGCAGTTCCCGAAATCATTGACAGCGTAGAAGCTCTGGAAGCAAAGATGCAGGCTATGCGCGAGGCGCAGAGGGTGTTTGCATCCTTTACTCAGGAGCAGGTAGATAAAATTTTCTTTGAGGCGGCTTCCGCAGCCAATAAGATGAGAATTCCGCTGGCAAAGATGGCGGTAGCCGAGACCGGCATGGGCGTGGTTGAGGATAAGGTAATCAAGAACAACTACGCGGCAGAGTATATCTACAATGCTTATAAGAACACCAAAACCTGCGGCGTGATCGAGGAGGATAAGGCATACGGAATCAAGAAGATCGCAGAGCCGATCGGTCTGATCGCGGCGGTTATTCCGACCACCAACCCGACCTCCACAGCGATTTTTAAAACGCTGATCAGCTTAAAGACCAGAAATGCCATCATCATTTCCCCGCATCCCCGTGCAAAGGAATCCACCATCGCGGCGGCTAAGGTGGTTCTGGACGCGGCTGTGAAGGCCGGTGCGCCGGAGGGCATCATCGGCTGGATCGATGTTCCGTCTCTGGAGCTGACCAACACGGTTATGAAGGATGCAGACATCATTCTGGCAACCGGCGGCCCGGGCATGGTTAAGGCGGCCTATTCCTCCGGAAAACCGGCGCTGGGCGTAGGCGCAGGAAATACTCCGGTTATTATCGATGAGACCGCGGACATTAAGATGGCGGTAAACTCCATTATCCATTCCAAGACCTTCGATAATGGTATGATCTGCGCGTCTGAGCAGTCCGTGACGGTTTTGGCTCCGGTCTATGAGGAAGTGAAGAAGGAATTCGCGTACCGCGGATGCTATTTCTTAAAGCCGGATGAGATCGAGAAGGTGAGAAAGACCATCCTGATCAACGGCTCTCTGAATGCCAAGATCGTGGGACAGAGCGCACATACGATTGCAAAGCTGGCAGGCGTTGACGTTCCGGTTGATACGAAGATCATCATCGGCGAGGTTGAGTCTGTGGACATCAGCGAGGAGTTCGCGCATGAGAAGCTGTCCCCGGTTCTTGCCATGTACAAGGCGGAGACCTTCGACGAGGCGCTGGCAAAGGCAGAGCGTCTGGTGGCGGACGGCGGCTACGGCCACACCTCCTCCCTGTATATCGATGTAAACGAGCATGAGAAGATCATGAAGCACGCGGAGGCCATGAAGACCTGCCGTATCCTGACAAATACTCCGTCCTCCCACGGCGGCATCGGCGATCTGTACAACTTCAAGCTGGCTCCGTCTCTGACACTGGGCTGCGGTTCCTGGGGCGGCAACTCCGTTTCCGAGAACGTGGGCGTGAAGCATCTGCTGAATGTGAAGACTGTGGCTGAGAGGAGAGAGAATATGCTGTGGTTTAGAGCTCCTGAGAAGGTATACTTCAAGAAAGGCTGTCTGCCGGTGGCTCTGGATGAGCTGGGCACCATTATGAACAAGAAGAGAGCATTTATCGTTACAGACTCCTTCTTATATATGAACGGCTACACCAAGCCGATTACCGACAAGCTGGATGAGATGGGAATCGTATATCAGTGCTTCTCTGATGTACAGCCGGATCCGACTCTGGCAAATGCACAGGCAGGCGCGAAGGCTATGACCGCCTTTAAGCCGGATGTGATCATCGCCCTGGGCGGCGGCTCCGCTATGGACGCCGGTAAGATCATGTGGGTAATGTACGAGCATCCGGAGGTGGATTTCCAGGATATGGCCATGCGGTTCATCGATATCCGGAAGCGTGTCTACACCTTCCCGAAGATGGGCGAGAAGGCATACTTTGTCGCAATCCCGACCTCCTCTGGTACTGGCTCCGAGGTAACTCCGTTTGCTGTTATCACCGATCAGGAGACCGGCGTGAAGTATCCGCTGGCTGACTATCAGCTGCTGCCGAATATGGCAATCGTGGATACGGACAATATGATGAGCCAGCCGAAGGGACTGACCAGCGCGTCCGGCGTGGACGTTCTGACCCATGCGCTGGAGGCATACGCTTCCGTTATGGCTACGGATTACACCGACGGCCTGGCCTTAAAGGCAATGAAGAACGTATTTGAGTACCTGCCCACCGCTTACAGCGACGGGGCCAACGTGGAGGCCAGAACCAAGATGGCCGACGCTTCCTGCATGGCCGGTATGGCATTTGCAAATGCATTCCTGGGCGTGTGCCATTCCATGGCGCACAAGCTGGGCGCATTCCATCACCTGCCCCACGGCATCGCAAACGCGCTGCTGATTTCCATGGTTGTGGAGTACAACTCCGCGGAGTGCCCGAGAAAGATGGGAACCTTCTCCCAGTATCAGTATCCGCACACCAGAGCAAGATACGCAGAGTGCGCGCGCTTCGTAGGCATTCAGGCGGCCAGCGATGAGGAGGCTGTGAAGAAGCTGATCGACAAGATCGAGGAGCTGAAGGCAGCGGTAGGCGTGAAGAAGACCATCGCCGAGTACGGTGTGGACGAGAAGTATTTCCTGGATACGCTGGATGCCATGACCGAGCAGGCCTTCGATGACCAGTGTACTGGCGCCAATCCGAGATATCCGCTGATGAGCGAGATCAAGGAGATGTATCTGAGAGCTTACTACGGCAAGTAAGAGATTTCAGAAACGTGAAATAATAAAATGAAATCACGGAGGATATGCACGGGCGGAGAAAATCCGCCGGGATGCATATCCTCCGTGTATTTTTTATGAAAGTCGATTTTCATTCTGTACAGAGACAGGCATTGATGGTACACTGAAAAGGAACCCGGGAATATGCGCCGGGCTACAACGCAAAAGAGGAGATGAGATAATGGAAGGACATGTTCTCACAGCCGGTCTGGTGCGGGAGTACCGCCAATGGCTCTATCAGAATGAAAAAAGCGGGGGGACGATTCAGAAATATTGTTATTATCTGGAGCAGTTTCAGGAGTTTCTGGAGGAAACGAAAACAGAGCAGGTAGATAAGGAATGTGTTCTGAGATGGAAGGAGCAGTTAAAAGGAAGGCTGGCCCCGTCTACAGTAAACGGCGCTCTGGCAGCGGTGAACGGGCTGTTCCGTTATGCCGGCTGGGAGGGCTGCGTTGTGCGTCTGATCCGTATCCGCAGGCAGATGTTCTGCTCTGAAAAGGGAGAGCTGTCCAGAGCAGAGTATGAACGGCTGGTGGATGCGGCAAGGAAGGAAAAAAACGAACGGATGGAGATGCTTCTGCAGACGGTATGCTCTACGGGGATACGGATCTCGGAGCTTTCGTATATTACGGCGGAATCTTTGCGGCTGCGATATACCCAGGTGGACTGTAAAGGGAAAATCAGAAAGATATTCCTGACAGAGGGACTGTGCAGGCGTCTGCGGACCTACTGCGAGAAGACGGGAATTAAATCAGGCCCCATATTCATCACCCGGACAGGCCGCCCCATGGACAGAAGCAACATCTGGAGAGAGATGAAAAAGCTGGCGGAAACGGCAGGTGTGGAGACGGAAAAGGTGTTTCCGCACAATCTGAGACATTTGTTTGCAAGAGTGTATTATAATACAGAAAAAGATCTGCTGAGATTGTCCGATATCCTGGGTCACAGCAGCATCAATACCACGAGAATCTATACAATGGAGAGCGGGGAAACACATATCCGCCAATTGGAAGCGCTGAACCTGCTGGCGGAGGATTACAACAGAATCTCCCTTTCGTTGTATCAGAACTGGAATTCTTAAGTTATTATACTATAGTTTCCGCGAAAAATCCAGCGTATATGTTAAAAAAATTGAACGCATCAAAGAAAAAAATAAATTTATTTTGTCAAAAAGAAGCTTACTGAAAAATTTGCGCATCAAAAGAAGGGACTGCCGGGGAAAAAAAGAAACAGTCCGAAAAAGTTAATATTTATTCACATATTTGGCTAAAACAAAGGCCTTCGGAGGGATAAATCCGGAGAGTTTTGTTTTAGCCTTTTTTTATTACAAGCCATTGTCAGGCGGCCAGACATACCACAGGCCCGCAGGCAGGGACGTCTGGCTCTGTTTACAACAAAAGGGAGATTCTGTTGTATATGACGGAATTTTGCAAGCTGCTGCATCTGGAGGGAGAAGGAAATGTCATGAACAGAATAAAACGGATATGGAACGTATTGACAACTGCGGTGGTGATTGCAGCCGCGGCGGCGGCGCTTTTTCTCGTGGGAATCCGCCTTGCAGGGATGGAGGCGTTCACCGTTCTTTCCGGCTCCATGGAACCGGCGTATCCTGTGGGATCTCTGATTTATGTGAAAAGGGAGGACTGCGGGAGTCTGAAGGTAGGAGATCCGATAACCTTTGTGATGGATGAGGATATGATTGTGACTCACAGAATCACAGAAATCCTTTACGATCAGGAGCAGCCGGAGCTTTTGTATTTCAGAACGAAAGGGGATGCCAACGATACGGAGGACGGAAGTCTGGTTTTCTGTAAAAATGTGATCGGAAAGCCGATTGTGTCCATTCCTTATCTGGGATACGCGGTGGAATATGTAAAGCGTCCGCCGGGAATTTATCTGGGAATTGGAATCGGAGCGTTTCTGCTGATGCTCATGATTCTTCCGGATGTCTTTGAGGGAGATAAGGCGGGGTGAACATCCTGTTTTATTTTATAGTTACATAGTAACAAATACAATGCAGTACAAGTAAGGAGGAAGGAAGCATGAAAAAACGATTTTTGGCAGCTCTGATGGCGGTGGCAGTTGCGGCCGGTACCGTAGCCGGAGGAACCTGGGCGTATCTGACCAGTAAAACGGAGACAGTGGAAAATGTCTTTACGGTGGGAAAAGTGAAAATCGATCTTACGGAGAATACAGGAGAGAAAGGGGATAAGAATCAGCGGCAATACAAGATGGTACCGGGCAATGACATCAAAAAGGATCCGACGGTGACGGTTCTGGCGTCCAGCGAGGAGTGCTATGTAATTGTGGAGGTGAAAGAATCAGCTGATCTTAATGGGTTTGTTACATGGGAAATAGGAGAAGGATGGACTGAACTCCCAAGCGGAGGTATCGGAGGTCCGAAAAGGTGGTGGAGGATCGTGCCGGCCGCAGATCAGGATCAGAAGTTTGGAATTTTAAAAGAAAATACGCTTAAAGTAAAAGAAACGGTAACCAGTGAGATGATGGAAAAAATCGAAGACGGTAAAAACTATCCTACGCTGGAATTCAAGGCTTATGCGATTCAGAGGGCTAATGTAAGAAACGAGTCTGATGCGTGGGACAAGCTGAATTAGGGGAGCAACACGGGCCGTCCGTAAAATACGCATGTTAAATACTGGCATTGGCAGAAAAAGGAGAGGGGCAATGTAAAAATGAAAAAAAGAAAAGTATTCGCCTGTGCTGTGCTGGCTGCCGGGGTTTCCGTGGGAGCCTATGGAACCTATGCGCTTTATGAAGCGAGAATCCCGGTAACCAATGTGATTACATCTGGAAACGTAAAAATTGCCGTAAGAGAGACTATGAAGCTTCCCGGCAGGGATACAGAACTTCCCTTTAAAGATCAGAAGGGAGTGGTGCCGGGGCAGAGGCTGTCAAAGATTGTACGGATAAAGAACACGGGAAGGCAGCCGGCATATGTTCGTGTGAAGGTGGAAACAAACATTGCTTTAAGGGATGGAACCCAGGGAAAGCCTGATCTGTCCCTGATCTCCTGTGACATCAATGAGTCGGAATGGCGGGAAAAGGACGGATTCTATTATTATAAAGTCCCGCTGGAGGCGGGATCGACAACTGCGCCGCTGTTTACGGAGGTGTTCTTTCATAATGAAATCGGGAACCTGTATCAGGAGAGTGAAGTGAAAATCGGAATCTCCGCGCAGGCGGTACAGACGGCTCACAATGGAGACGATGCTTTGACAGCCCGCGGATGGACTGACAGGTAAGGAGGGATAAGGAAGCATGAAATGGAGAAAACTGATCAGCGCCGCTCTTATCTGTGTGATGACCGCCATGACGATTTCGCCGGGACTGCAGGCAAAGGCGGGAGTTGAAAATGATTCTGCCGCCGGCATGAATGTGATCACAGGAGAAAACGGAACGATATACGATCCGGAATACAATCCGTATATTGAGAACGAGGAGACAGAAGATGAGGACGAGTACAGACGGCCTGTGAGAAATGACAGCCAAAATCCAGGCCGCCGTCTGGAAGATGATATGGCCAGCCCATCGGACTGGCTGACAGCCAGCGGTTCTGACGTAGCCAGCAATTCCGATTGGCCGGCAACCGCCTCAAATGCAAGAGGCGTTGCTTTTACAGAGGCCGGGCCGTGTATGCCGGCTGTCTGGGTGAACGGACGGTGGAGACAGGGGCGTTACTCTGCCTTGGATGACGCCGGTGAAACAAAGAGCGTGGTATGCGAAAAAACAGCAAAGAAAAATGATGACGGAAGCTATACGGTAACGATTGACGCATATGCGGAATCAGATAAAACCAATACTCCGGAAGCGGTGGACGTGGTGCTGATTATGGATCAGTGCGGAACCATGAGCGGCAAAGGCGGCGAGAGACTGCAGGATGGAGCAATCCGCCTTGTTGTGGCTAAGGACAAAGCATCGCTGCTGATCGACAAGCTGGGGCAGGTGTACGGCAGCCATACAAGCAACAGAATGGCAATTATTTCCTTTGGTAATACAGTGAGAAACAGAATGGACTGGACAGCTATGGATGAAGCGGGAGTAAGCGCTGCGAAAAGTGCGGTAAGCGGAATAGAATTAGTTAATGAGGTCAGAAGGACTAATGAGGCAATGGAAAAGGCTGAAGAGCTGCTTACAGGATCAGGTTATCCAGGTGCAGAAACGGGCGCCAACAGGAAAAAGGTGGTGATTCTTGTCACCGACGGATCGGCAACGAGAGGTGATCGATGGTTAGATGATGAGTTTTCAGATGCTGCGGTGAGGACTGCCAGACGGCTGAAGGAAGCGGGCGTAACAATATACTGTATTGGGGTAAATGACCAAGTAAATGCAGATCAGCTGCACGGGGATTTCGAGGATTCTGAGAAAACATACTGGACTGGACCCCGTTACAATACAAATGCAAGAGATCATGCGCAGGCTCCGGCAGATAACCGGTTTTTAAACTTTCTTTCCAGCAATTATAAGGAAGCAGAAAAATTTGACGTTAAAACCACGTATCCTGATAAGAATACGGTTAAATGGACGGTGGAGGACGATGACATCGCAGGACCGAGAACAGAAGGGTATTTCCTGGCTGCGCCTACCAGTAAGGCTATAGAGGAGAGCTTTACATCCATCAGCGAGAAAATCTTCGAGTTTAAGCGTGAATCCAGAAGCACATATGTACTTACGGATAAAGTGGCAAAATACTTTGATGGCCCGGAAAGCGTTGAGAAGGTTAAGGTTTATACGGCAGCGTATAAAAACAATAAAGGCTTTGAAAGAAGAGAATCTGTGGCTGACGGCCGGATTCAAATATCTCTGAACGAAGGAATGCTGAAGGTGGCAGGCTTTGATTATAACGATTACTTTCTTGATGACAAGCTGAAGGGACGGAAGGAGACGGAACCTCATATCGGAGCCGCGAGATCAGCTTTTTACGGCCGGAAGCTGATTGTTGAGTATACGGTCAGACCGAAGGCGGGATTCCTCGGAGGAAATCAGGTGCCGACACATGAGAACGATTCCGGTATATATGCCAATGACAGTCTCACGAAGCGGGTCAGAACCCTTTCAGGAGGAAAGGCGGATGTGAAGATACCGGATATTCATATAAACACGAAGTCGCCATGTAATGTTTACCTCTATGGCTCAGTAAACTGGCGGGAGCGGACAGAGGTAAGCATGGGAGAGGGAGCCGGGGCGGTCTCTCTGAACATGAAGGAGAAGGACAACGGCTATGGATTGGATTCGTGGCAGACAGAATTTATCACGATTACGGACGGGATGGATGCAGGAACTCTGCCGGCAAGGTTAAGCGGACTGTCAGTGGATGGAAGCTATACGGTAACGGTTAAGGCAGCGCCGCTGCATGACGGATCAGAGAAGGAAAAGAAAGCGGCAGAAACCGGGGCGGTAAACGTGTTTGTTCCTGCATTTACGGTAAAACAGAAAACTGTATATTATGGGGATCTTATGCCGGAGAAGGAAGCTCTTGACAGATGTGTAACGACAGAATGGAAGCACGCGCCTGCCGATGCGGCTGCGTCGTGGGTTGCAGATACGGATACAGAGATGATTGGGGATAAGCCGGAGCTTGAACTGAATTATACACCTTTAGACAAAGACCGCTGGATAAAAGAAGGGAAGATAAAAAAACGGAAAGGAACCGCTTCCATGGAAATAAATGCTATGTATAAGGATGCAATCGTACCTGTGATTGATTACTGTTATTTAAGGCAGGAGGGAGAGGATGAAAGCGGGTATAAGAAAAACCGCGCTGTTTCTCTGGAGATAGCATCCTGTCAGCTGACCGTAAGGCAGAGCGGCGGATTGGCGGCGGATTTGTATGTATTTACCATTCTGAAGGATGGAAAGTCGTATATGAATGTCTGGGCTGCCGGAAATGGCGAAGTAACCATAAAGGGACTGCCGGTGGGAGAATATCGTATTGAAGGGGATATGGCCTGGGCCTGGAGGTACAGCGGCGGAAACAGCGAGTCCATTACTCTGGGTGATCCTGAGAAAGTGAACAGGACTGAGAGCTGGAAGGGCGAAGCTGTCTGCCAAAACGGCAGCAGAAAGAATAAATGGCTCAGTGAATATAGCATAATGCATGACGCCGACTACCCAGACCAGGGAATCGGAACCCCTGAAAGAGGTGAGTGAGCATGAAAAAATCATGGATGAACCAGGGAATGAACAGTCGGACAGGTTTGATGCGGCTTTTAACGGTCGGTCTGACGGTGGCTGCTCTTTGCGGGACGGGAGGCACGGCAGCCTATCTGATCAGCAAATCAGATACGGTGATGAATGTGTTTGCACCGGTGAGGCTGTCTTGCGTTGTAAAATATCGGGAGAATGAACCGCTGACTGTTGCGAATGACGGAAATGTAAACATCTTTGTTCGTGTGAGGCTGGTCAGTTACCTGGTGGATGATGAGGGAGACAGGATGGGAGAACCGGTGGAAACGCCAGCTTTTGACATGGGGACTGGATGGAAAAAAATAGGAACCAGCTATTATTACCAGAAGGAACTGGCTCCTGGTGAGGAGTGCAGCAAGCCGTTGATAGAAGATATAAGCAAACTGAAAATATGGAACAAGTCAGATCCGGAAGAAGAGGAAAACTGGAAGCTGGTAACCGATGTGCTGGCAGAAGCGATCCAAAGCAGCCCGATAAGCGCTGTGGAGGAAGCATGGGGACCAGACGCGGCGGATTATATCAAAGCGGGGATGATGCCCTGAAGGGGCGAAGGATAAGGAGGTACGGACATGTATAAGCATATGAGGCGGTTTCTCTGTATCCTTACCATGCTGACATGGGGAATTTCCATGACAGTGCAGGCAGCTGACGCGGCGGTACGGTATGAAGGAACAGCACACAATTTTGTGTTTGACGAGGACGGAAGGCAGCTGAGCGATCTGTTCCTGAATTTTAAGGACGTGATGCCTGGAGACGTTCTGACGCAGAAAATTATTTTGAAGAACAACAGGAGAAACCGGTTCAGGGCGAGAATTTACCTGCGTTATCTCGGAGGTATCGAGGAGAAGGAATTTCTCGCACAGATGAAGCTCAGAGTGAAAAAAGAAAACGACACGGAGCTGTTTTTTGCCACTCCGGATGAGCCGGCAGGTCTTGCGGACTGGGTGGAGCTGGGAACCATAAGTCCGGGGCGTGAGATGGCGCTGAATCTGGAGCTGGCTGTGCCGGTTTCTGTGGACAATCAGTTCCAGGATAAAATCGGAAAGCTTCAGTGGGAATTTAAGGTGGCAGAGCTTCCGATACGAAAAGGCGATGGCAGCAGCGGAAGCCGCAAACCCGGAAACAGCGGCAGCGGGGCAGATGCCAGCGGAACCGGACCGGGCGCAGGCGGAAATGGTCCAGGTGCAGGGCAAACCGGCTCAGGCACAGGAGAAACCGGCCCGGGCACAGGAGTAACGAATATCGGAGCAAATGGACCAGGAGGAGCCGGCGCTGCGGCAGGAGAAAGCGGATCCGGGATGTCCCGGAGCGGCTCCGCAGGAAAAAAATCCGCATGGAGAAACCCGAAAACAGGAGACGAGTCCTCTGCTCCTGTCTGGATGCTATTGGCGGCAGCATCGGGAGGAGGACTGGCAGTTCTCGCAGTGAGGAGAAAGCGCAGAGACTCTTAAAAGCCATATGGCGGGAAGGAGGAGATCCATATGTCACGAACCCAGGATCTGACAGGACGAAAATTCGGGATGCTGACGGTTCTGGAACGGACAGACAGACTGAAAGACAGATATTTTGTATGGCGGTGCAGATGCGATTGCGGAAAGGAAACCTTCGTGGATACAAAGCGTCTGACCAGGGGTACCATAAAAAACTGCGGCTGTATTCCGAAAACAACGGCCAGAAACGGCACCATTGCCGAAGATCTGACAGGCCGTACCTTTGGACGGCTTACCGTTCTTTACAGAACAGAAAACCGAAGAAGCCGGACATTCTGGGTATGCCGCTGCAGCTGCGGGAAGCTTTGCAGTGCGGCGGCCCACGACCTGAAGGCAGGAAAAAACAGAAGCTGCGGCTGTCTGCGCCGCATCAGTCCTCCGGGATTTACGGATATTGCCGGCCGGAAATTCGGCCGGCTGACAGCGCTGTATGTGACGCCGGAGAGGGATAAGAAGGGCTCCGTGTTCTGGCACTGCCGCTGCGACTGCGGAACTGAGCTGGAGGTAACGGAGAACAATCTGGTTCACGGAAATTACCAGAGCTGCGGCTGTCTGCGCCGGGAAATCTGGGCGGAGATTCCAAACCGTCTCCACCGGATAGACGGCACCTGCATTGAATGGCTGGAAAGCCGGAAGCACCGGTGCGACAACACCAGCGGCTTCCGCGGCGTAAACGAGACGAAGAACGGAAAATACCGCGTCAGCATCGGATTCAAGCGCCAGCGCTTTTACGTGGGAACCTTCGACACCTTCAATGAGGCGGTGGAAGCCCGGCTGGAGGTGGAGGAGCAGATCCACGACGGCTTTGTCAAGGCGTACCGAAGCTGGCAGCAGCAGGCGGAGGAGGATCCGGACTGGGCGGGAGAGCACCCGCTGGTGTTTGACGTGGAAAAGGGAGAGGGGGATTTTCGGATTATTACAAGTTAGAGGGGGAGAAAGAACGGAAAGAAAGGGAGCGCGTGAGGAGACGCGCTCCCTTTCCTTGATTCGGGCGGAATCAGCTCCGCCATTAGGTTCCTATTATGTGAAATATAATGATTTGCAATTAGACAGAACAAACGGAGAAAAGTATAATGAGACTATGCAGTAGAAACACTGAAAAATCAGTCATTATAACCGGTTGTATGATTGAAGTGAAGCAGCTTTGAGGAAATGTCTTGTGGAGGTTGAACATGAAAAGAAGGAACTTAAGGATGGCATTATGTGCTGCCGCGGCAATCTGCCTGGCAGGCTGTTCCGGGCAGCAGGAGGGGGCAGCGGATACAAACAAAAAAACAGAAAACGCAGATGAAAACAGCAGCGCCGGCGACAGTCAGGAACAGCAGCATGAGCCGGTTACGCTGCATTATTATCATAATCCGGCAGACGGCGGCGCCAATGAAAGCATGATTGAAATGTTTATGGAGGAATAT
The DNA here is from genome assembly GCA_030524245.1 of Eubacteriales bacterium. GTDB lineage: Bacteria > Bacillota > Clostridia > Lachnospirales > Lachnospiraceae > Brotaphodocola. The sequence continues at coordinate 20,933 of JAUNGW010000005.1, forward strand.
CCCTGGATTACGGTGGAACGGGTGGAATATCCAAGCGATACAACACAGAAAAAGACGGTACTGAGCACCGTGTTTCAATCCCAGGATGATTCCATTGACGTGATGCAGCTTGACTGTACTTGGCCGGCAGAATTTACACAGGCAGGATGGCTGGCGGATCTTTCTGACGTATATACAGAGGAGGAAATGGCAGACTTCATCAGTGGTATTGTGGACACAGGAAGAGGCAGCGATGGAAATTTATATGCTTTGCCTGTATATATTAATACAGGAGCCCTTCTTTACAGAAAGGATCTGCTGGAAAAGTACGGATTTTCCGGACCGGCAAAAACCTACGATGAGCTGATCGCACAGAGCAAAACCGTTATGGAGGGAGAGGCGAAGGAAGGGAAAAGAATTGCCGGTTATACCAGTGCATGGAAGGAATATGAAGGGCTGACCTGTCAGGCCCTTGGCTTCATGTGGAGCTATGGGGCAGAATTTGAGAAGGATGGAATCTGCACGCTGAATTCTCCGGAAGCGGCGAAAGGACTTCAGACGATGCGTGATATGGTTGAGCAGGGAATCACGGATCCGGGAATCCGGGGTTATAAGTGGACAGATTCACAGGCTATTTTTAATAATGGCGGAGCTCTTTATATGGTAGACTGGCCTTCTGCGTATAACAGTGCCGTAAATCCGGAAAATTCAACGGTTTCCGATGTGGTAGGAATGACGGTTGTTCCAGGCGGCACAAGCGCGGAAGCCTCCTATTCGGCAAATGGCGGATGGTATCTTGGAGTATCTGCATTTTCCTCGCATCCTGAGGAAGCGAAGCTTCTGGCCAGATTTGCAACAGGATACGAAGCGAATATAAATTATGCTTTGAAGCATTCCAATCTGCCGGCAAGAATATCCTGCTATGATGATGAGCGGATAAAAACAGAACAGCCGCAGATGGCGGAAATGAAGGAAGCGGCGGCAACCTGCAAGTCAAGACCGGCATCTCCGTATTACTCAGAAATTTCAGCAGAGATTTTTGGAACGGCAGCTCAGATTATAGATGGAAATGTGGACGCGCAGACGGGAGTCAGTCAGATGACCGAAAGGATTCAGGATATTCTGGATCGTTAAGACAGCAGAAAAAAGGGCAGAGCATACTGCCCTTTTTTTAGAGAGAGGGTGGCATTGTGAATGGTAAAAAACGGTTAATGATGGGATATTTGTTTTTGATTCCCGCAGCGCTTGTATTTGTATTTTTGATTGCATATCCGGTATTCAATACAGTCAGAACCAGCTTTTATGCATCGCGGATTCAGACAATCAGAGATGGGGCAAAATTTGTCGGTCTGGATAATTATGTGGAAATGTTCCGGGATACGGATATGTGGACATCCTTGGCATTTACAGTGAAATTTACGGTAATCTCCGTAATTCTTGAAACGGTGATCGGCATGGTCTGCGCCCTGATTATGAACAGGAATTTCAGGGGACAGGGGCTGGTGCGGGCTATGATCCTGGTTCCCTGGTGCATACCGACGGTAGTATCCGGTCTGATGTGGTCTTATATGTTTGCAGAAAGCTATGGAATTATCAATTATCTGCTTTCCGCAGCGCATGTGATTAAAGATCCCGTTCCCTGGATAACAGATAAGGGATGGGCATTTGCGGCAATTACGATTGCAGATGTATGGAAAACGGTGCCGTATATGTCGCTTCTTTTGCTGTCAGGATTAAAAACGGTTTCTTCGGATTATCTGGAGGCGGCAGCGATTGACGGGGCAAACAGTGTGCAGAAGTTTTTCCGGGTGGTGCTTCCGAATATGAAAAATATTGTACTGGTAGCGGTTATGTTCCGGACCATATCAAGCTTCCGGATTTATGACCTGATTAAGGTTTTAACAGACGGAGGGCCTCAGAATTCAACAAAAAGCCTTACCATGTATGCGATGGAGAATTATTTTACTTATGGCAATCTTGGGTATGGAGCGGCGCTGGCAACGCTGACGTTCCTTGTGTCCCTGCTGATCGCCGGACTTTTCCAGGATGGCGTTAAGAGCAAAATGGAGGTGTAGTCAATGAAAAAAACATGGAAAATTAATCTGTTTACAGTCATTTTTCTTATGGCGATCCTGCTTCCGTTTGTATGGCTGGTGCTTGCTTCCTTTAAAAATATGAAGGAGCTTTATGCATATCCGGTACAGATACTTCCCTCCTCCTGGAGCATAAGAAATTTTGCGGAAGCGTTGAGAGAACAGCCGATTCTTCAATATGTGAAAAACAGCTTTCTTGTTTCCGGAATCGCAACGCTGCTGATTATTGTCATTTGCAGCATGACCAGCTTTTCTCTGGCCAGAACAGCGATTAAGGGGAAGAAAATAATTCTTTTGCTGATTTTGACGATTGCCCTGCTGCCGCCGGTTACGCTGCTGAATCCGATCTATATGATGCTCAGTAACCTGAATATGCTGAATTCCATCACAGGCCTGGCGCTTGTAATGGTGGCGGTGGAGCTTCCAAGCGGCGTGTGGTATCTGATGGGCTTTTTTCAGACAATTCCTATGGAGCTGGAAGAAAGCGCTATGATTGACGGGGCTTCCGTGCCTCAGATTTTCACGAAAATACTGATTCCCATTGTAAGCCCCGGTGTTTTTACAATCAGCATCATGACGTTTATCAATGTATGGAACAACTATATTTTTGCCTCTGTTCTGAATCCGACAAAAAAGGCCAGAACCGTGACGGTGGCTCTGACCATGTTTTCCGGAGAAACCTATACGCCCTGGCATCTGATTGCGGCAGCGGCTGTTTTTGTGAGTATACCGATTATTATTGTTGTGCTGATTCTCCAGAGAAGAATCATATCCGGAATGCTGGAGGGCGGTGTTAAGGGGTAGTTTCCCGAATCCGGTAGATATTGGGAAATTCCTTTTTGGCAAAATCGATAAAGCACCTCATGGTGGAGGTGACAAGGGTACCTTCCCGATAACCGATGTAAAAGGGCAGTTTCAGGCTTTCATCCCCAATGGAGTAATACACCGGTGACCGCTGAAAGGATGGAAGCAGGAGCGTGGAAATCTCCGAGGTGAAGGAGCAGCCGGTTCCAACCGCTGTAAAAAAATGAATAAATTCAGGTGCGCCGCTCCGTGTAACGTAATGAGGGCGGATGTGGTGCTCACTGAAATACATTTGCGCCATATTCTGAGTGTAGTTTCCGGGCGCTCCCTGGATAAATGGCTGCCGGTCCAGATCTCTGGCAAAAAGAACGGGATGGCGTCCATTAAAAGGATGCTTCTCCTGATTCAGCGGGTGGTCAGGCGGAACCGCAACGAGAATTTCATCCTCATATACGAGTTCTGTTTTGATCGGGAGATAGTTGGGCGGCTGGCAGAAGCCCATGTCAGCTTTTCCGCTTAGGATGGTTTCTTCCACCTGATAGCTGTTGACCTCTACAATATTCACGTGAATATCCGGATTTGATGCGTGAAACAGAGGGAGCAGGTAGGTCATGGGAAGAAAGGAACGGGTTTTTGTGGTGGCTACAGACAGATATTGTCTGCTGGGGCCGGATGGAAGCGTAAGATCATCCTGAAGCTTCTGGTATTCATGGAGAATGTTTTCCGCGCTGGTTCTGAGACGCTCTCCGGCAGCGGTCAGTTCAAGAACAGAATTGTTCCTGTGAAAGACAGCAGTGCCAAGTTCAGCTTCAATCCGTGAAATCTGCTGGCTTAAAGCGGGCTGGGTGATAAAAAGCTTTTTGGAGGCGGCAGTGATGCTGCCCTCCTGGCATATCATTAAAAAATTTTCCAGCTGTTGAAAATTCATAGTTTTACCTCATGGTTTGTGCATAACTGGCTGCGGGGTATGATTCATCATTATAAAAAAACGAAAAAGAAAATGCAAGGAAAGATTGGAGGAATAACGATGTCAGAGGGATTAGAAAAAGGTCTTCCATTATGGGGGCCGTATTCCAAAAAATATATGGGGGTGTCAAGGCCGGTTCCGGAAGAAAAAACAGCTGCGCCTGGAGCCCGCTTTGATCTGGTGGTGTTTCCAACGCTGGCCTTCAGCGGAGTGCGTCCGCCAAATGCAGTGGTATCCAGCGGCTACCATCCGTGGGATGCAGCGGGAGATCTGGGGTATTTCAGCTACCGGTATGAGCTGGTCGAGAAGGAGCTGGTGTATGCGGATGTTGCCGTGGCATCTGCAGATGATAATACGGCTGTGATTCAGGTTGATTTTCATAATAACAGCAGCTTAAAGCAAAATTGCCTGATTAATCTGTTTTCAGCAATCGAATACAGAGACAAGCAGACGGTTTATGCGGAAAAAACCACCGATACGATTCTGTGGGACGCCCTGGATTATGTAAAATACGAGTATGCGGATCCCAGGCCGTGGGATGGGCTGAATCCGGACGGGACAAAAAAAGGAGAGTTTCTGGATTCCGGATTTTTATATGGACATGGACTGGGAGACCGTGTAAGCCGGGAATATGTGATCAATGTACCGGAAAAGGCCTTCGGAGCTGACGCTGGAGACCGGGTTACATATTGCCAGAAGATTCATGATTTTGATGATGGTATTTTGATGATCCGCTATCGTACGCCGGAGAATCAGAATGCAGAATTTGATCTTTACGCGACCTGCCGGGGCATTACGAAAAAATCTGAAGTGACGTTTCCTGCGTCCGACCAGCCGGCATTTGTCCGCGTACCTGTCCATTTTTTGAGATTCGGAGATTTTACTGTGGATATGGTTTCAAAGGGCGGCGGCGGAATTGAGCTGGACTGCTTTTTTCTGACAGAGAAACGGAATGCGGGCAGGATTTTTGTGAGGGAGCGCTGCCGGGAGGTAAAGCCCATTTCCTGCGTAAAGAAAAATCAGATATATGAATATAAATATGAGGATATTTATGAGACCTATCATTTGAAAACATTCGGAGAACACGTGCTGGAGCGCTCTGTTTACTCCGGCTGTCTGGAGGACGCGGTAATAAGCAGGCTGTCCAGCCCGTACACATTAACCAGTGATATGCAGAAGCCGCAGACAATGGCTTTTTCCAGAAAAGAGGAGAGAGGATACTATCATAATGTGATGGTGCACTCTGTTTTCCTGAATCCGGGAGAAAGCCACACAGAATATATGGCGGTCAGCGTGGAGGGGCTGACTCAGTTATCTGTCCAAGACTGCAGGGAAATCATGGAAGCCGGAAAAAGAAAGGTATCGCCCATGAGGTACTGCTCAGATGGAAAAAAATATGAGCTGAGCGGACGGCTTTTGCGGGCGGCGACATTGACGAACATTGTGTATCCCATATATTGCCATGGAAGCTATATCCGGCATTTTACGCCGGGAAAACGATGGGACAGCCTGTATACCTGGGATTCCGGATTTATCGGTCTGGGGCTTCTGGATGTGAACCCGAAATTTGCAGAGTACATTTTGGATTTGTATTTATCCACAGAAGACAACAGGGATTATGCATTTCTAAATCATGGAAGTCCGGTTCCCATGGAGATCATACTGTTTTACGAGATGCTTCAGAGAGCGGAGAATAAAGCTGTTTTTGCAGGATACTATGAAAGGGCAAAAATGTTCTATGAGTTCCTGGCAGGAAGAATGTATGGTTCTACAACAGCTAAATTTAAAACGGGTCTTACAAATACATATGATTATTATTACAATGCCAGCGGTATGGATGATCTGCCGGCGCAGCTTTATGTATTTCATCATGGACTTCAGAATACCGTGGCGCCGGTGGTATCGGTGTGCATGCTGATTCTCAGCGGAAAAATTCTGAAAAGGATTGCAGAATGGCTGGGGCGGCAGGAGGACAAGGCTGTTTATGAACGAGATATTGAGCGGTGGTCTGATGCGCTCCAGACCTATTCCTGGGATGAGGAAACGGGATATTTTTCTTATGTGGTTCATGATGAGGCAGGTGATTTTAAATGCAGAATGGTTACGGAAGATGGTGAAAACTTTAATAAAGGAATGGAAGGGTGCCTCCCGTTTTTGGCGGACGCGTGCACTCCGCAGCAAAGACAGAGACTGCTTGGGCACATTACTTCTGAAAAGGAAATGTTTTCCCCGGTGGGAATCAGCGCTGTGGATATGAGCTCCGGGTATTATACGGGAAACGGGTATTGGAACGGCTGTGTCTGGTTCCCCTATCAGTGGCTGCTGTGGAAGGCGCTTCTGGATGATGGGAATGGTGAGCTGGCATTTAAAATTGCCAGTACGGCCCTTTCTTCATATGGAAGAGAAGCGGATTTTTCTTATAATACATATGAATTTCTGAATATTGCATCGGGAAGAGGCGGCTGGCATCATCAGTTCGGCGGCCTGTCAACACCGGTTAATATCTGGGGAAATGCGTATTACAGGCAGGGAACTGTTTCGGCAGGCTTTCAGACATGGATTCAGTCAGTATCCTTTGACGAGGATGGAAGGAAGGCCTGTATCAGTGTGGATCAGCAGAGAAAGGATGCAAGCGTGATTCTGGTAAATATGGCGCCGGGCTGTGAGTATAAGGCCGTATTTTCCGGAGAAGTGCTTCAGACAGTGAAGCGGTCAGAAACAACGGTCGAGGTTCGTCTGCCCGCGGGAATAAAAGGAGAGCTTCAGATATTTCCTGCCTAAACCGCAGATTACGCAAAAAAACAGTAGACACAAACACTTTAGTATGCTACTATGATAACGTGCTGTGCAAAAAGCAGTGCGGATGAGGAGGAGAACATACTATGAAAAAGAGATTGTTAAGTGCAGTTATGGCAGGAATGATGGCGGTATCCCTGGCAGGATGCGGCGGCAATACGGCGGAGACAACAGCGGCTGAGAGTCAGACGGAGGCTTCCTCCGGGGCGGACAGCTCTGCGGCTGAGAGCGCAGAGGAAAGCGATGAGAGCACGGAGGCGGCAGCTTCTGAGGCAGCAGGCGGAACCTTTACCGTCGGCTTTGATCAGAACTTCCCGCCTATGGGATTTGTAGGTGATGACGGAGAGTATACAGGCTTTGATCTGGATCTGGCCAAAGAGGTGGCTTCCCGCCTTGGCCTTGAATTTGTGGCTCAGCCCATTGCCTGGGACGCGAAGGACATGGAGCTGGAGGCAGGAACCATTGACTGCATCTGGAACGGCTTTACCATGAACGGCCGTGAGGATGCCTATACCTGGAGCGAGCCTTATATGGACAACAGCCAGGTATTTGTAGTGAAGGCGGATTCCGGCATCAGCACCCTGGCCGATCTGGCAGGCAAGGTTGTGGAGGTTCAGACGGATTCCTCCGCGGAGAAGGCTTTAAACGATGATGCGGAGCTGACTGCTTCATTCTCAGCGCTGCAGACAACGCCGGATTACAACACCGCGTTTATGGATCTGGAGATGGGAGCTGTGGACGCCATTGCCATGGATGTGATCGTGGCCGGTTATCAGATCGAGCAGAGAGAGGACGGCGACCAGTACAAGATTCTCGATGAGACCCTTGCGTCTGAGGAGTACGGCATCGGCTTCAAGAAGGGCAATACGGAGCTGCGGGACAAGGTTCAGACGGCTCTGGAGGATATGGCGGCAGACGGAACTCTGGCGGAGATTTCCAACGAGTGGTTTGGCCGTGACGTTACCACCATCGGAAAATAAACGAACATGATTCGCCTTTTGCGAATCACCACGATGAATGAAAGAAGAAAGAGGCAGAAGGAGCAGGGAATTTTTATGGATATAAGCGTGATCATTTCAAAACTGATGGAGGGCATGCTGGTCAGCGTACAGATCTTTACGGTGACGCTGATCTTTTCCCTGCCCCTCGGCCTTTTGATTTCCTTCGGCAGGATGGCGAAGAGCCGTGCGCTGCGGACGGTGGTGCAGGGATATATTTCCATCATGCGCGGAACGCCGCTGATGCTGCAGCTGATGGTCGTTTATTTTGGACCCTATTATCTGTTCGGACTGCAGATCGGCAACAGCTACCGGCTGTGGGCCACCTTTATCGGATTTGTGATTAATTACGCTGCGTATTTCGCGGAGATTTACAGAAGCGGAATCCAGTCCATGCCGGCGGGGCAGTATGAGGCGGCGAAGCTTTTGGGCTACAGCAGGCCCCAGACCTTTGTAAAGATCATTATGCCCCAGGCGATCAAGCGGATCCTGCCTTCGGTAACCAATGAGGTCATTACGCTGGTCAAGGACACCTCCCTGGCCTTTACTCTGGGCGTGATGGAGATGTTTACCAATGCCAAGGCCCTGGCGGCCTCCCAGGCCAGCCTGATGCCGTTTGTGGCAGCCGGTATTTTCTACTATGTGTTTAATCTGATTGTGGCGGTGGTCATGGACTACGCGGAAAAGAAGCTTTCTTATTACCAGTAGCGGCGGAGGAATATGATGAACTTATTGGAAATGAATCACGTACAGAAATCCTTTGACGGCCTGTCCGTCATCCGGGATATTTCGCTGCAGGTTGGAGACGGAGAGATCGTTTCGATCATCGGGCCCTCCGGTTCGGGAAAGTCCACCCTTCTGCGGTGTGCCACCATGCTGGAGACCATGGACAGCGGGGAGCTGATCTACCTGGGAGAAAAGGCGGCCTGGAACAGTGACCAGGGGAAGACCGTCTACGCGCCGAAGCAGGAGCTGAAAAGGATCCGGCAGAACTATGGGCTGGTTTTCCAGAATTTCAATCTGTTTCCCCATTATTCTGTGATGAAGAATATTACGGACGCTCCGCTTACGGTTCAAAAGAGAAATAAGGACGAGGTGTTTCAGACGGCCCGTGAGCTGCTCCGGAAGATGGGGCTCGAGGACAAGGCGGACGCCTATCCCTGCCAGCTGTCCGGCGGCCAGTGTCAGCGTGTGGCTATTGCCCGCGCCCTGGCGCTGAATCCGAAGATCCTGTTTTTTGACGAGCCGACCTCGGCGCTGGATCCGGAGCTGACGGGAGAGGTCTTAAAAGTGATAAAATCCCTGGCAGATCTTCATATCGCCATGGTAATCGTCACCCATGAGATGGCATTTGCACGGGATATTTCCGACCGGGTGATTTTTATGGCGGACGGAGTGATCGTGGAGCAGGGAACGCCGGCGGAGGTGTTTGCCTCTGAAAATGAACGGACCCAGAGCTTTTTAGGGCGGTATGGGGCCATGTTAAAGTAAAAAATCGAAAAAGCCTTGCAAATTCGGGATTTTCCTGTAAAATGAATATGGTACGAAAAATGGGGACAGGAACTGCCCCTATTTTTTTCAAACAAAACAGTTTCAGAGCAAAGAAAGGTGTCAGAACATGATTAGTGCAAATGGTGTAACTCTCCGCGTTGGGAAAAAGGCATTGTTTGAGGATGTGAATATCAAGTTTACGGAAGGAAACTGCTACGGACTGATCGGGGCCAACGGAGCGGGCAAGTCCACGTTTTTGCGGATTTTGTCGGGGCAGCTGGAGCCCACCAACGGCGACGTGGTGATTACGCCGGGACAGCGTCTGTCCTTCCTGCAGCAGGATCATTTTAAATATGATGAGTATACCGTGCTGGATACGGTAATTATGGGAAACAAGCGCCTGTATGAGGTGATGAAGGAGAAGGACGCCATCTATATGAAGCCTGATTTTTCCGATGAGGACGGCATCAAGGCGGCGGAGCTGGAAGGCGAGTTCGCGGAGATGAACGGCTGGGAGGCGGAGTCCGACGCGGCAAACCTGTTAAACGGCCTTGGCGTGGATACGGAATATCACTACAGCACCATGAAGGATCTGGTAGGCGCCCTGAAGGTGAAGGTGCTGCTTGCCCAGGCGCTGTTCGGCAACCCGGATATCCTGCTTCTCGATGAGCCTACCAACCATCTGGATCTGGATGCGATTGCATGGCTGGAGGAGTTTCTGATTAACTTTGAAAATACGGTGATCGTGGTATCCCATGACCGTTATTTCCTGAATAAGGTATGCACCAGCATTGCGGATATCGATTATGGCAAGATTCAGCTGTACGCAGGAAACTATGACTTCTGGTACGAGTCCAGCCAGCTGATGATCAAGCAGATGAAGGAAGCCAACAGGAAGAAGGAGGAGAAGATCAAGGAGCTGCAGGAGTTTATTCAGCGGTTCTCTGCCAATGCCTCCAAGTCTAAGCAGGCGACCTCCAGAAAGCGCGCGCTGGAGAAGATCGAGCTGGATGATATCAAGCCCTCCAGCCGGAAGTATCCGTACATCGATTTCCGTCCGGCCCGTGAGATTGGAAACGAGGTTCTGAAGGTGGAGAATCTGTCAAAGACCATCGACGGCGAGAAGATTCTGGACGGTCTGACCTTCACCCTGAACCGCGAGGACAAGGTGGCGCTGGTAGGCCCCAACGAGCGGGCGAAGACCGTTCTGTTCCAGATACTGGCCGGGGAGATGGAGCCGGACGAGGGCTCTTACAAATGGGGACTGACCACGACCCAGTCCTATTTCCCCAAGGACAACAGCGCGGAATTTGCCAGTGATGATACGATTGTGGACTGGCTGACGCAGTATTCTCCGGAGAAGGACGTGACCTATGTGCGCGGCTTTTTGGGACGGATGCTGTTTGCCGGCGAGGACGGCGTGAAGAAGGTAAAGGTGCTGTCCGGAGGCGAGAAGGTGCGGTGTATGCTCTCCAAGCTGATGATTTCCGGCGCCAACGTGCTGCTGCTCGACGAGCCGACGGACCATCTGGACATGGAGTCGATCACGGCGCTGAACACCGGACTGGTGAAGTTCCCGGGCGTGCTGATTTTCTCATCCCGCGACCATCAGATCGTGCAGACCACCGCAAACCGGATCATGGAGATTGTAAACGGCCAGCTGATTGATAAGATTACATCCTACGATGAGTATCTGGAGAACGATGAGATGGCAAGAAAACGCTTCGTATTCTCCGTATCCGAAAAACAAGAAGAGGATAACTGAACGTAATAATTCAGGACGGCGGGAAAACAATGGCAAAGATGGGCGTCAAGCTCGCTTGTAAGCCCATCTTTATTATATCATAGGAAAGTGCGTTCTATGATATAAAAACGCTCCGCGGGGATCGCACTGCGGCGGGATGGAATGATGTCGCTGACGCGACCCGCCGCAGGCGGAGAATCCTGCGTAGCAGGATTCTTTTTTATTATTTTCCCATCGGAGGAATGGAACATTTATAATGGAAATAAAAAAGGACAGCTGCTCCGGCATAACGCAGAGAACGGGGCTGTCCTTTTTCAGTGTGAATGTTCTGTGTTCATCATAAGTTTACTCCTGAAAAATTCTTTCAATTGTTTGCTGAGCGACCAGCTCATCTGCTCCGTTGAAAAAGAAGCGGAGCGTTCTGCCGTGGAACCGGAGGTCACGGATCATCTCATCGTAGCTTTTTACATTCACCTGGAGGTTATCGCATTCTATAAATATGTCGCAGTGAAATGTGTTGGCCGTGTTGATCAGAAATGAGATGGGAACGGGCCTGTACCGGCGGCAAGTGTCAATTTGCCTTGTTATCATACACATCGACCTCCTTTCACACAGGCGGATACCTGCGGAGAAACAAGCAAATCAACAAATTATGTTTATATTATAGTTTACCACAGTTAAATTTAGATAACAATAGAAAATATGTAAAAATGTGAAAAAGAAGGGAGAAGAAATGGCAGGAAAACGAATTCGGGATTTTGGTATTCAGCCGGGGAGAGTGAAGACGGGGGCAAGAAATAAGATCACTGATGTGCCGGGAGTGCTGGTCGGCCACTGTACGGTCAGGAATGAAACGAACCATACGGGAGTTACCGTGATCGTGCCTGGGAAGGACAACTGCTTTTCTAAAAAATATACAGCCGCGGCCTATGTTCACAATGGCTTTGGAAAGAGCGCCGGGCTTGTGCAGATTGAGGAGCTTGGGACTCTGGAGACGCCCATCGCCCTGACAAATACCATGAATACGGGACTTGTGTGGGACGCGCTGGCGGAGCATGTGATGGAGCGCTGCAGGCAGGACGGCATAGAAGCCCTGAGCGTGAATCCGGTTGTGGGAGAGTGCAATGACAGCAGGATCAACCGGATTCAAAAAAGGGCAGTTTTTGCTGAGCATGTGGAGCAGGCATTTGCCGCCGCCGCGGAGGATTTTGAGGAGGGCGGCGTGGGAGCCGGCGCAGGGACGGTCTGCTACGGCATGAAGGGCGGCATCGGCTCTTCCTCACGAATCGTGGAGATCGGCGGAAGAAGCTATACCATCGGCGTGCTGGTGCAGTCGAACTTTGGCGCCACGGAGGACTTTGTTCTGGATGGAAAGCCGGTGGGAGCAAGAATTCTGGAGCTGAAAAAGGAAAAGGACGATATGGCGGCATCCGCCCAGGATCAGGGCTCGATTATGACGGTACTGGCTACGGATCTGCCTGTGACCAGCCGGCAGCTGAAGCGGATTATACGCCGTCTCGGCGTGGGAATCGCCAGAACCGGCTCCTATACGGGCCACGGAAGCGGCGAGGTGATGATCGGATTTACGACGGCTAACCGGATTCCCGCAGACGGCGGCGAGGAGCTGCTTGAGCTCCAGGCGATTCCGGAGACGGTGATAAACAGAGCGTTTCTGGCGGCCGCCGAGGCGGCGCAGGAGGCTATTTTAAACTCCATGGCCGCCGCGGAGCCGGTGAGAGGGCTTAAGGGAGAAATGTACTACAGCCTCAGTGAATTTCTGCCGCTTTTATCAGACCGGTAAATAACGGAAGCATATCATCGGAGGCCACGAGAAGCGCTTCCGGATGCCACTGAATGCCGAGACCATAGGGGTAATCCGTCAGTTCCACCGCCTCGATGATCCCGTCGTCTGCTGTGGCGGTGATTTTCAGGCCGTCGCCGAGGACGCGGATGCTCTGATGGTGGTAGCTGTTGACCCAGATGCGGCCGCCGAACATGCCGTACAGAGCGCTGTCCGGGACGATGGATACCTGATGGCTTACGTCTCCGCGGTCGTCGCGGATCATGTGGCGGGCAGTGTTCTCGCCATGAAGGCTGTTGTCCTGATACAGGGTTCCGCCGCAGGCGACGTTCAGAACCTGGTGGCCCCGGCAGATGGCAAGAAAGGGCTTTCTGGCCTTTATCACACGCTTCATGAGCCCGATCTGGCTCCTGTCAAGAGACAGGCTGGTATCGCCAACCAGGGGATGTGCCATCTCGCCGTAGCAGCAGGGAGTGACGTCAACTCCGCCGCTGAAGATAAAGCCGTCGCAGGCCTCCGCCATGGCGTCCAGCTGCCTTTCATCAGTAACAGCAGGAAGGAGCAGCGGCAGGCCGCCTCCCTTTGACACAGCGTTGGTGTATGTCCAGCCGTTGGTGCTTAACAGGGCGCCGGAGTTTGGGTTTTTGGTGTTCATGGTAGTAATTCCTATTTTCGGCAGCATGAAGATTCCTCTTTTCTGTAAATAATGATGTATGAAAGCGGATTTTTCGCATGGCTGTAAGTATAGCACTGCCGGACGGGAAATGCAATAGTGCGCAGTTATTGCGTGATTTTATCATTTTTTTGAAATTCCTATTTGACAAAGTAGTAGGATAAAGTGTATAGTAAATCCATGTGAGATTGCGCACCCTTTTTTGTATGCGCATGGCTGACAGATGTACGGGGCTGATGTCCGCGGCGTCTGCCGGGAAAACACGAAGACAAGAAAATGAGGAGGAAATTATGATGAAGAAAAGCAAAAAGCTTGCTGCACTGCTGATGGCAGCGTCTATGGCAGCGCTGACGGCATGCGGCGGAAGCAGCACTCCTGAGACCACGGCGGCTGCGGGAGACGCTCCGGCTGAGACTACGGCGGCAGTTGAACTGGCAGAGGGTGAGTCCGTATCCCAGGATACCGATATTACCGCGGCTATGCTGGTAGACTTTACCACCATGGATCCCATGGACACCAGCGACACCCTGTCCGGCGGTATTCAGCGTCTGATCATGGACGGACTGTTCGGCTTTGACGATGATATGAAGATCATCCCCATGCTGGCTACGGACTACGAGGCCAATGAGGACGCGACAGAGTTCACGATCCATTTAAGAGAGGGAATCCAGTTTACAGACGGCACTCCGTGGAACGCAGAGGCGGCAAAGGCAAACTTCGACCGCTGGGGCGACAAGGAGCTTGGATTAAAGAGAACCACCCTGCTGTGCAACATTTTAAAGAGCACGGAGATTGTTGACGATTATACCGTGAAGGTTACGCTGGAGAGCCCCTTCGGCGCATTTATCCCCACGCTGGCTCATCCGGCATGCGTTGTTATGAGCCCGGCTGTGATCGCGCAGGGCAACGACGCCTGCGCAACCAACCCGGTCGGCACAGGCCAGTACACCTTTGTTGAGTGGATTGCCGGCGAGCACGCAACCATCGCCCTGAACAAGGACTGGTGGGGCTATGATCCGGAGATCTGCGGCGGAACTGCTCTGGTAGACGCGGACGCAGGCTTCAAGACCATCACCTTCAAGCCGGTGGCAGAGAACGCAACCCGCGTGGCTATGCTTCAGTCCGGCGACGCACAGCTGATCTGGCCGGTTCCCACAGAGAGCATCGAGTCCCTGCGCGGCGACGCGAACGTATCTGTAGGACAGGAAGAGGGCATTGTGGTACGTTACCTGATGATGAACAACCAGAAGGCTCCGTTCAACGATGTGAGAGTACGTCAGGCAATCAACTACGCGATCAACAAGGAAGCTTACTGCGCAGTAGTTAAGAACGGCGTTGCAACTCCGGCAACCTCCATTATCGGACCGGCAGTTCAGTACTACAAGGCAAACGACGTTTATCCCTACGATATCGAGAAGGCGAAGGCGCTGCTGGCAGAGGCCGGATATCCGGACGGATTCAGCACCAGCGTTATGTGCGCTTCCACAACCTCTAACTTAAAGCAGTGCGAGTTCCTGCAGCAGCAGCTGGCGCAGGTTGGCATCGATCTTCAGATCAACGCTCTGGAGAGCGCGGTTGTAAACCAGAAGGTTCAGGACGTGGATGTTCCCGGTTCTGAGGCAGAGGTTGAGATGTATGTAATCGGATGGTCTCCCTCCACCGGCGACGCCGACTGGGGTATCCGCCCGCTGATGGCCGTTGAGTCCGAGCCGCCGATGAGCTACAACATCTGCTACTACGAGAACGAGGAAGTGGATCAGCTTCTTCAGGACGCTCTGTCCACGGCAGACGACGCCAAGAGAGCAGAGGCATACGCAAAGGTACAGGATATTATCTGGGAGGAGTGCCCGCTGATCAGCCTGGCAAATGATGCCAACACCTGGGCAACCTCCAAGAACATGGTAGATGTGAAGGTATTCCCGGACAACTGCATTAACCTGAGAAATGGTAAGATGAGCAAGTAAACGGAGATGAAGTTGGAGAAGGAGATGGTCTGGCGGAAGCATATGGTCCGCCAGACCATTTTCCCATGATTTGGCAGCAGATATGGAACAGAAGGAAAACGAGACAGGGGGTATGCCCTGGCTGAAATGAAAGGTGTTGAGTGAATGCTTAGATACATTGCGAAAAGGATTATTGGAGTGATACCCACGCTGATTATCGTGGTAACCTTCGTATTTTTCTTTGTACGTCTGATTCCCGGAGACCCTGCGCGCCTGGTGGCAGGCCCTCAGGCAACCCAGGAGGACGTTCAGGTGGTCAGAGAGGAGCTTGGACTGGACAAGCCGGTTCATGAACAGTACATTACCTATGTGACGGGGCTTTTGAAGGGAGACCTGGGCACGTCTCTGCGGACGAAGCGTCCGGTTGCGGTTGAGATTTCCAACCGCTATGCCAACACGGCCAGGCTTACGCTGCTGGCGCTGGCCTGGAGCACGATTGTGGGCGTGCTGCTGGGCGTATGGTCCGGCAGAAACCGGAGCAAGTGGCAGGATTACACAGGTATGACTCTGGCAGTATCGGGCATATCGCTCCCTTCATTCTGGGTGGGATTCATGCTGATTATGATTTTCTCCGTGAATCTGAAGTGGTTCCCCACAACGGGCGCAGACTCCTTAAAGAGCCTTGTGCTGCCGTCTGTCGCTCTGGGAGCGAGCATTGCGGCGATTATAGCCCGTTTTACCAGATCCTCCATTATAGAGGTGCTGAAGGATGATTATATCCGCACTGCCCGGGCGAAGGGCTTAAAGGAGCGGATTGTTGTATGGAAGCATGCGTTCCGCAACGCGATGATTTCCGTTGTGACGGTGGTTGGCCTGCAGTTCGGCTTTCTGCTGGGCGGCTCGGTGGTGACGGAATCCGTATTTGCCTTCCCGGGGCTTGGATCTCTTTTGGTTGAGTCTGTGAATTACCGTGATTATCCGGCGATCCAGTCGCTGATTCTGATCTTTTCCCTGCACTTTGTCGTGATCAACCTGATTGTAGATGTGCTTTACGCCGTGCTCAATCCGGAAATTCAGCTTAGCTAGAAAGGAGGGGCCATATAATGAAGGATAAAATAAATACAAAAGCAGCGGCCAGCGAGAAGACCGATATCAGCACACCGTTTTCTGAGTTTGTGAGAAAATTCAAAAAACAGAAAAGCGCTATGGTCGCTCTTGTTTTCATTCTCTTTCTGGTTGTGCTGTCCTTTACTGCGAAGTTTATAGCACCCTATGGGATCAATGACTATGACTACAATTCCATTATGCAGGCGCCCACGGCGGCCCACTGGTTCGGGACTGATGAGTTCGGCCGGGATCTGTTCTCCAGAATTATCTGCGGAACCGGCATTTCCCTGAGCGTCGGCCTGTTCTCCGTAACCATCGCTGCGGTGGTGGGAACGGTGCTGGGACTGCTGGGCGGCTATTACGGCGGGATTATTGATTCTGTAATTATGAGGATCTGCGACGCGCTGTTTGCCTTCCCGGGCATTATTCTGGCTATCGCCATTGTGGCGATTTTAGGAAGCGGCATGACCAACGTGGTGATCGCGGTGGCTGTGTTCAATATCCCCAAGTTTGCCAGACTGGTGCGGGGCAATACGCTGGCCACGAAGAACAGCGTATTCGTGCAGGCGGCGAGAAATATCGGCGCGGATGATTTCAGGATTCTGTTCTGGCACATTCTGCCCAGCGCGATTCCGGACATCATCGTGCAGTACAGCATGTCCATCGGCTCCTCCATTCTGACGGCTTCTTCCTTAAGCTTTCTGGGCATGGGAGCACAGCCGCCCACACCGGAGTGGGGTCTGCTGTTAAGCAACGGACGGACCTATATGATGAACAGCTGGCATATCACCCTGTTCCCGGGTCTGGCTATCTTTTTGACCGTACTGAGCTTTAACCTGCTGGGCGACGGACTGCGCGACGCGCTGGATCCGAAGCTGACGGATTAAGGAGGTGCATAGTATGAAGAATGAGACGATCAAGGTAGAGTCCTCAAAGGACGCTTCCGGAAAGAATATATTAGAGATTAAAAATATGCACACCTGGTTCCATATGGACAGCGGGATTGTCAAATCGGTGGACGGCGTGGATATTGAGCTGAAGGAGGGCTCCACCCTTGGAATCGTGGGAGAGTCGGGAAGCGGAAAGAGCGTGACGGCTCTTTCAGTTATGGGACTTCTCATGGGCACCACAGGGCGGATCGAGGAGGGCGAGATCCTTCTGGACGGAAAGGACATTGTCCACATTGGAAATGAAGAACGCAGAAAGCTGCGGGGCAGTAAGATTTCCATGATCTTCCAGGAGCCCATGACCAGCTTAAATCCGGTTATGAAGATCGGCGACCAGATCATGGAGGCCATTCTGATGCACCAGAAGGTGAGCCGGAAGGAAGCGGAGGAAAAGGCCATCGAGATGATGCGGATGACCGGCCTTCCCCGGGTGGAGAAGATGATGAAGGAGTATCCCTTCCAGCTTTCCGGCGGACAGCGGCAGCGTGTGATGATCGCCATGGCCCTGGTCTGCAATCCGGAGATTCTGATCGCGGACGAGCCGACGACGGCCCTGGACGTGACGATTCAGGCGCAGATTCTTGATTTGATGAACAAGCTGAAAAAGGAGATCGGAACCTCCATTCTGTTTATTACCCATGACCTGGGCGTTGTGGCTGAGGTCTGTGACCACGTGGTGGTTATGTACTGCGGCCGGGTGGTGGAGAAGGGCTCTGTTTATGATATTTTCGAGAACCCGTCCCATCCCTACACGGAGGGACTTCTCAACTCCATCCCCAAGATGGGCGAGCACGTGGAGGAGCTGGATTCGATTCCCGGCAACGTGCCGAATCCCAAATACATGCCGAAGGGCTGCAAGTTCGCGCCGCGGTGTAAGTATGCCTTTGACCGCTGCCAGGAGGAGGAGCCCGGATTTACAGATCTGGGGAACGGCCATCAGAGCAGATGCTGGCGCTGTCAGCAGGAAGGGGGTAAGGACTGATGAATGACAATCTGTTAGTTGTACGCGGTTTAAAGCAGTATTACCCGGTAAAGGGCGGCCTTGGCAAGGGCGTCTCCTATGTGAAGGCAGTGGACGATGTGGATTTTGAGGTGCGCAGAGGCGAGGTGTTCGGCATCGTAGGCGAGTCCGGCTGTGGAAAATCCACGCTGGGAAAGAGCGTCTGCAAGCTGGTTGAGCCGACGGCAGGCTCCATCGTGCTGGACGGCGAGGAGATTTCCGGATATACGCCGAAGCAGATGCGGCCGGTGCGGAAAAAGATGCAGATGGTGTTCCAGGATCCTTATGCTTCCCTGAACCCGAGAATGTCTGTCCGGGATATTGTGGCGGAGCCGCTGCTGATCCACGGACTGACAAAGACCAGGCAGGAGACGGATCAGGTGGTGATCGAGCTGCTGCGCCGCGTGGGCCTGGACGATTACCACGCAAACCGTTATCCCCATGAGTTCTCCGGCGGCCAGAGGCAGCGTATCGGAATCGCGCGGGCGCTGGCGGTACGGCCGGAGCTGATTATTGCGGACGAGCCGGTTTCCGCCCTGGACGTATCCATACAGTCGCAGGTGCTGAACCTGATGAATCATCTGAAGCGGGAGCTGAATCTGACCTACATTTTTGTGGCCCATGATTTGAGCGTGGTAGAGCATATCAGCGACCGGGTAGGCGTGATGTATCTTGGTAATTTCGTGGAGGTGGCGGACAAGTACAGACTGTACCAGAACCCGCTTCATCCCTACACCCAGGCGCTTTTATCCGCGGTTCCGGTTCCGGATCCGCGGGCGAAAAAGGAGCGGATCATCCTGGAGGGCAATATTCCCTCCGCTCTGAATCCGCCCCAGGGCTGCAAGTTCCACACCCGCTGTCCGAAGTGCATGGAGCGCTGCAGGACAGAGGCGCCCCAGAAGTATCAGGTGGCGGACGACCATTTTGTATACTGCCATCTGTATGATACGGAGGACGCAAAGAAAAAGGCGAAGGACGCAGAGAATGCGGTCCATCAGTAAAACTTAAGATATCGTATCGTGGCATTAGGCCGCTGCATGACCGACTGTGCCATGCGGCGGCCTGCTGCCGTTATATGCCCGGCTGAAGGATCAGCCGGCAGGCTCAAAGAGAAAGGAGAATGCTGCAATGAAGCTTTTTATCAGCGCAGATATTGAAGGCTGCGCAGGAACGACCATGAACTATGAGACGCACAAGAATGAACCTGCGTACCAGAAGTATGCAAAACAGATGACGGACGAGGTGGCGCTGGTATGCAGGACGGCGCTGGAGGCCGGCGCCGATGAGATCGTGGTAAAGGACGGCCACGGAGACGCGACCAATATCGATTTTCTGGAGATGCCGGAGGGTGTGACCCTGATCCGGGGAAAAAGCGGCCATCCCATCAACATGATGTACGGTCTGGACGAAAGCTATGACGCGGTGCTGTATATCGGCTACCACGCTCCGGCGGGAGACCCGGGAAGCCCCTTAAGCCACACCTCCACCGGCGCAAGCAATTTTATCACGCTGAACGGAAAGCGGATGAGCGAGTTCATGCTGAACAGCTATACGGCGGCCATGTTCGGCGTCCCGGCAGTCTTTTTATCCGGAGACGAGCGGATCTGCGGCCTTTCCAGGGAGCTGATTCCCGCGATCACAACCGTTTCCACCAAGAAGGGTGTGGGCGGCTGCGCCTGGAACACGGCGCCGGAGACGGTGATGAAGCATCTGCAGACGGCGGTGGCCGGACTGTTTCAGGGAGACGTGAGCGCACGGTTTTCATCCTGTCAGGTGAAGCTGCCGGAGGAGTTCGTATACGAGGTGAATTTCAAGGATCTGAAAAAGGCATATCAGATGTCCTTTTATCCGGGAATGGAGCAGGTGGACGAGCGGACGATCCGGCTGCGCAGCAAAAACTGGATGGATATAGTGACAGCGCACTCTTTTGTGGTATACTAGCGGCAGGAGGCCGGTATCACGGGCAGCCGCCATTTTGACAGAACAGAAGGAGGAGACAAAACGAGATGGCAGATTTAAAGATTATTGAGGACTTATCAAATGCATTTGGCCCCAGCGGCTTTGAGGAGGAGGTGGTTCTGGCGGTGCAGAAGCACTGCGCGGGACTGAACCTGAGAAACGATGCGATGCACAATGTATACGCAGCCATGCCGGACGCGAAGGGAAACCGCCCGGTGTTTATGCTGGACGCCCATACGGACGAGTGCGGCTTCATGGTGCAGAATATCGAGGATAACGGACTGCTCAGCATCATTACTCTCGGCGGCTTTCATCTGACCAGCCTGCCGGCTCACAGAGTGGTGATCCGCAACGGAAAGGGCGAGAAGATCGGAGGCATCATCACCTCCAAGCCGGTGCATTTTCTGACGGCGGCGCAGAAGGCGGACAATTCCCTGACCATCGAGGAGCTGAAGGTGGACGTGGGAGCAAGCAGCAGGCAGGAGGTGGAAGAGGATTACGGGATCCGCATCGGAGATCCGATGATGCCGGACGTAACCTTTTCCTATGATGAAAAGCATGGAATCTGCTCCGGCAAGGCCTTTGACAACCGCCTTGGCTGCATGTGCATCATTGAGACCATGCAGGCGCTGAAGGGAGAAACCGACAGCCTGGCGGTGGATGTGGTCGGCGCGTTTGCCGCTCAGGAGGAGGTCGGCATGAGAGGCGCGACGGTGACGGCCCAGCAGGTGAAGCCGGATCTGGCGATTGTCTTCGAGGGATCTCCGGCAGACGATTTTTATTACCGGACAGGCGTGGCTCAGGGCTGCTTAAGAAAGGGTGTGCAGATCCGCCATATGGACAACAGCTACGTGGCAAATCCGGTATTTATGGAGTACGCCCATGAGATCGCGGACAAATACGGAATCAAATGCCAGGATGCCGTGCGCCGCGGCGGAAGCACCAATGCGGGAAAGATCCATCTGACCAACCAGGCGGTGCCGGTGCTTGTTCTCGGCATCCCGTCCCGGTACGTGCACACCCATTATAATTTCTGCGCGAAGGAGGATATCGAGGCGACCATTCAGATGGCGGTGGAGGTGATCCGCGGCCTGGACAGCCAGAGAATCCGCCACATTATGCGTCAGGATATTTTAAAGTAAGAGAGAGCTCGTGCATGAATCTGATTAACATAGAAAACATAACCAAGACCTACGGGGAGAGGAAGCTGTTTGATCAGGCCTCCTTCTCCCTGCAGGAGGGCGAAAAGGTCGGAATTATCGGCATCAACGGAACGGGAAAAACAACGCTTTTGAAGATACTGGCCGGAATGGAGGAGCCGGACGAGGGGACGGTCACGATGGCGAACCACGTGGTGGTGCGCTATCTGCCCCAGCATCCGGAATTTGATCCGGAGATGTCCAGCCTTGACTGCGTGCTGGCGGGTAATGTGTCGGAGGAAAACCGGTGGACGGTGGAAAGCGACGCGAAGGCCATGATGACCAGGCTTGGGATCCGGGATTTTGAGCAGCCGGCGGGCCAGCTGTCCGGCGGCCAGCGCAAGCGCCTCGCCCTGATTTCCGTGCTGCTGTCCCCGGCGGATGTGCTGCTGCTCGACGAGCCCACCAACCATCTGGACAATGATATGGCGGACTGGCTGGAGGACTATCTGAAAAAACGGAAGGCGGCGCTGATTATGGTGACCCATGACCGGTATTTTCTGGACAGCGTGTGCAGCAGGATCGTGGAGATCGACAAGGGCTCCGTTTACAGCTATCAGTCCAATTATTCCGGCTTTCTGGAGCTGAAGGCGCAGCGGGAGGACATGGAGGCGGCCAGCGAGCGCAAGCGCCAGTCCATCCTGCGGGTGGAGCTGGAATGGATCCGCCGCGGCGCAAGGGCCCGCTCCACCAAGCAGAAGGCCCACATCCAGCGCTACGAGGAGCTGAGAGACCGGCAGGCGCCGGAGCAAGACTCCCGGGTGGAGTTAAGCTCCATTTCCACGAGAATGGGAAAAACCACCGTGGAGCTGGAGCATATCTGCAAGGGCTATGGAGAAAGAACGCTGATCAGAGACTTCAATTATATTTTCCTGAAGGGAGACCGGGTGGGCTTTATCGGGCCGAACGGATGCGGAAAATCCACGCTGATGAAGATCATCGCAGGGCTTATCCAGCCGGATTCCGGGCAGGTGGTTGTCGGACAGACGGTGAAAATGGGATACTATGCCCAGGAAATCGCCTCAGAAAAGCCGGGAGACGGCAGCCAGGAAAACGACATCGATTTTGCTTACATGGACCCGGAGCAGCGGGTGATCGATTATGTGAAGGACACGGCGGAATATATCCGTACCTCGGACGGCCTGATATCCGCATCGGCCATGCTGGAGCGGTTTTTATTCTCCCCGGAAAAGCAGTACAGCCTGATCGGGAAGCTGTCCGGCGGCGAGAAAAAGCGGCTGAATCTGCTGCGGGTGCTGGCGGGCTCTCCGAATTTCCTTCTGCTTGACGAGCCGACGAACAACCTGGATATTGCCACGCTGACGATTCTGGAGGACTACCTGGACCGCTACGAGGGCATCGTGGTGACCGTATCCCACGACCGCTATTTTCTGGACCGCACCATGAGGCGGATCTTCGCTTTCGGGGAGGACGGAACCCTCAGACAGTACGAGGGAGGATACACGGATTATTCCGTGAGAAAGGCTGAAGAGGATGAAGCGCGGGCGGAAAGACCGGGCGCATCCGCGAAGACGTCCGCACCGGCCCAGGAAAAGGGACAGCGGGTGCGCGGTCCGCAGAAGCTTAAGTTTACGTACCAGGAGAAAAAGGATTACGAAACCATAGAGGCCGACATTGCGGCTCTGGAGGAGAAAATCGCCGCCCTGGAGGAGGATATCCAGGCGTCTGCCAGTGATTTCGTGAAGCTGAACGAGCTGATGGCAGAGAAGGACGCCGCAGAGACGGCGCTGGGAGAGAAGATGGAGCGGTGGCTGTATCTGGAGGAGCTGGCGGCGAGGATTGCGGAGCAGTGAGAGGGAAGATACAGGATACGGGAGAATGCAGGAGCCGCCATCGGGCGGCTCTTTCCT
Source organism: Eubacteriales bacterium (assembly GCA_030524245.1). GTDB lineage: Bacteria > Bacillota > Clostridia > Lachnospirales > Lachnospiraceae > Brotaphodocola. The sequence goes on from JAUNGW010000005.1 coordinate 44,305, forward strand.
TTTGCTGTATCTTGTGATATGATGATGTATATTCCGGTTGGAGGGGGGAGTGGGTGTGGTTCCTTGTTGCAGAAACTTAAATACCGATAGAGCGGTAGAGCATTTTGTAGACAATATTTTACAAATTACAGATAAAAAAGAAAAGAGAACTGCAATCAATAGAATTGCAGCGGCAGAGCGGAATATGAAGGACTATTCACAGGTTCCTACGCTTACACATGGAGACAACAGGGACTATGAATACAGAGATGATAAAATAAGAGAAGATTTGAGAAAAAGAATCGTCGAGGAACTAAAAAGGAAAAAACGATTGAAATCTGATGACGAAATAAGGCTGGGAAGGGGTGGAGCCAAACCTAAAACTTTATTAAAGAATGAAAAGAAGGCGTTTTTTCTGATTGGTCCACCTGCATCAGGAAAATCTACAATAGCAAGTGATTTGGCAGATTATGCCGGAGCATATATTTTGGATTCGGATTATGCAAAAAGAAAGTTACCAGAATATGATAATCAAATAGGCGCCGCATCTCTGGTTCATGAAGAATCGGATGCATTGGTATTTTCTTACAATCTTAAGGGAAAGGGTAATTTACTTGCTTTTTGCGTGGATAACGGCTATAATATGGTTATTCCTAAAATAGGGCACAGACGAGACAGTATTTTAAAGCTGTCATCTAAGTTAAAGCAGTTCGGTTATTTCACTTTTTTAATATCTATTGATTTAGACAGAGTAAAAGCTACCCAACGAGCATATAATAGATTTATAAAGAGTGGAAGATATGTTCCGCTTTCTTTAGTTTTCGATTATTATGCGAATGAGCCAACTTTAAATTATTTTAAAATACGTCAGCTTTTTGCCAGCAGTTTTGATGGTTATGCTCAAGTGACTACGGATGTTCCATTTGGACAAAAAGCAGAATTATTAGAAGCATTCAATGTTCCGGAAATTCAAAAAATTTTAGGAGGTATAGATGAATGACAATAATGAAAAACATGAAAGCGAAGAAAAAGACTGTGCCTTCTGGGAAAAGCGTAAGCTCAAAAAAATATAATGGAGCAGCAAATAAAAAAGTCTGGTATAACCAGGCAAGTTCTTATCATGAACAATACAGATTGTATGAATATTATGTTTCTCAGGAGGAACGGGATATAAACAAGGCAATCGATGGGCTTGATTATTTATTACAGGCGGCAAAATAGTTGATGTAAAACAGAGTTATTTACACATATAGTTTTATATATTAATCTCTGGCAGGCAGATATTCTCATGATGATAAGGGAGAATGTTGTCTGCTGGAGAAAAGCTTCTGATATTTCAAATGCATAGATGATCTCATGTATTCACTTATTCCGTTCTTAACGGTTCAGGGACTCTTGATTTTTCATACAAAACTAAAAAACAAAAAATAAAATGAAAAAAATGAGGATACAGCAAAAAAAGGTCAAAAAACAGTATCCGCAAACTCTTGAATTTTGAAAATACTGCAAAAATGCGCGATAATACAGGTACGAGCTCGAAAAAAGAAAGGAGCGAAACCTATGAAAGAAACGCTGAAGCAGATTTTGATTCCGGTGGCACAGTCAGTGGCACAGTCATTGGTAGAGAAGGCTTTATGGGTATTAATTGATATGGTTATTTTAATTGTTTTAAAGTAAACGGATTGTGTGTCATAGCAGCTGGAGATTTTGAAAAGGCCATCAAAATCTCCGGTTACTTAAGAATATTAAGTCCTTTACCGTTTTTGGTGGAAATAATTGTGATTATTTCCAAAATGTGGTATGCTTAACTCACAATTTTGGAATTTAATTACGAACAAAGAAAAATGAAAGGGGGAAGTGAGGGATGAAAATAAATCCTTTAAAGAAATGGAAACGAGGTCTTTCCGTTGTGGTGATGGCAGGTTTGCTAATGAGCACACTGCAGCCAGGGCTGGGCTTTGCCTCTCAGGATGGGGGCTATGAGCAGCTGCTGCAGACGATAACGGACGAGGAGGATCATGCGTCGGATTCCAATGCGGAGGAAGCCGAGAAGCCTTCAACGGGTACAGACAGCAATGCGGATACGGACACGCAGGATCATTCTGCATCAACCGATCCTGACCAGGAGGAATTGGAAAATGACCTGGGGGGAGATGAAACAGCGGAATTTGTAAATGGGGGGGGGGTTACAGGCTGTTAAGGCTGTAAAGGCGGCAGCTGAGAAATATAACTTCCCGATTGAAGTAGATGGTGTGACGTTTAAATTTGATCTTATTCCTGGTGAAGATGGAGAAACTGGAACTGCATCCCTGCGGGATATTGTGGATCCTGAAAAGGATATGGATGTGATCCTTCCGTCAGAAGTGACTTACGAAGAAGATGGAGTTTCTTATGATTATACCGTTACGGGCATGTCGGTTTCCGCACGCGGCAGCTCCAAGGATGATAGAAGTCATATTACCAGTATTACATTCCCGGATACAATGACGGAGATGACCGGATCCTTTAACAGGTTTACAGAACTTACAGAAGTGACGATCCCGGGTTCTGTTAAAGAATTTGCAGGATCTTTTCAGTATATGAAAAATCTGAAAAGGATCGTTTTTGAGTATGGAGTTGAAGAGATTGGCGCTAACGCCAATTCCATGGTTTATGAATGTCCGGTATTGGAAGAAATTGTACTGCCGGACAGTCTGCAGCTGATTTCAGCAGTATGCGTATTTGCTGATGCGCCTGCGCTGAAGAAAATAACTCTGCCTGAAGGCATAAAGTTTCTTGAAGGCGGAGCGTTTCAGAATACCGGACTTGAGGAGATCGAGCTTCCCGCTTCTGTGACAGAAATTTCTTCTTTCATGTTTGATGGATGCAGCAAATTAACGAAAGTAGAAACGAAAGCAACCATTACGAAAATTGATTCCTGGGCTTTTTCAGAATGCGAGAGTTTGCAGGAAATACCGGATTTGAGCATTGTTACGGAATTGGGGGAGGGAGCCTTTTACGGATGCGGTGCACTGAGCGGTACATTGGATCTTTCGAGTCTGGACGAGATTCCAGATAAGGCGTTTTCCTATACGCCTGGGATTAATGAGATAATCTTTTCTGAGAACCTTAAATCCATTGGTATCTGGGCTTTTATAAGTACGAGCATTACGAAACTTGAATTCCCGGAAACCCTTGAAAGCATTGGTGCGTTCGCATTTTGTTATTCGGATTATCTGACGGGAGAGCTTGTAATTCCGGACAGTGTGACAACGCTTGAAGCAGCTGCGTTTATGGATACAGCCATTACATCGGTAACGATCGGAAGCGGAGTACAGGAGCTCTTTGTTGATACGTTTCCTGCGACTGTGGAAAAGGTTATCATTAAAAACAGTCAGGATGGCATCATCATTGATTCCGGGGCACTTCCGGAGACCAGTACGCTTACATTCACGGAAAAATCCGTGGAGGATACGGTTGGCGATACAATTTCAGATGCCGCAGGCGCACCTACATTGCAGGATGCGGTCAATCAAGCGAAAGTAGATGGAAACCCTGTAATTATAGAAAAGGATATTAAGCTGACAGATCCTGTAATCGTCTCCTCAGGGACAGTGGTCGAGATTGAAACAAAAACAGGAGACTCTGACAATCCGTTCACTATTTTAGGTGTTAAGAACAGTCCGCAGATTGACCGGATATTCCAGATTGAGGAAGGGGCATCGGTAACTTTTTCAGGCGCGATCAAGCTTTCTGGCCGTTATTCTAACGGAAGAATTATCTACAGCGAAGGTGAAGTGGTACTGGAAGACGGTGTGACTGCATCAGGAGCAGTGATCAATAACGATAACACTGGCGTTATAGAGGTGAGTGGTCAGGGTGCATCGCTGATTATAAACGATGGCGCAAGTATTGAAGACAATGATATCCGGTATGCTGCGGAGAGCGGCATCGTTCGTGCCAGCAGCGGTGCAAAGGTGATCATAAACGGCGGCGCCGTTCAAAATAATACTGCGGTATTGGATCATGAGTATAACGTAACCAGCACTTCTTCGGGTGTCTTGCTTGACGGAGAAAGTTCGTTGGAAATGAATGGCGGACGTATTTCCGGGAATAAAGGATACCGGGGCAGCGCTGTCCTAATGTTTGGTCATGATGCAGGCAAGACAGAATTTGTCCTGAATGAGGGAAATATCAGCGGCAATGAAACTAGTTACTGTCAAGTAATCATTGGCAACATTCTTTTTTGATTTATCTTTTCTGT
>JAUNGW010000122.1 GCA_030524245.1 Eubacteriales bacterium
GATTTGTAAGGTTTAATTCCACACAGGGGTTGATTTTAAATTTGCAATTGAGAATTTTCTCTTCTTTCCAATTTTACGCGAAAATGCGGTTGCCTTATTTTTCAAAACCGTTTATAATAATGCTTGCATTCATCGGGGCTCCTATGCTCCGATAAGCTTGTGTTATCATAATTATTCTGCAATATTTTATTAATTTCTGAATTCACAGAAATATATATTGATTTCAGAAAACAGATTTACTGTCTAAATTTTATTATGTATAGTACAAGCGCCTTTGTCTGAAAAAATCCCAATATTTCCCATGAATATGTGGAGAAGGTGTAAAACGGCAATATAAAATCGAAAAAACAAAATAACTTAGGAGAAGCAGTATCTGATGAGTAAACGAATTTTTGTATTTGTTATGATTTTGGCAGTAATTCTTACAGGCGGAGCATTTCTGTATTCAATCAGGAATCAGGGAAGCACGCCGGCATTTTTTGGTGACGGATATGTGGTGGAATTACAGGCGGGAGAAGGCGGGACTGCCGTGCCCAGCCCTGTATACTTTACTGCCGGCACAAAATATAAAAGGGTTTACCCGGACGGCATCGCTTTTACCGATATGAACGGGGAAAAGAAAGAGCTTTCCCAGGACTTTTTTATTCATTATGCAGATGAATCCATCAGCACCTTTCAGCAGGGCGTTGTGCTGGAATTTAACCAGCTGCAGAATGGCCTGCTGAATTACTACAATCTGGGCAGCGACTCGGTGATGGCCAGACAAAATGGAACCTATTTCCTGGATAATCAGGGAACTCCTCTGGAATTTCAGGACTACATCTGGAAGGTGACGGACAACAAATACCTGGTATCCTCCCCGTCTATTCAGATTACCCTTCCCAATCAGGAGACCGCAGAAGCAGCCGGCTACGTGGAGGTTGTGTATGTGGATAAGGGAATCGTGCAGATCGCGAATTCGGAGAAGGCTTTTCAGGTTCTGTCAGCGGGAAGCTCCATCACGCTGTCAGACGGCACGTCCCTGGATCTGGAGAACAGGACGATTATCCAGCAGGGAGAAATCAGCCTGACCTTCGATGAAATTACGATGGATGAAACGGGGAATATTTCTGTGACTCCGGCGGCAGACCGGGAGCTGAAGGTTCCTAAATTCGACATTACGACGATAGACGGAGAAAACGGACGTCAGGGCCAGAAGGGCGAGGACGGTCAGGAGGGACAGGAAGGCCAGTCCGGAGAGGACGGAGAAGAGGGCGGCAGCGGCGAAAAGGGCGAGGATGGCCAGTCCGGCTCTGAGGGCGCTGCAGGAAGCAGCGGCTCCAGCGGAAGCGACGGAAGAAGCGGCTCCAACGGCTCTAACGGTTCCACCGGTTCTGCCGGAGGCGGAAGCACCTCCACGGACACGGAAAGGGTTGTGATGCCGTCTTATGTGCTGATCGACTTCGATTATAACGTGTCGGAGGCTTCCGGCGTCATTGCAGCAGATAATCCTGACGAGGTGGACGGCGTGGAGCTGGAAAAGGGAACGGTGCGTATTGTGGATATGGGAACCAATACGGAGGTCGCCTCGGAAAGCTATGAGGCTGACAGCTTATCCTCCTTTAACGACATCACCTTCTTCACCGATCAGCTGCAGCCGGACTGCCAGTACCGCCTTTCCTTTGAGGTATCCTACCGTCTGACGAATGTGGACGACCAGGAGCAGACGGCAGGCTCCAAGGTATTTATTAACAGAACCTTTTCCACCTCCTCGTACGGAGTGACAGAGGAATACTATATGGGAACGTCTGATTCCCTGTCCATTCTCCTGAAGAAGAAGCCCTATTCTGACATAACCAGAGCAAAGGTGATTCTGAGCGCAGAGAACGGCATCTCAACAGAAAAAGAGGTGGAGCTGACATCAGAAACAAAAATCGCGGAGTTCGGCGATCTGAAGAGCAATACTGCCTATGAGCTGGAGCTGCAGGTTTTTGACGTGACGGGAAACCGCTTTGTTTTTGTGTCCTCCTCGTCCTATATGACGCTGAAAAAAGCGCCGGTGATTACAAAACCTCCTGTGGCAGCCAACAATCCAAGGGGATATTTTGAGCTCCGGCCTGACGCCACGCCAGAGGCCGATGGAACAGAAACCTTTGTGGATGAGGATCACGGCATCACGGCCTACCGGTATGACATCTATCTGTCCGCCGCAGGAAAGCCTGGTGATTTTGTGACCAGCGTTTACGGAAAGGGAATGGATACAGTGGCTGTTTACCCGGACGGGGAAACCATAAAGACTGATACCGACTATATCGTGAAGCTTGTGGCGGAGTTTTACGACAATGAAAAGACGGTGGAATATGAATCCCCGGCCACGGAGCCGTTTTATATCGATCAGGAAACCGGAGTGCCGTATTTTGTATTCAAACTTGAAACGCAGGAATATGAGACGATTGCAGGCGATCTGGAAATTCATTTTAACGGCGCCCTTCTGGATGTAAACAGCACGAAGCCTCTGACCGTGCGGGTCTATAATGAATTAATCGGAGAGTACGATATTCATACATACGTTTCTGATCCCACACTTTCCGGAGACACCCAGGTGACTGTGGTTCCTGTCAGCCTGACCGGCTTAAAGGCAAATACCACATACCGGTTCAGTCTGTACGGCTGGCCGAAGGACAGCGCTGCCTCCCAGCTTTTGACGACTACGGTGGTAAAAACGCCTGGAACAAAGAAAATTCAGGCAGTGATGGAGGAGGTTAAGGACGGCGGCACAAATGCCTTGAACGCCAGAATCTATTTCAAAACCGGAACGGATGGAACTGCTTCCTCATACGGCCAGTATGAGGCCCACAAAATAAAAAACGCTCATTTTACCTTAAAACAGGGAAACCGCACCATCGGAACCTATACAAAGGACTTCGCGGTTACACAGCAGATGGACGGAAATGACGATCTGAGCTATGAAAGCAGCTTTTATGAGGATGTATTTGCCAAAACTGACGCGGAGCAGCCGTATTTTGATATTACGAATGTGGATTTCAACATCAAGGACAGCAATATTCAGGGAGGAAACTACTCTTTGACGATTGACTATCTGGAGGATTATACGGCCGTTTCCGATTACCGGTTCGGAAAAACGCAGACGGATTTCGTAAACAGGATAGAGGTGGAAAACCAGACCCTGTCCTTAAGTCCGCTGGAGACGCCGCCCGCGATTCCGGATGAGCCCTTGAAGGTAACTGCCCTGACAAAGGCGCTGGCTGTGGGGATGGGACTGCCTGCAGACGAGAAGCTTCCCAATACCGCGGTTCTGGGCTTTATATTGGAGCCGCAGTATGACAACAGCAGCGGCTTTGCGGAACAGTATACGATGTATGCCTTCAGAAAGGAGACTTATGACGCCGGAATCACAGGCGCAGATCAGAGCAGTCCCTTAGAATCCATGAAGGCTCAGGCAGCAGCTGTTTATACCTGCAGCAGGAACCAGAGCGGATGGGGCTCCCTGCTTCCGGGCATGATTTATCTCTTTGGAGATGAGGGAAACGACGGCAATACAGGAACAATCGCCAGGGCAGGAAGCGCCTATAATAACTATACATATGTTTATAAAAAGGGACTGTCCAGAGGAAACCGGTATGTGTTCGCGTATGATCTGATTCTTGATATAAACGATAACCATCAGTATAAATATCCTTACGAGTATCCTGGCTACGGCGGAACGGAGCATATCTTAAGAAGCCAGAAAAATGACGCCAGCTGTGAGGCCCCAAGACTCAGGCCGGAATACCATATCTATCCGGCAGTCCTAAGCGGAGAAAGCGCCGTATGGAAGATAAAGGCGAACGACCCGGATCAGGCCCTGACAAAAGATTCCTTCACCCTTTCCTGGGATAATGGAAATGAGCTTTCAAAGGCAGAAGCACCATATGATCCGGAGAAGGCGGAGGAGTATCAGGAGCTCAGCTTTGACCTGAATTATGGCCAGCGTACGGAAATTGAAGACACCCTGGTTCTCAGAGGCAGATACAATGCCTTCGGCGACGGGAAGGACAACGACAGCATCGACAGCGAGCTGGCAGACCAGTCCCACAACGTATACACATCCGCGCCGAAAATCAATTCCTTAAAGCGCGGCTCGGACAAGGATGAGCAGGAGAAAAACTGTATTCTTCTGCAGATGGAAATTTCAGGAAGCGAAACCAGAAATGAAAATCAGCTGGCGGGCATCCAGGCAGTTTTTTACGATGGAGCAAGCCTGAAAAAGACGATCATCGCTCCGGTGGAGTACGGCGGAGGAACTACGTACTATGCTTCCATTCTGAGAAATGACGTAGCTGAGTTCAAGGGGGATTCTTTCAGCATTACCGTCCGTCCGATCTATGCGAAGCAGGAATATGGATATGGAGTAAAGCCTGATGGAGAGGATTTTATTGCTCTTCAGCTGTCAGGGGGAACTTATTACGGAATCAGCGCCAGCAACAATCTGATCCCCCAGAATTCCATTATGGGAAGTATTTTCAAGGCCTCCGGTTCCGTGGGAATTAACGGAGACACCATCTCTCTGCCTCTGAAAAGCGGCTTTGATGCAAATGTTTCCTGGAACATGCAGCTGTCCATCGGAGAGAAGGGTGCGGTTTACAAAAACTCCGGTTCTCAGGCAGTGCTTGTGCCGAAATACCTGAAGGCAGGAGAAGCCATACTGCTGGAGAATCAGGAGCTGGATTATATTATCCCGGTTGTCCGCGATCCCCAGTTCGCGCCCTCTCTGTATCAGACCGAGTTTAGCTTTAAGCTGCCGGCTCAGGTGGAGGAGCTGCTTCAGGGAAACGGCAATTCAGACAAGCGGATCCTTTTCACCATAGCTCCCGCGGACGGCGGAGCTGAGATAAAGAAGACCGTCACGATGGAAGAGCTGAAGCAGGGGCAGGACGGAGATACATATAAAGTGATTTTGGACGGCCTGACAAAGAATACGGATTATACCGTATGTCTGTCCGCGGCTCTTTCCGGCAGTTCGGACAGCAGGGAGGTTATATTTAAGGACGCGGAAGGAAAGGACGGATATTTCAGCTTCCGGACGCTGAAGGAAGTCGATATCACCATAAAAAACGAGGCGATTATCGATGAATATTACAACTATAAGATGATTCAGCTGCTGTATGACGCAGACTCCATCACCGGCGTGCAGTTCCGGTACGATATCTATGATGTGACAGACGGAATTGACAAAAACGATCCGGATCCTGACCAGCTGGCCTACAGCTATGAGGAGCTGCTGGAAAGAGAAGCGAAAACAGGCGGTGATTTTGACCAGTTTGATCCAAAGCAGAGATTTTTCCAGCCGTCAAAAGGACAGCTTGCGCTGACGGATAACTACATGCGTTATAATCTGGCTCCGCCGGCCCCTGTCCAGGGAGAGAAGCGGATTTTCCCGGGCCGGACGTATGCGGTGAGAATTTCCGCATATCCGGAGGGAACCGACTATTCCCAGGCAGACTATGAAAGCCTGAACGCCGGCGTTCAGTGGTCGCGGAATTTAAGCTACAAGCCGATGGTTACGCCGAACAACCAGGTTTCCATTCGTCTGGTGGAGGAGCTGAATACAGAAAAACCCGGCGATCCGAAGCAGGACCTGATTTTAACGACCTCTCTGGGAGATTCCAGCCATATTGTGGCCTCCGAGGCATATGTAAAGCTGACGGAGAGCGGAGCGCCGGAGCTGGATGAGCATAAGAATTATATCCCCATAAGGAAGGAGGGAGACAGCAAAAACACGACTCTGGATTCTCTGTGGGGCGGATATGTGATCCGGGTGATGCAGGCGGTTTACGCGCCTGACGATACAGAAAGAAAGACTCCGGCAGACTGGAAGGTTGTAGACTGGAAGGATATCTGCGATGCTGAGACGGCGGCGGAGCTGATGGCTCACTGTACCCACGGAACCAGAACGCTGGAGCTGACCGGCCTGGAGCTTGACTGCGATTATAAGATCCAGATGTTTGTCATTATGGATAAGGATCTGGAAGGCAGGGATGAGATCTCTGTGAATGACAGTCTGGATTCCCCTGACAGCGAGGCTGTGATGCTGACCGAGTATCAGCAGAGAACCATTGGAAAGACCGGTATTTTAATCGATAAAAATGAGATTACCCTGGATCAGAAGGACGCGGGCCATGTGGTAATGACCCTGTACAATGCAGCCGGACTTCACAAGCTGAAATATGTCAGATGCTCCTTTATGCCGAAGACAGAGGACATCATATACGGAAAAGACACGAATTATGTGGAGCTTACAGACGAGAATATGAAAACCACAGTCAGCGGCAGCGGAGTCGAGAAGACGGAAATCACAATGGATATATCCTTTGAGAAAGCGGACCGATATACGGTGGTGACCGAGTTTTACGGGGACGACATCAATACCCCGCTGCTCAGAATTTCTCAGAATGAAGGAAAATATTTAAACGTCACAGCTGTTCAGGGAAATGCGCGGCAGACTGCGAGACGGTTAAGACTTCTGCCGGAGAAGGCTGTAATGGCGGTATTGACAGACAGAAAGCGGAGCTGGAGCAGATAGGAGGACGTACAGATGCGGAAATTAAATAAAAAAACAAAGCTGATGTTCAATCTGTTTGGGCTTATGGTTGCAGCCGCCACCGGCGGAATGGCCTTTGGAATCCGGCACGTGCTGGCAAACCAGGAAAATGTCTATGTAATCGCCGCTGACAGCGTGGCCTATGATTCGTCCAATCAGGAAATCGTGCTGTCCGGTGAAGGCAGAGTTCGGAAACGATGGGACGGCAGCTTTATCCTTACAGACGGCAGCATGCAGTACAATCTGGGAAAGCAGTCTGTCATTATGGATGAAAGCAGCGGGATTTTGAAGGTTTTTGCAGACGGATACCAGATTCATGAAAGCGGCAGTATTTCTACCATCGATGAGTATACGTCTGTATCTGATTTCAATACGCCCAGCTTTTTCAGGCTGAGCGACAGCCATTATCTGGTTACAGGCGAGCAGATCGGCGACAATACCGGTCATGTGAATACCGGGAAATATCTGTATATTTCCCGGGACAGTCATGGAAACGCCAGATTTTTAAACAGCTCCGTAAATGTAAAAACATCGGAGCCGGCCCTTGTAAGCAGCGGCTCCATGTCCCTTAATCTGGAGCTGATGACCTTAAGCTATGGAGACAGAGTGATCGAGCTTGACAAGGTTCTCGGCGAGACGTCCGGGCAGACATATGAGACGCAGCCTGATGTGATTGAACTGACGATCCGGGGAGGCAGCGGCGGAACCGGCGGTCAGGGC
>JAUNGW010000123.1 GCA_030524245.1 Eubacteriales bacterium
GTCGATTATACCTTCTGGTGCTTTGCCACGTATACAGGGAAGGAATCGCTGCCCTTAAGCTCCTTGTCTGCCGTGATCACCACGTTTTTGTCGGTAATCACGTACTCCAGGCTGGCATTGGCTTCCACGGAGGTGCCCTGCATCAGGACGCAGTTTCTTACCTTTGCGCCCTTGGCGATTTTGACGCCGCGGAACAGGATGCTGTTCTCCACATCGCCCTCGATCACGCAGCCGTCGGCGGCCATGATGTTTTTGGCCCGGGAACCGTTGATGTAGCGGGTCGGGTTGTCATCGCGGATCTTGGTGTAGATGGGATTACCGCTGTAGAAGAGCGCGTCCACGTTCTCGTCCTTCAGCATCTTCATGTTTTCCTCAAAATAGCTCTTCATATCGCAGATCAGAGCCATATAGCCGTCGTAGCGGAAGCCGTGAACATTCAGGGTATCCAGGCTGCGTGCCAGAATATCACGCTCAAAGTAGATCTGGCCGAGGACGTATGCCTTGCTGATCAGATCGATGAGCAGCTGGCGGGATACGATGTAAATGTTCATGGACAGGTTCTGTTCGCCGGCTTCCTTGGAGTTGATCTTAATCTCCGTGACACGGTCGCCGTCAAGGCTCAGGGTGTAGTACATATTCTTGCTGGTCTGCGGAATGTTCAGCACGCTGTCCGGAAGCGGTTCCTTTACATAGGCGATGGAAACGTCTGCGCCGCTTTTAATATGTTCCTGGATCATGGACTTAAAGTCGAAGTTGGCAGCGATGCAGGTATCGGATAATACCACATATTCTTCCTTCTGCTCCTTTAAAAAGTCCATAATGCTGGCGAGAGCTTCCACACGGCCGTTGTACACGGCAACGCTTTTCTCCGCGTAGGGCGGAACCAGATTAAGGCCGCCGTTCTTGCGGGTTAAGTCCCACTCGCGGCCGGATCCCAAATGATCCATCAGGGAATGGTAGTTCTCGCGGACGATAACGGATATGTTGTCAATGCCGCAGTTTACCATGCTGGAAAGGATAAAGTCCACCAGGCGGTAACGGCTGGCGAAGGGAATGGAGGCCATCAGGCGTTCGCCGACCAGTTCCGGCACAAGGGAATCGTAGCTGTTTGGAAAAAGGATGCCCAGAGCATCTGCGTTGGAATTTACCATTGTTCTTCACCGCCTTTTACGTTATTATTTACCATGGCGTTGGGGCCGATCTTGGCGCCTGCGCCGATCTCAATACCGGAGCCTACGGTGGCCACGCCCTTCTCGCCGTCTGACGGCATGGCTCCGACTACCGCGCCCTCACCGATCACCACGTTCTCCGCGATGATGCAGTGCTTCACGACGGCGCCGGCCTTGATGGTGGTGCCGCCCATAACAACCGCGTCCTCCACAACAGCTCCTGGAGCAACCTTAACGCCGGAGAACAGGATGGAGTGCTTTACATGGCCGTGAATCCGGCAGCCGTCGGTGATCATGGAGTTTTCAACGACCGCGTCCGCGCTGATCTTATGGCCCGGCATACCGCTGTTGCGGCTGTAGATCTTCCAGTCGGTATCGAATAAGTTGATGCCGCTGTGCTCCGGATCAAGCACCTCCATGTTGGCTTCCCAGAGGGAGGAGATGGTTCCCACGTCCTTCCAGTAGCCGTCGAAGTGGTAGGCGTACATGTTCCGGCCGTCTTTAAGCAGGTTGGGGATAATGTTGTTGCCGAAGTCGTTCTCCGAATTCGGGTCAGCCTCGTCCTCAATCAGGTACTTTCTGAGAATATCCCAGTTGAAAATGTAAATACCCATGGAAGCCAGGTTGGACTTGGGGTTCTTGGGCTTCTCCTGGAATTCGGTAATCTTGTCGTTCTCATCTGCAACCATCAGGCCGAAGCGGGAAGCCTCGTCCCACGGCACCTCCATAACCGCCACAGAGAACTCGGCGTTCTTTTCCTTGTGGAAACGGAGAAAATCGCTGTAGTCCTGCTTGCAGATCTGGTCTCCGGAAAGGATGATAACATACTCCGGATTATAGCGTTCGATAAAAGAAATATTCTGGTAAATCGCGTTGGCAGTACCCTTGTACCAGTCGGAGCCGGACGCCTTCTGATAAGGCGGCAGCACATGAACGCCTCCGTAGAGACGGTCCAGATCCCAGGGCTGGCCGTTGCCGATGTACTCGTTGAGAACCAGCGGCTGATACTGGGTTAAAATACCTACGGTGTCAATACCAGAGTTTACGCAGTTGGAGAGCGGAAAATCGATAATACGATATTTGCCGCCGAAAGGAACTGCAGGTTTTGCCAGCTTCTGGGTCAGAGCATATAATCGTGATCCCTGGCCGCCGGCAAGAAGCATAGCAATCATTTCTTTAGCCATAATGATATCCCCCTGTTGAAATTTAAGACTTATGTCTAAATTGTAACATAAAATCAAAAAAATCAACAGGGCTTTTGTGGGAAAAGTTGTAAAAAAACCGCAATTTTTTTTGGATATATTGCTGAACCGGAATCATATCCGGCGGCAGCTGCGAAAAATCATGAAGTACAAACCGGAGAAATGTGTTATACTGGAATGGATTGACAGAAGAAAGGGAGGATGATAAAGCAATGACTCAGAGACAAAAGGGCATGATCTGTATTATTCTGTCCGCATTTTCCTTTGCCCTGATGAACGTGTGCATACGGATGGCGGGAGATCTGCCCTCCATGCAGAAAAGCTTCTTCAGGAATCTGCTCTGTTTTTTTGCAGCATTATTTATTATGAAGCGGAAGCACATCGGATTTTCCGGAAAGCGGGAAAACCTCGTCTTTCTTGTGCTCCGGTCTGTGTTCGGCACCCTGGGAATCCTGGGGAATTTCTATGCGGTGGATCATCTGGTGCTGGCGGATGCATCCATGCTCAACAAGATGTCGCCGTTTTTTGCCATCGTGTTCAGTGTGATCCTTCTGCGGGAAAGGGTCAGCCTGGTTCAGGTTACGGCGGTGGCAGGCGCTTTCCTGGGAAGCCTTCTGATTATAAAGCCTTCGGGAGCATCTCTGATACAGGTGCCGGCTTTGGCCGGTCTGCTTGGAGGGCTGTGCGCAGGAGCTGCCTACACCTATGTGCGGCTTCTGAGTGTGAGAGGAGAGAAGGGGCCGTTTATTGTCTGTTTCTTTTCCGGCTTTTCCACTCTGGTGCTGCTGCCGTATCTGATCCTGAATTATACGCCGATGACCGGAGCGCAGCTTTTATGGCTCCTGGCGGCCGGAGCAGCGGCGTCGGGCGGGCAGTTCGGCATCACGGCGGCATACGGGTATGCGCCGGCCAGGGAGATCTCCGTGTATGACTATTCGCAGATTATCTTTTCGGCGCTTCTCGGATTTTTCCTGTTCGGGCAGATGCCGGATCTTTACAGCTGGCTGGGATATGGGGTAATTTGTGCGATGGCAGTATGGATGTTCTTTTATCAGAATCAAAAAAGCTCCCAATAAAAGGGAGGAGCCGGCGGTGTCAGACACCGCCGGCGATTATGAAAAAAATTATCAAATAGTAGTAAGCATTGCTTCATTTGATATTCTTAATTGTAAAGAACAAATATGAAAGAACTTTAGCAAAACTATGGAAAGATTGTAACGGTTTTGTGAACAGGAAATGAACATCATCAGCTGAAATGATAGCTGTCCAGCAGCTGGTTCCGCATATGCCACAGGTCGTTG
This sequence comes from Eubacteriales bacterium, assembly GCA_030524245.1. Taxonomy (GTDB): domain Bacteria; phylum Bacillota; class Clostridia; order Lachnospirales; family Lachnospiraceae; genus Brotaphodocola. The sequence continues at coordinate 3,673 of JAUNGW010000123.1, forward strand.
GATAAATCCACATGAACCCGGTGAGGGAATTCCAGACGGCGGGACTCATCCCAGAGGGTATCAAGCTCCTTCTGGCAGTAGGCGCGGATGTCCATAACCTTCGGAGACTGATAGACGCATTCTCCCTTCAGGAATACAGGCACCATCATCTCCCGCATGGTGTAGCTTCCGGGGGCCAGATGCGTCTTTTTCCATGTCTCGACGGGGTCGAACAGCAGCAGGGAGTGGGAGGTGTCGTACTCCTCCTCCGTCAGGCAGATCAGGTCGGCGATAATCTTTCCCGTGTCCTTGTTATAGATCCGGCGGATCGTCTTGTTGCCGGGGTTCGTGATCTTTTCCGCGTTTTCGGAAAGCTTGATCTTCGGGATAAAGGTGCCGGATTTCTTATCCAGAATCGCCGCCAGCTTGTAAACGCCGCCGAAGGAGGGGCAGTCCTTTGAGGTGATCAGGTTGGTGCCCACGCCCCAGGAGTTGATGGTGGCGCCCTGAAGCTTTAAGGAGGAGATCAGCGTCTCGTCCAGGTCGTTGGAGGCGGAAATCACCGCATCGGAAAAGCCTGCGGTGTCCAGCATCTTCTTCGCCTTCTTGGAAAGGTAGGCCAGGTCGCCGCTGTCTAAGCGGATGCCGTAAAAGGTTAAGGGAATGCCGGCCTTTCGCATCTCGGTGAAGACCTTAATGGCGTTTGGAATACCGGAGTTTAATGTGTCGTAGGTGTCAACCAGCAGGATGCAGGCGTTGGGATAGAGTCTTGCGTAGGTGCGGAAAGCGGTCAGCTCGTCCGGGAAGCTCATAATCCAGCTGTGGGCGTGGGTGCCCTTTACCGGTACGTCAAACATTTTGCCGCAGAGCACGTTGGAGGTGCCGATACAGCCGCCGATCATAGCGGCGCGGGCTCCATAGATGCCGGCGTCGGGACCCTGAGCGCGGCGCAGGCCGAATTCCATCACTCCGTCGCCCTGGGCGGCATAGACTACCCGGGCTGCCTTGGTGGCGATCAGGGACTGATGGTTGATGATATTTAACAGGGCGGTCTCAATGAGCTGGGCTTCCATAATGGGGGCGATAACCTTGACAAGAGACTCTCTCGGGAAAACCACCGAGCCCTCCGGAATGGCATAAATGTCGCCGGAAAAATGAAAATGCTTCAGATAATCAAGGAAATCCTCAGCGAACAGGCCGGTGCTGCGCAGGTAGTCGATGTCGTCCGGGGCAAAATGCAGATTGCTGATGTATTCGATGACCTGCTGAAGGCCGGCGCAGACAGAGTAGCCGCTTCCGCCGGGATTGCTGCGGAAACAGGCGTCGAAGATGACCGTTTCATTGGCATCCATGTCCTTAAAATATCCCTGCATCATGGTGAGCTCATAAAGGTCGGTGAGCAGGGTCAGATTACGTTCATTCATAATAGATCTCCTTTTCCCGGACGGATAAAACAGGACTGCCCGTAAAATTCATGTAAAATGTTTTTTTGCAGTATACCACTAACAAACAGAAAAAACAATCAATTTGATAAAAAAATAACAAAGGCGGAAGGAAAGAATCCTTGACAAAGACGGGTCCTGCTCCTATAATATAGAAGAATACTCGACAAAGACGCAGATGGAGACAGTAGGGCCTGCAGGAAAGTCAAAGCGAGCCGGGGATGGTGAGAGCCCGGTGCAAGTACGAGGGCGCTGAAGATCACTCCGGAGTCGCAGGCTGAAGCTTTCAGTAGGCCGGGCCGGATTTCCCCCGTTACAGGGAACTCATATGACGGTATGCAGAATAGGTGGTTGGACAGAGATAATTTCGGCTCTTTTCCTGTTGGCAGGAAAAGGGCCTTTTTATTTTGAGAGCGTGGTCAGGCGTCTGTGCAGACTGCGTGCCCGCACGCGGGGATGCACGGACATTTGACAGCCAGGCCGAGGCCAGACACCGCCTGAGAGCTGCGCAAATGAAGAAGGAGGAAAAAAGTCATGTACGAAAAGGTACCTGCAAATCTTAATTTTGTGGAGCGCGAAAAAAAGATTGAACAGTTCTGGAATGAGCATCATACGTTTCAGAAGAGCATGGACTCCCGCAAGGACGGTCCCACTTACATTTTTTATGACGGTCCGCCAACAGCAAACGGAAAGCCCCACATCGGCCATGTGCTGACCCGCGTGATCAAGGATATGATTCCGAGATACCGGACCATGAAGGGGTATATGGTGCCGAGAAAGGCCGGCTGGGATACCCATGGACTTCCGGTGGAGCTGGAGGTTGAGAAGATGCTGGGCTTAGACGGCAAGGAGCAGATCGAGCAGTATGGTCTGGAGCCGTTTATTGAGCATTGTAAGGAAAGCGTCTGGAAGTATAAGGGCATGTGGGAGGATTTCTCCGGCACCGTTGGCTTCTGGGCGGATATGGACGATCCGTATGTGACCTATCACAACGACTTTATCGAGTCTGAGTGGTGGGCGCTGAAGCAGATCTGGGAGAAGGGCCTTCTGTATAAGGGCTTTAAGATTGTTCCCTACTGCCCGCGGTGCGGAACGCCGCTGTCCTCTCATGAGGTGGCGCAGGGATATAAGGATGTAAAAGAGCGTTCCGCCATTGTGCGGTTTAAGGTGAAGGACGAGGACGCCTATATTCTGGCGTGGACCACGACTCCCTGGACGCTTCCCTCCAACGTGGCCCTCTGCGTGCATCCCTCTGAGGATTACGTGAAGGTGCGGATGAAAGAGGACGGCAGGGTATATTACCTGGCTATGGCGCTTTGTGATACGGTTCTTGGCGAGGGCGCCTATGAGGTGCTGGAGCATTACCAGGGGAAGGATCTGGAGTTTAAGGAATACGAGCCGCTGTATCAGTGCGCCGCCGATATTGCCGCGAAGCAGAAAAAGAAATCCCACTATGTGGTGTGCGACACCTATGTTACCCTGACAGACGGTACCGGAATCGTACACATTGCCCCGGCCTTCGGTGAGGACGACTCCAAGGTGGGAAGAAAGTATGACCTGCCATTCGTACAGCTGGTGGACGCCAAGGGCGAGATGACGAAGGAAACTCTGTGGCCGGGCGTGTTCGTGAAAAAGGCGGATCCCCTTGTGCTGAAGGATCTGGATGAGAGAGGCCTTCTGTTTGCCGCTCCTGCCTTTGAGCACAGCTATCCCCACTGCTGGCGCTGCGATACCCCGCTGATCTACTATGCGCGGGAATCCTGGTTTATCAAGATGACGGCGGTGAAGGATGATCTGATCCGCAACAACAATACCATCAACTGGATTCCGGAGAGCATCGGCAAGGGCCGCTTCGGCGACTGGCTGGAGAATGTCCAGGACTGGGGCATCAGCCGGAACCGTTACTGGGGAACTCC
>JAUNGW010000124.1 GCA_030524245.1 Eubacteriales bacterium
CAGGGCGTACACTTGCCGCAGGACTCCTCCACGGTGAATTCCAGGAAGAACTTTGCGATATCGACCATACAGTCGGTCTCGTCCATGACGATCAGTCCGCCGGAGCCCATCATGGATCCGATGGAAATCAGGTTGTCATAGTCGATGGGAATGTCAAAATGCTCTGCGGGAATACATCCGCCGGAGGGGCCGCCGGTCTGGGCCGCCTTGAATTTTTTGCCGCCGGGAATGCCGCCGCCGATCTCCTCGATCACCTCCCGCAGGGTGGTTCCCATGGGAATCTCCACCAGGCCGGTGTTGTGAATCTTGCCGCCCAGGGCGAATACCTTGGTTCCCTTGGACTTCTCTGTACCCATGGAGGCGAACCAGTCTGCTCCGTTCAGGATAATCTGAGGAATGTTGGCGTAGGTTTCCACGTTGTTTAAAATGGTAGGCTTGCCGAACAGGCCCTTCTGAGCCGGGAACGGCGGTCTGGGTCTGGGCTCGCCGCGGTTGCCCTCGATAGAGGTCATCAGCGCAGTCTCCTCGCCGCAGACGAAGGCGCCGGCGCCGAGACGCAGGTCAATATCAAAATCGAAGCCGGTTCCGAAAATATCCTTTCCCAAAAGCTCCATCTCCCTTGCCTGGGCGATGGCAATCTTCAGACGGTCAACAGCGATGGGATATTCGGCGCGGACGTAGATGTAGCCCTGGTTTGCGCCGATGGCATAGCCTGCAATGGCCATGGCCTCCAGCACAGCGTGCGGATCGCCCTCAAGGATGGAGCGGTCCATAAATGCGCCGGGGTCGCCCTCATCGGCGTTGCAGCATACGTACTTCTGATCGGCGTCGTTCTGCTTCGCAAGCTTCCACTTAAGGCCGGTGGGAAATCCGCCGCCGCCCCGTCCGCGAAGGCCGGAATCAAGCAGGCACTGAATCACATCGTCCGGGGTCATCTCCGTCAGCACCTTGCCGAGAGCGGCGTAGCCGCCGGTTCCGATGTATTCCTCGATGATCTCCGGATTGATGATGCCGCAGTTGCGCAGGGCAATGCGGTGCTGCTTCTTATAGAAATCCGTATCGATCAGGGCCTTGACGCCGGCCGGGGTAACGGTCTCCTGATACAGAAGACGGGTTACGACGCGCCCCTTTAACAGGTGCTCCTGAACGATCTCAGGAATGTCCTCCACCTTGACCATGGAGTAGAAGCTGGCGTCAGGATAAATAATCATAATCGGACCCAGGGCACAGAGACCGTGGCAGCCGGTCTGGACAACGGAAACCTCCGACTCCAGTCCTGCCTTTGCAATCTCAGCCTTCAGGGCTTCCATAATCTGCTGGCTTCCGGAGGAAGTACACCCGGTTCCGCCGCAAACCAATACATGTGAACGATACATTTGCGATCCTCCTTATTTGATGTCTGCAGAATTCAGGGTGTAGTCCTCCACGATATGACCGCCGATCAGATGGCGTTCCACCACTTCTGCAGCTTTGTCTGCGGTCATCCGGATATATGTAATCTTCGGCTTGCCGGGCTCCATCACCTCAACGATAGGCTCGTACTGGCACAGGCCGATGCAGCCGGTCTGAGTGACGGCAACCTTGCCGGTCAGTCCTTTTTCCTGAACAAGGGTGGAGAGGGCGTTGAGTACCGGGCGTGCGCCGCTGGCGATTCCGCAGGTAGCCATGCCCACAACCACGCGGGTATGAGTGTGATCCTCTGCGCGCAGGCCTACCTGGCCCTGCATCCTCTCGCGGATTGCTCTTAATTCTTCAAGACTTTTCATGTAAATCCTCCAATAATGTGAGATGGCGCGGTCGTCAGTAGAGGACGCCGCCATCGGTTTCCAGTTTGTTTTCTGTCAGATAATCCTTAATATAGGCGGAGATCTCCGGCGTGTCGAAGGGAATGTCTCCGAGAATCTCCCTGAACTGTCTGGTATCCAGCTCAAAGGAGGCGCCGTTATAGCGGTACCGGTATAAAAAATCCGTCTCCGGATGATAAATCACCAGGGTATGGATGGTTCCCGTAATATCACCAAGGGGCATCCGGTCGATGTGGGACAAAACAAACACGGCCGTTACCGTGGTTCCGGCTCCCACCCGGGATTCTATGGAAAAGCTTCCGCCTGTACTTTCCGCAGCGTACTTAAAAAACGGAACGCCAAGTCCTACCTTCCTCGTGGTGCGGCTGGTGAAAAACGGGTCAGTCACACGGGACACCTGCTCCGGATCCATACCGCAGCCGTCGTCTCTGATGATGACGGTCAGCCGGTCGGCCTTAAAATCCGCGTCCACGGTGATCTCCACCAGAGCCGCTCCGGCCCGTGTGGAGTTCTCGGCCACATCCAGAATGTTCAGAGAAATTTCAGGCATCATAGGCGCTACTGATACTTGGCGAGAATGCCGGGAATATCGTCAGGCACCAGACGTCCGTACACTTCGTCGTTGATCATCATAACGGGAGCAAGTCCGCAGGCTCCCACGCAGCGGCAGGAATCCAGAGAAAAACGTCCGTCCGGCGTACACTCGCCGTTGGTAATGCCCAGGAGCTCTTCCAGCTTGCTGAAAAGCGCGCCGGAACCCTTTACGTAGCAGGCAGTGCCGAGGCATACGGAGATCCGGTATTTTCCTTTGGGTTGAAGTGCGAACTGCGCGTAGAATGTGGCGACACCGTAGATCTTTTCCAATGGGATCCCTGTCTCATCGGAGATCATGGTCTGGACTTCAATGGGAAGATAACCATAGATATCCTGCGCCTGCTGCATGATCGGCATCAGGGCGCCCTTTGTGTCCTTCAGCTCGGCGATGACCTTTTTAAGAGCGGCCTCCTGCTCCGGGGTCCCGCCGAAGGGTACACCTTCTTTTTTGCAAGCCATGTGAATTCCTCCTAAATATGTATTGTAGAATATAGCTAATATTCTATCATGGAATTGATAAAAAATCTATAAAAAAACGATGGAAAAAGAAAATGTTTCGGCAATGGCTGTTGATAATTCATATGTTCAATGGTATTCTTAAGAAAAGAAATTGTCCGGATTTCAGATAAGGAGGATGAGGGTATGACTGCGAGAGATGTACAGAATATACTGGGGGCGAGGGTGCTTGTGGGGGAGGAGCTTCTTGATCGGGAGGTAAGAAGCGCCTGCGGTTCAGACATGATGAGCGATGTGCTGGCATTTTCCAAGGATCATTCCGTGCTTCTGACCGGGCTGTGCAACCCGCAGGTAATCCGCACGGCGGAGATGCTGGATATTGTGTGCCTGATTTTTGTCCGGGGGAAAAAGCCGGATCAGACGATTCTTGATATGGCAAGGGAGAGAAACCTGATCGTCATGGAGACGGGGCACAGGATGTTTTCCTCCTGCGGTATGCTTTACAAGGCGGGACTTGGCGGAGGTGCGATATAATGAATGATGCGATTGTGCTGAAGTATCCCATTTCGCCGGATGATTTCACCAGGGCGGGAGAGGCCAGCAGTGATGTGAAGGGCAAGTTAAAGCAGCTGGGGGTCAGCCCGGAGGCGGTCCGCAAGGTGGCGATTGCCATGTATGAGGGCGAGATCAATATGGTCATCCACGCGAAGGGCGGGGAGATTACGGTGGAGATTACGCCGGAGCGGATCCTGATGATTCTGGCGGATGTGGGCCCCGGGATTCCGGATGTGGAAAAGGCCATGCAGGCCGGGTATTCCACGGCTCCGGACGAGGTGAGAAGCCTGGGCTTCGGCGCCGGCATGGGGCTGCCGAACATGAAAAAATACACGGACGACATGAGAATCGAGACGGAGCTGGGCGTCGGCACCACCATCACCATGGAGGTGCGACTGGGATAGGAGGAGGATATGGACAAATTTTATCATTCTGTCCGTCTGGATGAGGAGCTTTGCAAGGGCTGCATCAACTGTATCAAGCGGTGCCCCACCCAGGCCATCCGCGTCCGCGGAGGGAAGGCGCAGATCAACAGTAAATTCTGCATCGACTGCGGCGAGTGCATCCGCGTCTGCTCCCATCACGCGAAAAAGGCTACCTATGACAGGCTGGATGTGATGAAGCAGCACAGGTACACGGTGGCGCTGCCGGCGCCGGCTCTTTACAGCCAGTTCAACAATCTGGACGATGTGAATATTGTGCTGAACGCACTGCTTCTGATGGGCTTCGACGATGTGTTTGAGGTGAGCGCGGCGGCGGAGCTTGTCAGCGAGGCCACAAGGGAATACCTGACCAGCCACGAGGAGCAGCTGCCCTTAATCAGCACCGCCTGTCCGTCGGTGGTGCGGCTGATCCGGGTGCGGTTCCCGAATCTGATTTCCCATCTGCTTCCCTTAAATCCTCCGGTGGAGGTGGCGGCGGCCATGGCGGCGGAGCGGGCTATGAAGCAGACCGGGCTTCCCAGAGAGGACATCGGCATCTGCTTTATTTCCCCGTGTCCCTCCAAGGTGACCTATGCAAAGGCGCCTCTGGGCACGGAGAAAAGCCAGATTGACCATGTGCTGGCCATCAAGGACGTGTACCCGCAGCTGCTTTCCCACATGAAGGCCGTGGGGGAGGACGCCCTGGAGCTTTCCACCTCCGGAAAGATCGGCATCAGCTGGGGCAGAAGCGGCGGCGAGGCCGGCGGACTGTTTACGGAGAGCTATCTGGCGGCGGACGGCATTGAGAACGTGATCCGGGTGCTGGAGGATCTGGAGGATCAGAAGTTTACAAATCTGCGGTTTGTGGAGTTAAACGCCTGCAACGGCGGCTGCGTGGGCGGTGTTCTGACGGTGGAGAATCCGTATGTGGCGGAGGTGAAGCTGAAACGCCTGCGCAAGTACATGCCGGTGGCCAGAAGCCACATGGACGAGGAGGAGAATGCAGAGAGCTTTGTCCCCTGGACCACAGGCGTGCAGTACGAGCCGGTGTTCAGTCTGGGCGAGAATATGATGGAGAGTTTTGCCCGGTTAAATCAGGTGGAGCGGCTCTGCCGGAAGTTTCCGGGGCTGGACTGCGGCTCCTGCGGGGCGCCTACCTGCAAGACTCTGGCGGAGGATATTGTCCGGGGACAGGCCAGCGAGAATGACTGCGTGTATTATCTGCGGGAGAACCTGCACCGTTTGTCCGAGGAGGTGGCGGTGCTGGCCGACGATCTGCATGCCGGCGGCTCAGGGGGACAGGATACGCTGCGGATTTTAAAGGAGTATATCCAGCGGATTTCCAGTGAAATGTCCCTGCTGGACAATAAGGATGAGGAAAGTGAGGAAAATGGCTGATGAAGGTTCAGGATCTGATTGACAGCGGCGAGTTTGCGGTGGTCTGCCAGGGAGAAGGGGCGGAGCGGGAGATCACGAAGCCGTTCTGCTGCGACCTTTTGAGCGTTGCCATGGGACGGGCTCCTGCGGGCTGCGCCTGGGTGACGGTGATGGGGAACATGAATACGCTGGCGGTGGCGTCTCTGGCGGACGCCGCCTGTATTATTATGGCCGAGGGAGCGTCGCTGGACGAGATGGCCTTAAAAAAGGCAGGCCAGCAGGACATTACGGTGCTGTCCACGGAGCAGCCGGAGTTCGAGGCGGCGCTGGCGGTCTGGAAGCGGCTGCAGGGGTAGACCATGGTGACGCTAAGCTACGATCTGCACATACATTCCTGCCTTTCTCCCTGCGGGGATGACGACATGACGCCGGGAAACATCGTGGGCATGGCGGCGGTCAAAGGCCTTGACGTGATTGCGGTTACGGATCACAACAGCTGCCGCAACTGTCCGGCGGTGATGAAGCTGGCGGAGCAGTTCGGCGTTCTGGCCATACCGGGCATGGAGATCAATACCTCTGAGGAGGTTCACGCGGTCTGCCTGTTTCCGACCCTGGAGGCGGCGCTGAATTTTGACGGCTATGTCTACGAGCGGCTTTTAAAATTCCCCAACAACGAGGCCATTTTCGGAAAGCAGCAGCTCTGCAGCGAGGAGGATATCTGTATCGGGACAGAGCCGTATCTGCTGATCAGCAGCGCGGATATTTCCTTTGACGGGCTGTGGGAGCTGATGGAGCGGTTTGGCGGCGTGATGTTTCCGGCTCATATAGAAAAGCCGGCCAACAGTCTGATTGCCAATCTCGGCTTCATTCCGCCAGACAGCCGGTTCCGGACGGCGGAGCTTAAGGATTTAAAGCAGCTGCACCGGATGCAGCAGGAGCATCCCTATCTGAAGCAGTGCCGGATTATCAGCAATTCGGACGCGCATTATCTGGAGCATATCCACGAGCCGGAGCTGACGATTCCGGTGAGGGAGCGGTCGGCGGAGGCGGTGCTGGCGTATCTGAGGGGAGAATGACAGTTTCCGGAAGAGGGAAAAAGGAGGAGTGAAAGATGGATTTATTACAGACGATGTTAAACAGAAGAAGCGTCCGCCAGTATGCGGACGAACCGGTGCCGAAGGAAAAGCTGGAGAAAATTTTACAGGCCGGACTGGCAGCGCCCACCGGAAGAAACAAAAGACCCTGGGAATTTGTGGCTGTGGAGGACAAAGAGACGCTGAGGGCGCTGTCCGGCTGCCGCCAGGGAGCCGCGAAGATGCTGGAGCACGCAGGCTGCGCGGTTCTGGTATTTGCCCATAAGGACGAGACGGATGTGTGGACGGAGGACTGCTCCATCGCCATGAGCTTTATGCATTTGATGGCGGACAGTCTGGGGCTTGGAAGCTGCTGGATTCAGGGCCGTCTCCGGGAGGCGGAGGACGGACGGACCACGGAGGAGTTCTGCCGGGAGCTGCTGGGGGTTCCGGAGGACTGTGCACTGGAGGCAATTCTGTCGGTGGGCGTTTTGAAGGAGCACCCGGCGGCCCGCGGGCTTTCGGAGCTGCCCATGGAGAAGGTGCATTTTGAGCGGTTCTGACAAAGCTGCGCACCAGCCGGCAAACAGCCGGCCAGCCCTTGTTTTTATAAGGGGAATCATGTATACTGTCTTAAGAAGTTTTTGATAGTGTCAAGTGATCTATGAAAAACTGGGCTAAAAAAATAGGCTCAGATGA
>JAUNGW010000125.1 GCA_030524245.1 Eubacteriales bacterium
CTGCCGGTGTTCCGGAATATTGTGATCGAGAATATCACTGCTCACGGCGGGGATTACGGTATTTTCCTGGAGGCCTTTGACGAAGTTCCGATTACAGGACTGGTGCTTCGGAATATCACCATCGACGGAGCGGATCAGATGATGCGGTGCATGAACTGGGAAAAGCCGGTGGTGGAGAATGTGCTGATTAATGGGAAACGGTTCCCAAGACCGGTAAATGTGAGGATCCTTAAGATTCCACGGGCAGGAGCACAGGTTACAGCTTCAGCTGATTTTTGCGGGGGAGCTGGGCTGTGCAGCTTTTTCTGGGAAACGTCCGGAGCGGACGGTCATTGGAATCCGGCTGGAGAGGGAGAGAATCTTTTGGTGCCGGAAACAGCCGTCCGGCTGCGTGTGACTGCAAAGGCAGCTGACGGAGAAGAGGAACGAAGCCGGGATTACCGGGTGATAGATCAGGAAGCCGGCAGGGCTGACGAACTGGCTTATGTGTGCGGACGTCTGGCCTGCAGGGGACTTTTGTGCGCCGGAGAAGCCGGACTGGATGAACATCCGGTAACGAGACAGACACTGGCTGAGATGCTGCTTCCTCTGGCTGAGGATACCCGAGGCGTGGAAGCTGGAACAGCATGCACGAAGAATTTGTGTCCGGCATCAGCAGATGCGAATGCGCTTGAAGCAGTTATAAAAAAAGGATTTCTGGCTCCGGCTGCCGGTGGAGACAGCTGTCCGGAAGGATATGTCACCCGCCAGGAGATGGCTACTGTAGCCATGCAGGCCTGCGGTGTCAACTATCGGAATGCTTCCAGCACCATGCCGGTATGCAGGGATGTGGAGCAGGTCAGCAATAATTATGGCACAAACGTAGCCAGAGCGCTTTACTTTGGATTTATGGAGCTGGAGCCGGATCAGACCTTTCAGCCAGATCGTCCGGTGACGGGGAAAGAAGCAGCCAGGATTATTAACCGGGTGGCTGATTTTGCCGGCCTGTAGCTTCACCGATGACGAACCATCCTTTACTGATAAACAAACAAAACAGGAGAAAACTTATGTGGCTTGAATATTTTTCCCAGTACCTGGGAACGGCTTTTCCGCAGTTTCTGGCAGATAAGCCCTGGAACTATAAAGATGATCTCTGCATGATCGGAGCCAGGGATCTGGCTCTGGCAACCGGAGATGAAACCTGGAACCGGTATATCCTGGACAATGCCCATTGGCTGATGTCAGGGGACGGCACTGTGGCTAACTGGAAAGAAGGAGAGAATAACATTGATAAGGTCAGCTTTGGAAAATCTTTGCGGATTCTGCGGGATTTAACCGGAGATCCCCGGTATGCCGGGGCTGTGAAGAAGGCCTACGCCTTTCTGGAACGCTATCCCAGAACAGAGACCGGAAACTTCTGGCACAAGGATATTTACCCCAATCAGGTGTGGCTGGATGGACTGTATATGGCCATGCCCTTTTATGCCCAGACTCTGGCGGAGACGGGAGAGGACAAGTGGGATGACATTATGGATCAGTTCGCAGGCGCTCATAAGCTTTTGTGGGATGAGAAGCTGGGGCTTTATGTTCATGGCTGCGATGTAAGCAGGAAAGCCGCTTGGTCGGATCCGGTGACCGGAAGAAGTCCATCGGTATGGCTCCGGGCGGAGGGATGGTTTTTGATGGCTCTCAGCGATGTGTATGAGCTGGCGAAGGATCATACGGACCGGGCAGAGGAACTGGCTGTTTTTTTGAAAAATGCACTTGACGGAATTTTAAAATACCAGGATAATAAAACCAGGATGTTTTTCCAGGTGGCAGATCAGCCGGAGTTCCCCGGCAACTATCCGGAAACCTCAGGAAGCGCCATGATTGCCTATGCGCTGATGAAGGGAGCGCGGCTGGGAATGCTGGATGATTCCTACGGTGCGGCGGGAAGCCAGGTTTTAGACGGAATCCGCGACACGTATTTGAAAGAGGAGCATGATGCGTGGCACCTTTACGGCATCTGTGCCAGTGCCGGCCTTGGCGCCGGACCGGATCCGCACAACAGAAAAAACAGAAACGGAACGCCGGATTACTACGTGAGTGAAGCGCGTATGCGGGATAATCAGCATGGAACCGGCGCCTGCATGATGGCGGTCAGCGAGCAGCTGCGCCGCGGCGAAGGAAACTGACTGTCTGCCTGGAACGGACACAAAACCAGAATACAGGAGGAATGAAACAATGCTGCAATTAGGCCTGCGTCTTCATGATGCGGAAAAATTACCGATGGAGGAGCTGCTTCCGGTGGTGCGCAGGAAGGGATATACCTGCACCCATCTGGCTCTCAGCAAGGCCATGAAGGAGTATCCGTGCGGTCCCTCTGCCCTGACACCGGGCTACGCTCGTTATCTGAAGCATCTTTTTGAGAAAAATGAGATGGATATTGCGGTACTGGGCTGTTATCTGAATCTGGCCCATCCGGACGAGTCAGCTGTCCGTGATATGCAGGAGAGGTATTTTGCACATCTGCGGTTTGCTTCGCTGCTTGGCTGCGGTATGGTGGGAACAGAGACCGGAGCGCCTAACGCAGAGTACGAATACTGTCCGGAGTGCCGCTCTGATGAGGCCTTAAAGACCTTTATCAAAAATTTAAAGCCGGTAGTGCGCTGCGCCGAGCAGTTTGGAGTGATTCTGGCTATCGAGCCGGTGGCCCGTCACATTGTGTGGGGGCCGAAGCAGGCACGGACAGTGCTGGACGAGATTGGCTCTCCCAACCTGCAGGTGCTTTTCGATCCGGTTAATATGCTGGATCTGGACAATGTGGATCACCGGGACGAGGTATTTGCCGAGGCCATGGAGCTTCTTGGAAAGGACATCGCCATGGTGCATTTCAAGGATTTCATCCGCGTGGATGAAGGCTGCGGATTGAAGGCAGTAGGAGCCGGAACCGGAGAGATGGATTTTACGCCCATTATGAAATTTATCAAAAAGGAAAAGCCGTTTATCTACGGCACTCTGGAGAATACTACGCCGGAGAATGCAGAGTACTGCGGAAAGAAGATGCGGGAGCTGTACGAATCAGTATAGCAGAGAGAAACTTTATAAAACAGAAAAAAATTCACAGAAAATGCGGCGGCTTTGGAATATCAAAGCCGCCGCAGTCAATTACTGCTTCTTCGCCGGATCCGGCAGAATCACATTCAGCACAATCGCCACAATGGTCGCAATCACCACCGGGGAGCGGCCGAAGATGGTCGTCACCCAGGCCGGGAAGGCGGAAAGGGACGCAGACGCCTGAGATACGCCCATGCCGAGTGCCGCCGCCAGTCCCACGATGGAGGAATTGCGGTAGTTCATATCTGCGGTCATCACCAGCTTCATGCCGGTCATGGCAATAGAGGCGAACACGGATACGGTGGCTCCGCCCAGCACGCACTGAGGGATCGTGGTCAGAAGGGCGGAAAACTTGGGCACAAGGCCGGCTGCCAGTATGATGGCCGCAGCGCCGCCAAGAACAAAACGGTTCACCACTCTGGTGGTGGTGACGATGCCCACATTCTGGCTGAAGGTGGCGGTAGGAAGTCCGCCTAACAGGGCGCCGAAAATATTGGTGACGCCGTAGCCGATAATGCCGCCCTGCAGCTCATCGTCCGTAGGCTGACGGTCCATGCCGCCGGAGGTGGTGGCGGACAGATCGCCGATGGCCTGAATGGAGTTTACCGCAAACAGAATGCCGATGGCCACGCAGGAGGAGATTTCAAACTCCACGCCGAAATGCACGATTGAAGGAAGCTGGAACACGCCGGCTGTGCCTACGGCGCTTAAATCCACCATGCCGAAGCAGAGGGAGAACAGGTAGCCGGCGATAATGCCGATCAGGATGGACGCCAGCTTTACGATGCCTCTTCCAAAGTGGTTCAGCGCAATCACAACAGCCAGGGTAAAGAGCGCCACAAGCCAGTTCTGCCAGGAACCGTAGGCAGGATTTGAGGTGCCTCCGGCCATATAATTGATGGCTGTGGGATACAGGGAAAGCCCCACGGTAAATACCACGGTTCCCGCAATCAGCGGCGGGAAGAACCGGCGGATCCTTTTAATAAAAATGCCGACCAGAATCGCCACAACGCCGCCGAACAGCTGGGCGCCGAAAATGACGGGAAGCCCGAAGTCGCCGGCAATGGCCTGCATGCTTGGCAGATAGGCGAAGCTGACGCCCATGATAACCGGAAGCCCGGCGCCCAGACGGATGCCGCCTTTTTTCCCGATGGGAAACAGCTGCAGGAACGTGGACAGAGCCGCCACAACCAACGCGGACTGTATGAGAATTACGCTGTCGGAGCTGGAAAGCCCGGAAACGCCGGAAATGATGATAGCCGGGGTCACGCAGCCCACGATCATGGCCACCACATGCTGCAGAGACAGCGGCAGAGCCTGTCCGAGAGCGGGAATTCCGTCCAGCTCAAAGAGAGTTTCTTTTGATTTTGATGCTTTTTCGCTCATGAATATCCTCCTGGAATAAAATAAATAATGCTGTAGCAGTCCAGCACGGTCTATCATATCATAAAAATGAAGTTTGTGTGCGGTTTTTTCGCGGTTTCCTGACGTAATTTTCAGTTTGTTGAAAATTCTGCGTATTTCCTGTATAATTGTTCTATTAAAAAAAGAAGGGGACGGGATATGCTGCGGGTTGCTGTAGTAGAGGATGAAAAAGAATGCAGAGACCAGCTGGGAGAGATGCTTGAACAGTATGGGCAGGAGCATGGAAAAGCCATAAAAACAAGCATGTTTTCCGATGGACAGGATTTTCTGGAGAGCGGAAGCCGCGACTACGATGTGATATTTCTTGATATTGAGATGCCAAGGATGAACGGATTGGACACTGCCAGGGCTATCCGGAAAATTGATAAAAATGTAGTGCTGGTATTCATCACAAATATTGCCCAGTATGCCATCAATGGCTATGAGGTGGAGGCATTTGATTTTATTTTAAAGCCGGTGAATTATTTTACCTTTTCCATGCGGTTTTCCAGGGCGGCGGAACGGGTGAAGAACCGGGAGAGCAAGCGGATATGCCTGAATCTGCCGGGTGGTCCGAAGTGGCTGGAAAGCCAGGATATCTGGTATGTGGAGACACAGAACAGGATGCTTCATTACCATACGAACGAGGGTATAATCAGCATACGCGGCGCCCTGAAGGATGTGAGCAGCCAGCTGGAGGAATGCCATTTTGTGAAATGTAATCACTGTTATCTGGTGAATTTAAAGTATGTGACGGAGATCCGCGGCGTCTGGGCTGTGGTGGGCGGTGATGAGCTGGAGATCAGCCGCCGGAACCGGAACAGCTTTCTGGCGGCCATCACCGATTACATGGGAAATATTTAGGAGGTTGCGGCAGATATGAATATGGAGATTTTTAAGGAATGCCTGCTTTATTATGGCGTTTATTCGTGGGCAGCAGGACTTGTTTTCCTGCTTCCCTTAAAAAGAAGGAGCCGTCTGTATATGCGGCTCCTTCTTTCGGGCCTGTGTTTCACAGGAGTGCTGGCCCCTGCTGCCGGGCTGATTTTTTCCCGTACAGGAGAGGATGCATCCTGGGCTGTGGCGCTGGTTTTGATTTTCCTGTATGTGGGCGTCACAGCCATGATCGGCTTCTGCGCTGCCACAAAAAAAGCGGAGAGCTGGTACTGTGGTGTTTGGGCAGCCATGCTTTCTTTGTGGACTGGCGTGACCAGCCGGACAGTAATTACAGAGTTTTTCGGCTGGCAGGATCATTGGGCCTGGTATCTGTTCCAGACCATGCTGGCAGCCTCCATTTTTGTGCTCGTGGGAATTACCATCGCGCGGATGATGCCGGAAAATGGAAGCTACCGGATCGGGCCAAGACAGATGACGCTTGCTCTGGCTCTTTACGTGATGTTCGGCGGCCTTTATCTGGCTTCCGGCTCCTATCGGGAGCATATGGCAGGCATCTGCGTTCTGGAGGCCTACTGCGTCACAGTTTTGTATCTGCAGAATGTGTTGTTTAAGAAAAGCTATATGGAGAAGGAACTGGGAACCATACAGCTTTTGTGGCATCAGCGCAGGGATCAGTACAGAATTTCCAAAGAAAGCATAGATCTGATCAATCAGAAATGCCATGATTTAAAGCATCAGGTAAATGCTCTGCGGGCAGTGGAAAATGACGAGGACAGGAAACGCTACTTAAAGGAGATGGAATCCTCCGTTCAGATATACACAGCCATGGTCCGTACAGGAAATGAGATTCTCGACACGATTCTGACAGAAAAAAGCCTGCTCTGTGAGGACAGCGGCATCCGTGTCAGCTGTGTGGCCGACGGCACTCAGCTGGCCTTTATGGATCCCATGGATCTGTATGCGTTTTTTGGAAATGCGCTGGATAACTCCATCGACGCGGTACGCCAGATTGACAGAAAGGAAAACCGTGTAATCGACATCCAGATTTACCGGAAAGGCGGCTTTCTTACGATCCAGATTGCCAATCCGGTTCGGGGCAGCTTAACCTTTGAGGATGGTCTGCCGCTGACCACAAAAGAGAAAAACGGTTATCACGGCTTCGGCTTAAAGAGCATGCGTTATACCATACATAAATACGTCGGCTACATGACCACGGAGGTGAAGGACCGATGCTTTTACCTGCGGGCGATGGTTCCTGCCGGAAGGGAGGAGATTGTTTAGACGCCACTTATTCCACAAAACAAGCCACTTAGTCAAAGTCCCTTGAATTTGTAAAAAACAGCTGATACAATGAGGCGGAAATAACAAAAATACCGTGATAATGCAATAAAGAGCTGCGTAAGGCGGCTGAAATCCGGGAGCAAATGGAGAAATATCACCATGTATGAAAAGAAGATGAGAACAAGACTGGATTTGAACCAGGGATGGACATTTACGTATCATGA
This sequence comes from Eubacteriales bacterium, assembly GCA_030524245.1. Taxonomy (GTDB): domain Bacteria; phylum Bacillota; class Clostridia; order Lachnospirales; family Lachnospiraceae; genus Brotaphodocola. Next base: position 6,885 of record JAUNGW010000125.1, read on the forward strand.
CGGCAGCCGGCAGGCG
>JAUNGW010000126.1 GCA_030524245.1 Eubacteriales bacterium
GCCTGCTCGCCGAACAGGTCGGTCTCGGTCTCGGTGCGGAAGGTGGTCTCCAGAAGACCTGCTCTTGCTCCGCCGATAGCCAGACCGTAAGCCAGGGCCTTCTCCAGAGCCTTGCCGGTGTAATCCTGCTCTACAGCTACCAGACACGGAGTGCCCTTGCCCTCCTGGTACTCGCTGCGAACGGTGTGGCCCGGAGCCTTCGGAGCGATCATGGTAACGTCAACAAATGCCGGCGGCTTGATGCAGCCGAAATGGATGTTGAAGCCGTGAGCGAACATCAGCATGTTGCCCTCCTCCAGGTTCGGCTCGATGTCGTTCTTGTACATATCCGCCTGCAGCTCATCGTTGATCAGGATCATGATGATGTCCGCCTTCTTTGCAGCCTCTGCAGCGGTATAAACCTGAAAGCCCTGCTGCTCCGCTTTCTTCCAGGACTTGCTGCCCTCGTAAAGGCCGATGATCACATCGCAGCCGGACTCCTTTAAGTTCAGCGCGTGAGCGTGTCCCTGGCTGCCGTATCCGATGATGGCGATGGTCTTGCCGTCCAGTAAGGATAAGTTGCAGTCTTCCTGATAATAAATCTTTGCCATGTTTTGTTTCCTCCTCTGAAATCCTTTATTGTAATACCAAAGCCTACGGCAGATAGCGCACATCGCTGGAACCGCGGGACAGGCCTGTAAGTCCGGTCCTTGCCAGCTCCAGAATCTCGTAATCCTCCAGCAGGTTAATAAGGGCATCCAATTTTGACTGGTCCCCGGTCAGCATGACGGTCAGGGAGTCCTTGCCCACGTCCACAATCGTGGCGCGGAATATATCGGATATGGCGCTGACCGCCTGACGCTCGCTGGCGTTGGCCCGCACCTTCACCATAATCAGCTCCCGGTAAACGGAACGTCCCGGCTTCAGCTCCTTGATGTCCCGGACATCCTCCAGCTTGCGCAGCTGCTTTTCAATCTGCTCCAGAATATTCTGGTCTCCATAGGAAACCACCGTCATCCTGGAATACCGCTCGTCGGCGGTGACGCCTACAGTCAGACTCTCAATGTTGTAGCCCCGGCGGCTGAACAGTCCTGCTACCCGGCTTAAAACGCCGGATGTGTTGTCTACCAGCAGTGATAATACGATTCTATCCATGGTTTTCACCCTTTCTATCAAGTACACTTAATCATAGCAACGGAGATATTATTTGTCAACTATATATAAGTAATGTTTACCATCACTCCAAGTTATGTGTAACGGTCATTTTCCCGGCGTCCATACCATATCCCGGCTGATTTCCTTTAAGGATCCGGCTCCGCACATGGACATGGCGTCCTTAAGCTCCGCTCCCAGCCGGTTAATCAGCTCCTCCACGCCTGCTTCCGCTCCGCCGTACACAGCCGTCACAAACGGCCTGCAGATCAAAACGCCGTCCGCCCCCAGGGCCAGAGCCTTAAAAATATCAACGCCGGTGCGGATGCCTCCGTCCACCAGCACGGTCATGGAATCCCCGACTGCCGCGGCAATCTCCGGCAGGACCTCCGCCGTGGCCGGGCACTGATCCAGCACACGTCCTCCGTGGTTGGAGACCACGATGGCCGATGCGCCTGCAGCCTTAGCCTTTAAGGCTCCCTTCACAGTCATGATGCCCTTCACAATAAAGGGCAGCCCAGCCGCTTTGATGATGGCCTCCAGCTCCACCGCCGTCTTGCTTCCCGCCGGCGGAGTCATGTTCTTTAAGAAAGGAAGGCCCGCGGCGTCAATATCCATGCCGGCCGCAAAGGCTCCGCTCTCCCGCACAAGCTGAAGCTTTTCCAGAACCGTGCCCGGATTCCAGGGCTTCACCACCGGCACGCCCACGCCTCCTGCGGAGGCAATGGCCGCCGTAGCCGCCCGCATCACCTCCGGATCTGTGCCGTCGCCGGTAAATGCCGCGATCCCCGCCTTCGCGCAGGCGGACACCAGCACGTCGTTATAAGAGGCATCGTTGTATTTCTCTCCATAGTGCAGGTTTACCGCGCCAACCGGACCTGCAAAAAACGGATAGGCAAACCGCCTTCCAAACAGCTCAAAGCCCGTATCGGCAGGCCGGTTCTCGCAGATGGTATCCATCTGCACGCGGATCTCCTTCCACTTGTCGTAGTTGCGGATGGCCGTATCGCCCACCCCCTTGGCTCCCGGCCCGGGAATCTTATTCCTGCATGCACGGCCGTCGCAGACGGCGCAGCCCCTGCAATACTGGCCGAGACAGGCTCTTGCCTGCTTTAGTACCTCATCCTGTGTCATGTGACTCTCCTCCTGTGTTCGTATACTCAGCTCCTTACCCCAGCGCCACGTCCAGGGTCATCATAACCATAAATCCAAGGGCAAAGCCCATAGTTCCCATGTTGGAATGCTCTCCCTCCGCAGATTCCGGGATCAGCTCCTCCACCACCACGTACAGCATGGCGCCTGCCGCAAAGGACAGCATATAGGGAAGCACCGGCGATACCAGCTTCGCCAGCAGCACCGTCAGAAAGGCCCCCGCAGGCTCCACCACGCCGGACAGTGTTCCCATCACAAACGCCCGCTTCCGGGATACCCCTTCGCTCCGCAGCGGCAGGGAAATAATCGCTCCCTCAGGAAAGTTCTGAATGGCGATTCCGATAGCCAGGGCAAACGCCCCGGCCACAGAAATCGGAGCGTCTCCTGTTATAATTCCCGCAAACACCACGCCCACGGCCATGCCCTCCGGAATGTTGTGAAGAGTCACGGCAAGCACCAGCATGGTCGTCCGCGCCAGGTTGCTCTTCGGTCCCTCTGGATCCTCGCTGCCGATATGCAGATGGGGAATCATCCTGTCCATCAGCAGCAAAAACAGCATGCCCACTGCCAGCCCGGACACCGCCGGCGCAAAGGCAAAACGCCCCATATGCTCCGACATATCCATGGCCGGAATCAGAAGAGACCACACAGAGGCCGCCACCATAACGCCGGACGCAAAGCCCAGCAGGGTTTTCTGCACCACCGGCCTGATCTGATTCTTTACAAAAAATACGCATCCCGCTCCCAGAGTGGTTCCCAGAAACGGAATCAAAATGCCTGAAATAATATGAAACAACTCCTCGCTGATAATCATACACCTTCTTTCGTCCTGCGAAGCGCCGGCTGTCCGCTGACAGCCGACATCTCACACTATTTATATATGCACGCTTCTGTTTTTGCGTCCGTTTTTTCTCCCGGATCGCCCACGATCCGGCGAAACAGCAGCGCAAAGGTCACTGTGGAAACCGCCGGCCCCAGGAAATCCGACAATGTCTCCGTATAAAAGATGTTCGTGATTCCGAACCACCGGGGAATCAGAAATACTCCGGCAAGGAACACGGCCTTCCGCCACAGGGAAAGCCCCATGGCCACCGGGGAAATCCCCATGCCCGTAAAGCCGTCCACAATGGTGTACTGAACTGCCAGAGGAATCACGCCCAGAGTATAAATCCGGATCGCCCAGACGCTCAGTCTCACGTACTCCTCATTCTGGGTAAACAGCCGGACAAATATCTCCGGCACCACCTGGGCGATCAGAAACATCACCGTTGTAAAAGCAAGTCCCAGACAGACAATCCATTTTTCCGCCCGCCAGATCCGGTCCGGCCGCCTGGCCCCGTAGTTATAGCCAAGAATCGTCTGGGTGCCGCTTGTGATCCCGCCCAGAGGCATGGTCACAATCAGCATAAAGCTCTGAACAATGGTGGCGCAGGTTAAAAGGGTATCGCCCTGCCCCGGCCCGCCCATGCGCTGAATCACCGTATTCAGGGAAATGACCAGCACATTGTCCAGGGCGATGATCACAAACGGCGTCAGGCCGATCTGCATCACCCTCTTCATCACATGGCGGTCATAGCCCTGAAAGGTAATCCGGATCGGCGGCCGCTTTCCAAACAGAAACCACAGCACAAAGGAGCAGGAGGCCACCTGGGAAATAACCGTGGCAATGGCCGCACCGCGCACACCCATACGGAACACAAAGATAAACACCGGATCCAGAATAATATTCGTCACCGCTCCGAGAACCACCGCCTTCATGCCGATCTTCGCAAAGCCCTGGCAGATGATGAACTGGTTCATACCCGTCGTCATCAGGGCAAAAACCGTACCGCACAGATAAATGGTAATGTACTGCTGTGCATAGCCGAAGGTTCCCTCTCCGGCGCCGAACCACCAGAGCAGCTTATTGCGCAGAAGCAGGGAGACCGCCGTCAAAATGACAGAAATCACCAGAAGCATCAGAAAGCAGTTGGCCAGAATCTGGCTGGCTGCCCGCTCATTCTTCTCGCCAAGACGGATGCTCATCAGCGGAGCGCCTCCCACCCCCACAAGAAAGGCAAAGGAGGTGAGAAGGGTCACAATGGGGCCGCAGACGCCTACGCCGGCCAGCGCCGCCTCGCCGATCCCTTCGATATTTCCAATATACATCCTGTCCACAATACTGTAAAGCACGCTGACAAACTGGGCCAGCATGGACGGAATGGCCAGCCGCCACACCAGTCCCCGGATATCGTCTGTGTCCAGATTATTTTCCAGCTTCATAGAAAAATTCCGGTTCCTTTCTGTCCTGACAGACTTTTTTCAGCTTTCTTCGGATGGCCAGCTTTACCAGAACGCCAAGCCTGCGGCTCTTTGTGGGGCATATCTGTACGCAGCGCATGCAGGCGATGCAGCCGGTGGGATCCGTCACCTTCGGATCTGTTCTGGAAATGGCCTGTACCGGACATTTTTTCACACAGAGTCCGCACCCGCTGCAGGAGGAGGATACCTTGATGTGGATCGGGAGCGTGCCGTACTTTCTGTAAGGCCTGTTTCCCTTCACCTTCAGCTCTCCGGACCTCCAGCCGCAGGGAAGCTCCTCCAGCAGCCTCGCGGCCCGGTCTCCGAACTGATCCAAAAGCCGGTTGTCCTTCTCATCAGGCCGTCCCGCTCCGTAAATCTCCGCAATATTGTGCTCCGCCACTGCCGCTGCCGCCGCAATGGGCTTAAAGCCCTGCTCCTTCAAAATATCTGCAAGCTCCACGAGCGCGTCCTCATAGGCCCTGTTTCCGTAGGTCACTGCCAGAACAGCCGGCGTCCCATGTCCGTGGATGGATTTCAGACGCTCCGCCGCCGCAGCGGGGACCCTTCCGCCGTAAACGGGCACGGCTGCAAGCACCGCCTCATCCTCCGTAAAATGATAATCCGGCCGGTGCTCCGCATCGGTTAAATCCAGGTACCGGCTCACGCCGGGAAGCCTGGCTCCAATCCGCTCCGCCACATATCTGGTATGCCCTGTCGGGCTGAAATAAATTCCGGTAATCTGTCTGACATTCATGACTCCTATGCTCCTTCATCTTTCTTAATCCGCCGGCAGCATCCGCTCAAAATCGTACTCCGCAGGTACTAATAATGGCCGGCCTCATGCTCTTCGTTCAGCCAGTCCACAGCCGACCAAAGCCCGTCCAGGCTGAACGGAAAATCCTGGCTGTGCTTTTTCTCATCCGGCGTCGTCTCATAGTTAAATGGCTCCGGCCAGATAACAGCCCGTATCACACTCTCCGTCTCCTGCTCCTGCCCGCCGGCCTCTCCCGGCGCCTGAACAGGACGCTCCGCCTTCTCAAGCTGATAGCGCATGCCCTGATAGCTTCCCGTGAAGCGGCTTTTCTTCAAAAACGGGATAGAAATATCGCCGTGAAGATCAATCATGCTTCCCCTCTCCTTCCGCGTTTGAAAGGCCCGAAAACCTTTCTTCTACTATAAGATTTTTGCAGGAATTTGTCTATCGAAATTTTTGAACAGATGAAGACTGGCTGACGTGTATTTCTGTATTTTTTTCTGTACTTTCCATCATTTTCTGTGCTTTTGCTGGCGGTAAAACCGCTTCTGTGGTACACTTACACCATACATCAATACGTAAAGGAAAGAGAGGATCATACCATGGCACTTCATGTAATGGACGAAGCTAACCGCTGCCTGGGCTGCAAGGTACCTCAGTGTCAGAAGGGCTGCCCCATCAGCACTCCCATCCCGGAGGTTATCAGACTTTTGAAGAACAACCAGCTGGATGAAGCCGGACGGATTCTGTTTGAGAACAATCCCCTTACCACGGTCTGCAGCCTTGTATGCAACCACGAGAACCAGTGCGAGGGCCACTGTGTTCTGGGGAGGAAGGGCGCTCCTGTTCATTTTTCCACGATTGAAAATTATATTTCCTCTACCTATGCCAGCAAGATGAATCAGGGGCCGGCGCCCTCCAACGGCATCAAGGCGGCCATCATCGGCTCCGGACCGGCAGGTCTGACCATCGCCGTGATCCTGGCGCGGTACGGCTATGACGTGACGATTTTTGAGGGCAAGGATAAGATCGGCGGCGTTCTCCGCTACGGCATCCCGGAGTTCCGGCTGCCCAAGTCCGTGCTTGATGATTTCAAGTACCGGCACATCGACTTAAAGGGCATCAAGTTCCGTCCCAACACCCACATCGGCGGCGCCATCGGCATCGATGATCTGTTCCGCGACGGCTATAAGGCCATTTTCGTGGGCACCGGCGTCTGGAAGCCCAATTCCCTGCACATCAAGGGAGAAACCTTTGGAAACGTCCATTTCGGCATCAACTATCTGAATAACCCGGACAGCTACCATTTAGGCGAGCGGGTTATCGTCATCGGAGCAGGCAATGCGGCCATGGATGTGGCCAGGACGGCTATCCGGAAGGGCGTCCGCTACCTGACCTGCTTCTCCTTAAGCAGGCATGTGGCTGCCAGCCAGCATGAATTCAGCTATGCGCAG
>JAUNGW010000127.1 GCA_030524245.1 Eubacteriales bacterium
GATGGTGGTGGAACCGGTCGGAACCGGAACACGCTGTGCGGAACCGATCAGCTTGCCGTTCAGCTCCGGAATAACCAGGCCGATAGCCTTAGCTGCACCGGTGGAGTTCGGAACGATGTTGGCTGCGCCAGCTCTTGCTCTTCTTAAGTCGCCCTTTCTGTGCGGGCCGTCCAGAATCATCTGATCGCCGGTATAAGCGTGAATGGTGCTCATGATACCGGACTGGATCGGAGCGTAGTCGTTCAGAGCCTTTGCCATCGGAGCCAGGCAGTTGGTGGTGCAGGATGCTGCGGAAATGATGGTGTCAGCAGCAGTCAGGGTCTTCTCGTTTACGCTGTAAACAACAGTCGGAAGATCGTTGCCGGCCGGAGCGGAGATAACAACCTTCTTGGCGCCTGCGTCGATATGAGCCTGAGACTTCTCCTTGGAGCAGTAGAAGCCGGTGCACTCCAGAACAACGTCTACGCCGATCTTGCCCCACGGCAGATCCTTTGCATCCTTTTCTTTGTAAATGGTGATCTTCTTTCCGTCAACAGTGATGGAATCCTCGCCAGCCTCTACGGTGTGCCTGCCCTCGCCGATATGGCCAGCATATCCGCCCTGTGCGGTGTCATACTTTAACAGATGAGCCAGCATCTTCGGATCGGTCAGATCGTTAATCGCTACTACCTCATATCCCTCTGCGCCGAACATCTGTCTGAAAGCCAGACGGCCGATACGTCCAAAACCATTGATTGCTACTTTTACTGCCATGACAAATTCCTCCTGATTTGTTAAAAATTTAATGATTGTTAAAATATCATCAACCTGTTCCTATTTTACCTAATAACCCATAAAATAGCAAGCAGTTTTTTCATAACTAATAAACTCTTTACATTTTGTCCTGACATCCGCTTTATAATTCATTCTTTACATAGCCCGCCAGATTGTACGCGTGATCTGAAATCCGCTCCAGATTGCTGATAATATCCAGGAATACCACACCGGATGAGGCGTCGCACTGTCCCGAGGAAAGGCGCTCGATATGCTTTTCACGAAGTTCCTCCTCCTGACTGTCCACATCGTCCTCATACTGGCTCACCTTCCGTATGGACTCCATATTGCCGGTCTGCCTTGCGTCGATCGCATAGGAAAACGCCTTGTCCACGCTGCTGCTGATAGACCGCAGATCCGCATAGCCCGTCTCCGAAAAATCCAGCTTGTGATCGGCCATGTACTCCGCCTGCTCAGCCAGATTCTCCGCGTGATCCCCGATCCGCTCAATATCGCTGATGCTGTAGAACAGATTGTTGACCACCTTTTTCTGCTTTTCCGTCAGGGAAAGATTATCTACCTTGATCAGGTATTCCGTCAGTATCTTTTCCATATTATTGATGGTTTTTTCTGTTTTATACACAGTCTGGATATCGTCCGTATTCTCCGTAAGAACCGCCGTCATGGAGCGCCGGAAATTCTCCAGCGTAATCTGTCCCATATGTACCACCTCAAGAGCCGCAGTCTCCACAGCAAATGCAGGAGACTCGAAAATACGCTCATCCAGATGCTTGTAGGTGGCCGCAGTCTCCTGATCCTCCTGGGAAGCCGGCTGCTTCTCCTCCTCCGGCTTCTCCTTCACCACGATGCCGGAAATCTTCACAAGAACATTGGCAAAGGGGAACAGAATCGCCGTCATGCTTAGATTGAATATGGTATGAAAAATAGAAATCTGTACGGCGTTAATGTTGGAAACAGCAAAATCCGGGCGAAGGGAGAACAGAATAAAGCCCAGACTTCCCACCAGAATCGCGCCGATCACGTTAAAGGTCAGGTGAATCACCGCCGCGCGCTTCGCCGTCCTGGAACCGCCCATACTGGAAATTATCGCCGTCACACAGGAACCGATATTCTGTCCCAGGGTAATGTAAATCGCCGCGTTGGTAGTCACCACGCCGTTCATGGCCAGAGTCTGCAGAATACCCACCGATGCAGAAGAGCTCTGCAGAAGCGCCGTCACCAGCATACCGATCAGCATACCCAGAAGCGGATTTCCGCCAAGCACCTCAAAGGATTTTGCAAAAATCGGCGCATCCGTGTACGGAGCAATCGATCCGGACATAAAATCCAGTCCGATGAATAAAAGGCCAAGTCCCACAAGGATCTCGCCGACTGTCTTTTTTTTCTGTCCCTTGGCAAATACAAGAAGCAGCGCGCCCACGCCGATGATGGCCGGCGCGTAAAAGCCCGGCTGCAGCACCTCAAAGGCATCGCCCAGCTGACTCATGGAAACAATCCAGGCCGTGATGGTCGTACCGATGTTTGCGCCCATGATCACGCCTACCGCCTGGCTCAGATTTAACACACCTGCGCTTACGAAGCCCACCACCATAACCGTCGTGGCTCCGCTGCTCTGAATGATGGCCGTAATCACCGCGCCCAGCACCACCGCCAGAAACCTGTTATTGGTCAGCATCCCCAAAAAACTGCTCATCCTGCTTCCCGCCGTCTTCTGCATACCATCCGCCATGATATTCATGCCGTACAGGAACATGCCGAGACCGCCCAGGAAACCAAATGCACTTGAAATGTCGCTGATAGACATACTTCCCTCCTTGTCTTCACGTACCGTTTTCTCTCATTCTCTTCAATCCGCAGACAAGGTTAATCATACCATACCATCAATGGCCGTTCAACCAATTTTTACCCTTATTTAAAATCCATGTAAAATCCAGAATATAAAAAGAAGCGTCTGCTTCTCTCCCTTCCGGATCCTGCAGACACTTCCTTTTATCTGATGTACCTTCATGCTTTGATGCAGCTTAATGCTCCAACGCCCATTTCATCACAAGCGCCCACACATCGTTGTTTCTGTTCCAGACGTCTGTAAACTCTGTCAGCGGCATGGGACAGGCGACGCTGCCCACCTCCAGGGTCAGGCTGGGAACCGGGTTATCCTTAATCTGAGCCCAGTCCTTAAAGCCGCCGTGGCCGCTGGCGCCTGCCAGGCGGTACCCGGTTCTGGCAGAGACGGTATTGGCCAGATTCAGCGATAAGTCAGAGACCTTATTTCCCTGGTAATCCCAGTAAATAATATTCCCCATGCTGTGATAGCTGATGGTTGCCGACCAGGTTCTGGAATTCAGAAGATTGGCCAGCGCCTGGCTCTCCGGCTCGGAAAGAGGAGAATCCCCCTTGTAGGTGGCGTAGGACGGCAGGGAAGACGTGGTTACCTGATCCCAGTCCGCCGGGAAATTCTGATTCAAATCCACGCCGCGTCCATTGGACTTCCAGTAGTTTAAGTAGCTGTTAAAGGCCGCGCTGGTCCGTCCAAGGCTGACGTCATTGTTATAGCACTGCTCTATGGTCCGGCGCAGCTCCTCGGAACGGATGCCGTTTGTGCCGGACTGGCTGATGCTGATGCCGTCCGGATTGACCATAGGCACATAATGAACGGCCACCTGGTTGAACATATCCGACAGAGGCCGCCCCTCATAGGAGCCGCTTCCGTAAAAGAACAGGCCGTACTCCAGCTGCTTCATCACCAGAAGCGGCGTCATATACTCCCGGGCATGAATGCCGGCGTGAATCAGAACATGCTTCTCCGCGCTGGGGTTGCCCACCACAATCTCATAAATACTTCTGCCGTCCCAGGTGGTTCCGATGGTATTCACCTGCATCAGGTGGCTGTACCTGGCGGAAAGCTCCTGAATGTCACGGCTCATCTGGTCGTAGGTGTATTTTTCCTTTACTGTCACAATGGGGCTCTGCACAGTTCCGGCAAAGCCGTCAAGGCCCTTGGAAATCACGGCGGAACCGGCGCCAGGGCCTGTAACCCCGGGGCCGCCGCCCAGACTGCCCCCCGCGGTAATCACGCTGGAGCCGCCGGACGCGCTGCCGCCGGATGCTCCGGATGCCGCTCCCGGTCCGGGATTTCGGGAGGTGCCGTCAATCACCGGCGAGGAGGCATAGGTCTCCGCCTCCGGAGCAGCCTCCGGCTCCTCCAGCAAAGCCGCGCTCTCTCCCGGAGCTGTAAACGTCACGTCGCCAAAGCTGATAAAAGAGCTGCTGACCGTCATAAAAACGGTCAGCGCTCCCAGAAAGAATCTTTTTCTCATAAATGCTCTTGTCACCTGTCTTATTTTTCAAGGTCTCCGGGTTTCATGCTCAGGCTGATTTTGCCCATCTTATCCACATCCAGTACCTTAACGGTTACAGTGTCGCCGATGTTGACCACATCCTCCACCTTCTCCACCCGCTTGTCAGACAGTCTGGAGATATGAATCATGCCGTCCTTTTTCGGCTTTAACTCTACAAACGCGCCGAAGGGCATGATCCGCACTACCTTTCCGGTCAGAATCTGGCCCGGCTCCACATCCGTTACGATGTTCCTGATAATGCTCTTCGCCTTGTCGATCATCTCCTGATCGGTGCCGCAGATCGCTACGTTTCCGTCCTCGGAAATATCGATCTTCACGCCGGTCTCCTCAATAATCTTGTTGATCACGCAGCCCTGCTTGCCCACAACATCGCCGATCTTCTGCGGATCGATGCTGATCTGGTCAATCTTCGGAGCGTACTTGCCAACCTCTTTTCTCGGCTCTGAAATCACCGGCTTCATGCATGTGTCCATGATAAACAGTCTTGCCTCGCGGCATCTTGCAATGGCGCCCTCCACGATGGGACGGGTCAGTCCGTGGATCTTGATATCCATCTGAATCGCCGTAATGCCGTCTGTCGTACCGGTCACCTTAAAGTCCATATCGCCGAAGAAATCCTCAAGGCCCTGGATATCCGTCAGAAGCACGAAATCATCATCGGTATCGCCGGTTACCAGTCCGCAGGAAATACCGGCCACCATCTTCCTGATCGGCACGCCTGCCGCCATCAGAGACATGCAGGATGCGCAGGTGGAGGCCATGGACGTGGATCCGTTGGACTCAAAGGTCTCGGAAACAGTACGGATCGCGTAGGGGAACTCCTCCTCGCTGGGCAGCACCGGAATCAGCGCGCGCTCTGCCAGAGCTCCGTGGCCGATCTCACGGCGTCCCGGTCCTCTGGACGGCTTCGTCTCGCCTACAGAGTAGGACGGGAAATTGTAGTGGTGCATATAGCGCTTCGCCACCTCGTTCTCATCCAGTCCGTCCAGACGCTGCTGCTCGGACAGGGGAGCCAGGGTGCACACGTTGCAGATCTGAGTCTGTCCGCGGGTGAACATGGCGGAGCCGTGTACCCGGGGAATCAGGTCAACCTCAGCCGCCAGCGGGCGGATCTGAGTGACAGCGCGGCCGTCCGGACGCTTCTGATCCTTCAGAATCATCTTGCGGACCGTCTTCTTCTGATACTGGTAAATGGCCTCGCCGAGAACGGCAAGCCACTCCTCGTTCTCCGCGAACGCCTCCTCCAGCTTCGCGGTGATCTGGCGGATATTCTCCTCGCGGGTCTGCTTGTCATCCGTAAACACAGCAGTCTCCATCTCCTCCGGAGTTACGATCTCACGGATAGCCGCAAACAACTCCTCCGGAATCGCGCAGCTCTCATAGGAATGCTTCGGCTTGCCGCACTCTGCCACAATGCTGTCGATGAACCGGATAATCTCCTGGTTCACGCCGTGGGCCAGGTAAATGGCCTCGATCATCTTCTCCTCCGGAATCTCATTGGCTCCGGCCTCGATCATGATCACCTTCTCCTTTGTGGAGGCTACGGTCAGATTCAGATCGCCGGTCTTCCACTGAGCCTGGGACGGATTCAGCACAAACTCCCCGTCGATTAAGCCCACCTGAGTCATAGCGCAGGGGCCGTCAAAGGGAATGTCAGAAATGCTTGCTGCAATGGCGGCGCCCAGCATGGCCACCAGCTCCGGACGGCACTCCGGATCTACGCTCATAACCATATTGTTCAGGGTCACATCGTTTCTGTAATCCTTCGGAAACAGCGGACGCATGGGACGGTCGATGACTCTGGAGGTCAGAATGGCATTCTCAGAAGCCTTTCCCTCCCGGCGGGTAAATCCTCCCGGAATCTTTCCTACCGCATATAATTTTTCCTCATATTCTACGCTTAAGGGGAAGAAATCGATCCCCTCTCTCGGCTTATCGGACGCCGTAGCCGTGGACAGCACCACGGTATCGCCGTAATGCATAAGCGCCGCGCCGCTGGCCTGCTTGGCTACCCTGTCAATGTCCACTGTCAGGGTTCTTCCAGCCAGCTCCATACTGAAACTTTTGTACATGCCTCTTTCTCCTTTAAATTTTTTTCATTCCTAAGAATCGAAAACAGGGTGGAGAAAGTTTCTCCACCCCCAACATCCATAATTACTTTCTGATGCCCAGCTTCTCGATCAGTGCACGATAGCCTTCCAGGTCAGTTTTCTTTAAGTAGTCTAACAGACCGCGTCTCTGGCCTACCATCTTTAACAGGCCGCGTCTGGAATGATGATCCTTCTGATTGCTCTTAAGATGCTCGGTCAGCTCGTTGATTCTCTCGCTCAGGATTGCAATCTGAACCTCCGGTGATCCGGTATCTCCTTCTTTTCTGCCGTACTCAGCAATGATAGCTGCTTTCTTTTCCTTTGAAATCATGATGACTTCCTCCTTTTAATAATCTGTTGACTTACCGCATACCCGGCCGCTGGTTGGAGTATCCAAATGACTGAGCATCGGCGTTTGTTCATACCGGTTCATCATAACATATTCTGTATTCTCTGTCAATCGCTTTTGTACCGCTTTGACAAAGGCTTATAAGCCATTTATGATAATGTCTCAGTATACCACATATGAAAATGTCCCGGA
>JAUNGW010000128.1 GCA_030524245.1 Eubacteriales bacterium
CACCGGCGGCTCCGGACTGGCCGGGGCGCTGGGCAGATGGTTTGCGGAGCGCACGGAAAGGGGAGCCGCGGATGCGGCAGAGAAACAGACGGAGCGGCAGATGGAACGGCAGACAACGCAGCAAATGGAGCGGCAGGCATTGCGGCAGACGGAGCAGTCTGATTCCGGCGCGAAGGCTTCGCCGGCCGGGCGCGCCGTTCTTCTGGCCGGCAGCTGCTCTGCCATTACCTTAAAGCAGATTGCAGATTTTCAGGAGAAGGGGTATCCGTCTCTGCAGATCCGGCCCCAGAAGCTCTGGGACAGAACCCAGACGAAGGAGACTATCTGGCAGTGGCTTAAGCAGCCGGACAGTGAAAACGGACTTGTGTACAGCTCCGCGGCGCCGGAGGATATCAAAAAGAGCCAGGAGCTTGGCCGGGAGAGGATCGCGGCCCTGATTGAGGAAACCCTGTCCGGTCTTGCCGCAGCTGCCCGGGACGCCGGGTATACCCGTTTTATTATAGCCGGGGGAGAAACCTCCGGGGCTGTGACGAAGGCTCTGGGCTACGAGGCGTTTTATATAGGGCCGAGCGTGGCGCCGGGGGTGCCGGTGATGACGCCGCTGGCTGCGCCGGACATCCGCCTGGTATTAAAATCAGGCAATTTCGGACAGACAGACTTTTTTGCCAGAGCCCTGGAAATGACCCTGCAGGAAAGCAGACGGGTATGATTCGCCGCAGGCGAAGCACCACTATGAATGAAAGAAGGAAAACCATTTATGATACATGACCTTGTAAAAAAGAACAGAAGCTATCGGGGCTACAACGAGAACCGGCGCATGACGAGGGAAGAGCTGACGGAGTTTGCAGACTGCGCCAGACTCTGTCCGTCCTCTGTCAATGGACAGCCCTTTAAGTATTATCTTGCATGGGAGAAGCCGGAGGTGGATCTGATCCAGTCCATGACGAAGTGGGCCAGAGCCCTGCCGCAGCTGACCCTTCCCCATCCCGGCATGTGTCCCACCGGCTTTATCATCATCTGCCAGGATACCAGAATCGGAGAAAATTTAAACCGCTATCAGAAGGATGTCGGCATTGTGGCGCAGACTATGCTTCTGGCGGCGGCGGAAAAGGGCCTGGGCGGCTGTATGATCGGCAATTTCAGCGCAGGCGAGGTGAAGCAGAAGTTGAACCTGCCGGAATATCTGGCGCCGCTTCTGATTGTCGCTTTCGGCGAGCCGGCGGAGAAGGTGGTTCTGACGGAGCTCAGGGACGGAGAGAGCACGGCATATTACCGGGATGAGAATGATGTCCATTATGTTCCGAAGCGCAGGCTGCAGGACGTGATTCTTACGGCAAAGGAGCAGGACGGCAAATAACAACAGACATTCAAATTCAGACAGAACGATTTAACTGAGGAGTGGAGAACAGATCATGGAATTACAGGGACTGCTGAATCTGCAGCTTATGATGTTTATTTTAATGGGGACGGGATTTTTTCTGCGGAAGCGGGAGATTATTACAAAAGCGGGGAAACAGGTGCTGACAGACCTGATCATCGATGTGATCCTGCCCTGTAATATTATTACCGCCTTCAGCATCCCCATGAGCCGTGAAATTCTCATGTCGGGCATGCAGGTGCTGGTGATATCTCTGGTGCTGCAGCTGTTCTGCACCATGATCAGCGGAACCTGCTACAACCGCCTTCCGAAGGCGAAGCGAATGATTCTGCAGTATGGGACGGTCTGCTCCAACGCCGGCTTTTTGGGAAATCCGGTGGCGGAGGGACTGTACGGCTCTCTGGGGCTGTTATACGCCTCCATTTATCTGATTCCCCAGCGGATCGTCATGTGGTCTGCCGGCGTGTCCTACTTTACGGAGAGTCCTGACAGGAAAACGGTGATTAAGAAGGTTGTGACACATCCCTGTATTGTGGCGGTGGCCATCGGCATTGTGCTGATGCTGACGCAGTTTCAGCTGCCTGTGTTTTTAAGCAAAAGCATCAGCTCTCTCGGGGGCTGCACAACGGCCATCACCATGGTCTTTATCGGCGCCGTGCTGGCGGAGGCAGGATTTAAGGACATGATCTCAAAAACCACGGCGGTATTTGCTTTCATCCGCCTGATTGCCATTCCGCTGGCGGTGATGCTCGGCTGCATGCTTTTCCATGTGGAATCCACGGCAGCAGGGCTTTCCGTTGTGCTGGCAGCGATGCCCGCAGGAAGTACAACGGCCATACTGGCTTCAAAATATCACGGAGACGAGGCCTTTGCGACTCAGTGCGTGGTGCTGACCACGGTGCTTTCCATGGCGCTTCTTCCGGTCTGGTGTCTGGTATTGAATATTGTGTTCCCGTAGGAGCGCTGCGGGAGCGGAAGAAAAGAGGATAAAACGATTATGACAAGAATAGCATTGGTCAGTGTGACCTTAAACGCAGTAAACCCCATGACCCGGTATTTTCAGGAGAAGGATCCTGACATGAAAATCGTCAATTACCTGGACAGCTATCTTCTGGAAAAGGTAAGGGCGGAAGGGGGGATCCATGACGAGTCCATGAAGCGGATGTTCGACATGCTTTCCACAGCCTGTGCGGACGGAGCGGACGGAGTGCTTCTGACCTGCACCATTTTTTCACCCTACGCGGATTATTTTTCCCGGCTTTTGTCAAAGCCGGTGGTGTGTCCCGATAAGGCTATGCTGGAGCAGGCGGCGGCTATGGACGGGCGGACGGCGATTATCTGCACGTTCCCGGGCACGGTGGATACCACCAGAAATATGTATTATGAGTGCAGAAGAAGGCTGGGACGGGAGGAAGCCGTGGATATGGTTGTGCTGGAGCCGGCCTACATTGCTGCCAACAAGGGAGATTTTGATACCCATGACCGGGTGATCCGGGAGAAGGCCGGGGAGCTGGACGGACAGTACGATCAGATCGTCTTTGCGCAGATTTCCATGGCGCGGGCGGCAAAGGGGCTGGAGCTGGCCCACGCGAAGGTGTTCACCAGCCCGGACAGCGCCTATGCGGCGATCAAGAAGGCATTAGGCAGATAGCGCGGCATCCCCCTTACGGCTGAGCGTCCTGGCGGATGGCAAAGGGGTAGGAGGAAAGCTGTTCCCGCACCACCTGGAAGAAGGCCTCCATGGCCTTTGTCACATACTTGTCCGGATGGCAGGCGATGCCCAGCGTCCAGGCGCAGTCCCCGTAGGGGAGCGGATAGTAATTGGGCCTTGCGGGCAGCGTATCCAGGGCCGCGGCGATTTCCCCTACAAAGGAGATGCCGCAGCCGGCGCCGCTCAGCTTATGGGTAAGCTCTACATTTCCCGAGTAGGTGAGTACCGGCGGAGAGATATGGTTTTCCTCGAAAATCCGGTCGGCGATTCTCCGCAGCCGGTACCCGTGCTTCAAAAGAATAAAGGTCTGTGTGTTTAACAGACGGATATCGATGGCCCGATTATGGGCCATCATTTTTTTGCAGATCCGGTCAGCCTCGCTGTCCGGAGGCACCGCCAGCAGAACCCGCTCTCTCAAAAGCGGGAAAAATGCAAGGGTTTCATAGTCGGTGCTGGCCGCCATCAGGGAAAAATCGATCTCGCCCTTTTCAATCAGATCGGGCAGGGCCAGAGCCGGGGCTTCGTGAAGCTCGATCTCAATACCGGGATAGCGGCGGTGGAATTCCGGCAGAATCAGAGGCAGAAACTGTACAGAGCGGATCCCGGAAATACCGAAGGATACCTTGCCGCATTTATACTCTGACAGGTCGTGGATCCAGTCCATGGCCTGCTTTTGCTCAAACAAGATACGTTCGATGGTTTTTAAATAATGCATACCGGTGTAGGTAGGGCGCATGGGTGTGGTCGTCCTGTCAAATATGGCCGCGCCAAGCTCGTCCTCCACCTTCTGAAGCTGCTGGCTTAAAGCCGGCTGGGAGATATAAAGCTTCGCCGCCGCCTTCCGCATGCTGCCCTCCCGGTAAATAGTCATGATATATTCCAGCTGTCTGAAATTCATCAAAATCCCCCATTTCCATATGATAAGCATATGCTTATCATATAAAGAATAAAAGCGTATTAGACTTATATATGGGCATATGATACAGTTTATTTATCAATAAGTCAATGGTTTTGTGCAAAAATTCTCATAAAACCAGATGGCATGAGGAGGCAAAAGATGATGAGCGAGGAAAAGAAGGCTGGCTATATCCGGGGGAAAATCGATACCCATGTCCACAGCGCTCCGGATGTGCGCAGCAGAAAGATGACGGATCTGCAGCTGATGGAGGCGGCGGTGGAGAGGGGCGTCCGCGGCATTGTGATCAAATCTCACGTGGCGCCCACGGCAGGCCGGGCGGCGGTCATGAATGAGGTCTGCAGGGAAAAATACGGAGACAGCACGGATTTCCAGATGTTTGGAGGCATTACCTTAAACAGGCCGGTGGGGGGCATCAATCCCTGGGCGGTGGAGACGGCTCTGAACATGGGCGGGAAGATTGTCTGGATGCCCACCATTCATTCCGAGCATGAGCTGAGCAAAAAGGGAGAGAGCGGAGCGGTCATCTGCACCAGAAACGGTAAGGTCACAGAGGAGGTAAAGACGGTGCTTGGCCTGATCCGCGACCGGGATGCGGCGCTGGCGACCTCACATTTAAGCCCGTATGACATTTTCCTGGTGGTGGAAGAGGCAAGAACGATGGGAATCAAACGAATCATCATTTCTCATCCGGAGTCCAATCTGGTAGGGCTGACGGTGGAGGAGCAGCTTCGCCTGATCCGGGACTATGATGTTATGCTGGAGCGCTGCTACCGGCAGCCGGTGGGCGGGGGCAAGTACGTCAGCAACCTGGAAAGCAACTGCGCCATGGTCCAAGAAGCCGGGCCGGAGAATATCATCATCGCCACAGACGCGGGACAGCCGCAGAATCCATACTGGTACGAATCCTTCGAGGAATCCCTGGCATATCTGGCAGAGCACGGGATTTCGGAGGAATGGATCTGGCAGATGGCATACAAAAATCCGGCGGATATGCTGGGACTGGAAGCTTAAGCTTTGCACAACAGAATGGATAAGGAGAAGATTATGAACAAACTGAAGGAATGGAAAATTTATGGGATCGATTTCCCGGTATTCGTGTTTTTTGCGGCAGTCGTTTTGGTATCCTGTTATCTGGAAATTGTGCCGAACCAGCTGATCGGGGCCGTGGCCATCATGTTTACGATAGGTATTGTTTTGGGAGAGATCGGCGACAGAATTCCCATCTGGAATACCTACTGCGGCGGCGGAGCGATTTTAGTGTTCCTTGTGTGCGGCCTTTTGTCTCATCTGGAGCTGCTGCCGGAGGTGGTGCTGCTTAATGCAGAGGGCTGGATGAACGGCTACAGCTTCCTGAATCTGTTTATCGCATTCCTGATTGTGGGAAGCCTTCTGGGTCTGGACCGGAACCTGCTGATCAAGTCCAGCACCCTTTATATTCCGGCAATCCTGGCCTCCATTCTTGGCGCGGTGGTGTTCGGCATTCTCGGCGGCCTGCTGTTTGGCCTGGATCCCATGCTGATTGTGACCTCCTATGTGCTTCCGATTATGGGCGGCGGAGCCGGCGCGGGAGCGATTCCCATGGCTCAGGTGTACGCGGATGTAACCGGAAATGATCCTGCGTCCTATCTGACCTTCGCACTGGCGATTCTGGCGGTGGGAAATATTGTATCCGTGGCTTTTGCGGCGCTTTTGAATACCCTTGGCATCCTGGTTCCGAAGCTTTCCGGAAACGGCGATCTGGTACGCGACAAAAACAAAAAGCTGGTGGAAGAAAAGAACGATAATGTGAAGGTAACCATTGACGACATCGGGGCAGGGATTTTCCTGACAGGCGGCTTCTTCGTTCTGTCCCAGCTTTTTGCAAAGGAGATTCTGCCGTCGATTGCAGGAGTATCCATTCCGAACTTCGCGTATCTCATTATTTTTGCTGCTCTGGCCAATGTGTTTAATCTGATTCCGGAGCATTTAAAGGCCGGGGCACAGCAGTGCCAGAAATTCTGCGCCAATAAGCTGGTGTGGATTCAGATGGTGGGCGTGGGAATTATTATGATCGATTTCAGCCAGATGCTGGAGGTAATGTCCGTTGCCAACCTGATTGTGGTTATTCTGATTGTTCTTGGCGCCTGCGTAGGATCCGCGCTGTTTGGCTGGATCGTCGGCTTCTGGCCCATCGAGAGCGCCATTACCGCAGGCCTGTGCATGGCCAATATGGGCGGCGCAGGAGACCTGGCGGTGCTGGGAGCCTCCAAGCGGATGAGCCTGATCAGCTATGCGCAGATTTCTTCACGGATCGGCGGCGCGATCATTCTGCTGATAGCAAGCATGGTATTTTCCATATTCTGATAAAGAAGCATGAGAGAGGGACAGGGCCCGGGGAAAGGGAGCCTGTCCTTTTTCAATTATAATGTTCGAATATGGCAGGCTTTTTCGCTCCAGATATGTAATAATCTTTATAGCCTGCTATGCGGCTATGAATTTATGGAACTCATGATAATCAGGGTGGTTCCATCTTTTTTATCCGTTATTCTGATAAGTTGGGCAGAGAAAAAGATTGTGTCCCCGGAGGAAATCTATTATACTTATCTTAATATTACTGATTTATAATTATGTGACAGATTACATTGACGGGGTGATTTCCCGGGAACAGTTCTGGGTACTTGCCAAATTCAGGTATCCGACACACCAGATTAATTTCTGTACAGAGGCAGCGTTAAAATGTCTGGAATACAGAGGATACGAGGAGGC
>JAUNGW010000129.1 GCA_030524245.1 Eubacteriales bacterium
GAGGCGGACAGAGACTGCCTGCACACGCTGCTGGCAGACGAGGCTATCTGTATCGGGCCGGCGCCGTCAAACCAGAGCTACCTGAATATGGAGCGGATCCTGGCTGCCACGGTGGCCATGAAGGCGGAGGCCATTCATCCCGGATTCGGCTTTCTGTCGGAGAACGCAAGATTCGCGGAGCTGTGCGAGAAGTGCAGCATCACGTTTATCGGCCCGTCCGCAGACATTATTCATAAGATGGGCAACAAATCCGAGGCCAGAAAGACCATGATCGAGGCAGGCATTCCGGTTGTTCCCGGCGGAAAGGAGCCGGTTTACACAGTGGACGAGGCGCTGAAGCTGGCAAAGGAAATCGGATTTCCGGTGATGATCAAGGCGTCCTCCGGTGGCGGCGGAAAGGGCATGCGGGTTTCCTGGGGCGAGGAGGATTTTGAGGCCAATTTCCAGGCAGCCCAGTTAGAGTCCGTTAAGGGCTTTTCCGACGACACCATGTACCTGGAGCGGTATGTGGAGAAGCCGAGACATATTGAGTTTCAGATTATGGCTGACAAGCATGGAAATGTGGTTCATCTGGGAGAGAGGGACTGCTCCATCCAGCGGCGGCACCAGAAGGTTCTGGAGGAATCCCCGTCCATTGCCATTTCCGGCGAGCTGCGCAGGAAAATGGGCGAGACCGCGGTGCAGGCGGCCAGGGCTGTAGGCTATGAGAATGCGGGAACCATTGAGTTTTTGCTGGATAAGAACAAGAACTTTTATTTCATGGAAATGAACACCAGAATCCAGGTGGAGCATCCGGTGACGGAGTACGTCAGCGGCCTTGATCTGATCAAGGAGCAGATCCGGGTGGCGGCAGGGGAAGCTCTGAGCGTCCGCCAGGAGGACGTGCACATTTCCGGACATGCCATTGAATGCCGTATCAACGCGGAGAACCCGGCGAAGAATTTTATGCCCTGTCCGGGACGGATCACCAATATCCATATTCCCGGCGGAAACGGCGTCCGTGTGGATACGCATATTTATAATGATTATATGGTTCCGGCCAATTACGATTCCATGCTGATGAAGCTGATTGTTCATGGAAAGGACCGGGCGGAGGCCATTGCGAAGATGAGAAGCGCTTTGGGAGAGCTGATTATCGAGGGTATTGACACGAATCTGGATTTCCAGTATGAGATTCTGAGCAATGAGGCGTACGAGGACGGCCATCAGGTAGACACGGATTTTATTCCCAAATATTTTCCGGACTACTGCAGATAAGCCAGGCCGGACGCCGGAGTGAGGAGATAAGCTATGCTGAGAGATATGTTCAAAAAAACATATACCGTCATTGACAGCCATGTAAAGCCTGTCAGAAAGAAGGAGTCGGAGGAGCCGAGCATTCCCCAGGGACTCTGGCGCAAGTGCAATAAGTGCGGTCAGCCGATTTACGTGGAGGATGTGAAAAACAATTTTTATGTCTGCCCCAGGTGCGGCGGATATTTCCGGGTTCACGCATACCGGCGCATTGAGATGCTGGTGGACGAGGGAACCTTCGAGGAGTGGAACCGGGAAATGCCGTTTTCCAATCCGCTGGATTTTCCGGGCTACGAGAAGAAGGTGCAGGCGGCCAGGGAAAAGACGAACTTAAATGAGGCGGTAGTCACAGGCAGGGGACTGATCGGCGGCCATCCGGCTGCTGTGGGAGTCTGCGACGCCCGATTTATCATGAGCAGCATGGGCCATGTGGTGGGCGAGAAGATTACGGAAATGGTGGAGCGGGCTACGAAGGAGCAGCTTCCGGTTATCATTTTTGCCTGCTCCGGAGGCGCCAGAATGCAGGAGGGAATCGTATCTCTGATGCAGATGGCAAAAACTGCCGCAGCGCTGAAAAAGCATCATGAGGCTGGACAGCTTTTCATCAGCGTGCTTACAGATCCCACCACCGGCGGCGTGACTGCAAGCTTTGCCATGCTGGGAGATATTATTCTGGCGGAGCCGGGGGCTCTGATCGGATTTGCGGGGCCGCGTGTGATCCAGCAGACCATCGGACAGAAGCTCCCGGAGGGCTTCCAGCGGGCGGAGTTTTTGCTGGAGCACGGCTTTGTGGATAAGATTGTGCCCAGGGATGAGCAGAAGGACGTGCTTGCATCGATTCTGCGGATGCATGAAAGGCAGGAGGCCGGCGCGGGAGCGTCTGCGGAGACTGAAAAAAGAAGCGAAGAGGCGGCGGAGCAGGGGGCGTTCACCGCGCACCGTCCGGACCGCAGCGCCTGGGATACGGTTCTTCTTTCCAGAAACAGCGCCCGCCCTGTGGCGACAGACTATATCAATGCTATTTTTGACGATTTTATGGAATTCCACGGCGACCGTTATTTTAAGGATGACGGGGCGATTGTGGGCGGAATTGCGACCTTTCGCGGCATTCCGGTGACGGTGATCGGCCAGCAGAAGGGAAAGACGACCAGGGAAAATTTAAAGCGCAACTTCGGCATGCCGTCCCCGGAGGGTTACAGAAAGGCTCTGCGGCTGATGGAGCAGGCACAGACCTTCCGCCGTCCGGTGATCTGCTTTGTGGATACTCCCGGAGCGTTCTGCGGACTTGAGGCGGAGGAGCGGGGACAGGGCGAGGCCATTGCCCGCAGCCTGTTTGAAATGTCGGCGCTGACGGTGCCGGTGGTTTCTCTGGTGATCGGCGAAGGCGGCAGCGGCGGCGCGCTGGCCATGGCTGTGGCCAATGAGGTGTGGATGATGGAAAACGCCATTTATTCCATTCTTTCTCCGGAGGGCTTTGCGTCTATTCTGTGGAAGGACAGCAAGAAGGCGCCGGACGCGGCAAGAGTCATGAAGATTACGGCGGCGGATCTGTATGAACGGGGGCTGATCGAGCAGGTAATTCCGGAGACGGAGCCGGCTACGGCGGAAACCCTTGGGGACATTGCGCCGGTGATTGTGGATAAGCTGGCAGGATTCCTTGAAAAGTATGGAAAACTTACGCCGGATGAGATCCGGGAGCAGCGGTATCAGCGGTTCCGCAAGATGTAGACAGGAGAATGGGATGAGTACTTTGAAGCCATTGGCAATAGGTGAGTTGACAGCAAAATACCCGATTATCCAGGGCGGAATGGGAGTGGGCATCAGCCTTTCTTCTCTGGCCGGAGCAGTGGCAAAGGCCGGCGGCGTTGGAATTATTTCCACGGCCCAGATCGGATTTCGGGATCCGGGATTTTTAAAGGAGCCCATGGAGGCCAATTTAAGAGCAATTAAGACAGAATTCGACAAGGCCAGAAGGCTTGCGCCGAAGGGAATTATTGGCTTTAACATTATGGTGGCGACCAGAAATTATGCCCAGTATGTGAAGGAGGCCGTGAAGGCCGGCGCTGATATTATCATTTCCGGCGCGGGGCTTCCGGTGGCGCTTCCGGAGCTGGTGGAGGATGCGAAGACAAAGATCGCGCCCATCGTTTCCACAGCAAAATCCGCCATGGTAATCTGCAAGCTCTGGGACCGGAAGTTTCACCGGATTCCGGATCTTTTAGTGATTGAGGGGCCTCTGGCCGGCGGACATCTGGGCTTTACCAGAGAGCAGCTGTCAGAGTACGGCGCCGATACGGAGCATGTGTCCGCCACCTATAATCAGGCGGCCTATGACGAGGAAATCCGCGGTATTATGAAGGTGGTAAAGCAGTTTGAGGAGAAGTATGCGAAGCATATTCCCGTTGCCATTGCCGGTGGCATTTACACCCGTGAGGACGTGCTGCACGCTGTTGATGACCTTGGAGCAGACGCCGTGCAGGTTGCCACCAGGTTTGTGACAACGGAGGAATGCGACGCGCCCATGTGCTATAAGCAGGCTTACATCAATGCCGGGGAAGAGGACATTGTGATCACCCAGAGTCCGGTGGGAATGCCGGGACGGGCCATTAAAAATCCGTTCTTAAAGCAGATGGAGCAGCAAAAGGAGACGGGAGGCAGGGTGAAGATCGATCACTGCTATCAGTGCCTGGAGCACTGTGATCCGAAGACGATTCCCTACTGCATCACCAAAGCGCTGTCCAACGCGGCGGAGGGCGACCTGGACCACGCCCTTTTATTCTGCGGAAGCAACGCAAGCCGTGCCAGCAAAATTGAAACGGTGGAAGAGGTAATGAAGGATCTGGCCGGAGAGTCATAATTCGCCTCATTTGTCCATAAACTGGAACAAAAGAGGCTGGAGAAAACAGGCGGATGCTAAATTATCTTTGGAGCTTTATGCTGCTTGCAGGAATGCTCTGGGGAGCGGCGGCCGGAAATCTGGATGCGGTGACCCAGGGCCTGCTTGATTCCGCGGGAGAGGCGGTGGCCCTGGGCATTACTATGCTCGGGATCATGTGCTTCTGGTGCGGGATTCTGGAGGTGGGAACAAGGGCCGGCCTGATCCGCTGGTTCACCGGGAAAATGGGGCCGGCGCTGGATTTTCTTTTTCCTGATATTAAAGACGGACACCCGGCCAGGGAGCCGCTGGCAGTGAATCTGGCGGCGAATATGCTGGGGGTGGGCATGGCGGCAGCGCCGGCCGGTCTGGAGGCCATGAGGGCGCTGGCGGAAAGCAGCCAGGACGGGATTTCCGGAATCAGGGCCACAAATGCCATGTGCACATTTCTGATCTTAAATATTTCCTCTCTGCAGCTGATTCCGGTGACGATGATCGCTTACCGGAGCCAGTATCATTCTGCGGATCCGGCGGCGGTTCTGGGGCCGGCGCTGATTGCCACAGGCATCTCTACGCTGACGGCGGTTTTGTTCTGCCGGCTCATGGAGCTTGTGAGCAGAAGGAGGGCCGGGGGATGATTCTGTGGCTGTCCCGGATTTTGATTCCGCTGATGATCTGTTATATTGTAGGCTTTGGCCTGCTGTCGGGAAGACCGGTGTTTGAGGATTTCCTGGAAGGGGCCAGAAACGGGATGAAAACCGTGGGAGGGATTCTGCCTGTGCTCACGGGCCTGATGACAGCTGTGGGCGTTCTGCGGGCTTCCGGGCTTCTGGAGGCGGCAGGATTGTGGCTGGCCGTTCCTGCAGAGCGGCTGCGGCTTCCGGCAGAGCTGATTCCCCTGATTCTGGTGCGGCTTGTTTCCAATTCTGCGGCAACCGGGCTTCTGCTTGATATTTTCAGCCGGTACGGACCAGATTCGCCTCCGGGCATGTGCGCCTCTGTCATGATGAGCTGCACGGAAACTGTATTTTACTGTCTCAGCATTTACTTTGGATCCGTGGGGATTAAGAAAACCCGCTACGCACTTCCGGGGGCGCTGCTTTCCACGGCCGCCGGAATAGCCGCCAGTATCTGGCTTACCATGCGGTAAACGGGACATAATCTTGTAAGAAATTCCTAATAAATAGCTGGTTGTAGAAAAATACGAAATCATGTATAATCATGGGGAGACTTTTCCCTCCATGTGTTTTCAGGAGAAAGACGTGAATACTTACGCTACGTTGAATGATGTTCTGGTCAATTTGTTCCGTGATATCATGATGCTGGAAGAGCATGCGCTGATTACGGATGAGTATCAGGATATTACAAATAATGACATGCATGTGATAGAGGCAATCGGCATCGGAGAACCGAAGAATATGTCAACCATTGCGAAGCTGTTGTCCGTAACCGTAGGAACTCTGACCATTGCCATGAACAGCCTTGTGAAGAAAGGCTATGTGACCAGGCAGCGCAGCAGCGAGGACCGCCGGGTGGTTTATATATCCCTGTCGGAAAAGGGCAGAAAAGCCTACAGACATCACGAGCAGTTCCACCGTGAGATGATTGACGCGATTTTGGAGGATCTGACGCAGGAGGAGACGGAAAGTCTGGTGAGCGCTCTGGCGAAGCTGGAAAAGTGGTTTCGCAGGGCGGAGGACAATCAAAAGGAGGCACAATAATCATGAAAAAAGCGGTTCTGTGTTTTGCCGGAGCCCTGATGATTTTATCATTGGCGGCATGTACGCCCACCACGGAAAAGCATAAAACAGGAGAGGTTGCGCAGACAGAGGCGGATTCCGGTCCCGGCGTGATGGATAAGGGAGCAGATCCCGATGCCCCGAAGCTTGAGATTATTTCCATCTACACAGTGAGCGGAGATGGCTCCGGACTGGAGGGAACCATGGACGGAGTAGAGACAAAGGATGCCCAGAGCCTGACGGATATGCTGATTCAGTACGGCGTCCTGGCAGAGGGGACAAAGGCCTTAAGCTTTGAGACTGACGGCGCGGCATCCAGCCAGGAAGCAGGCCCCGGCGTGTCTGCAGACGCTCCGGAAAAGATGGAGCACGGCGTTCTGGATCTGAGCCAGGCCCCGGAGGGAGACCTGGCGCTTCAGGCAGTGGCAAACACGTTCATAGAAAACATGAACGTGGAGAAGCTGGATATTCTCGTAAACGGCGAAACAGCTGCCGATGGCCTGACCTTTGTAAATCCCGGAAAATAAAGAAATACCTGCCCGGCCGCTTCTGGCCGGCGATTCCATGAAAAACGCTCTTGACGGAAGGAGCGTTTTTTCTTATAATAGACAGAGCGGCGGAAAAGTCCGCTCTGAATAGTCATTATTTTTGATAGATGTCCTCGTAGCTCAGCTGGATAGAGCACACGCCTCCTAAGCGGTAGATCGTTCGAGTCTAAATACTGCATAAAACTTAATATTTTTGATAAATGTCTCTGTAGCTCAGCAGGATAGAGCGTTCGCCTCCTAAGCGGT
>JAUNGW010000130.1 GCA_030524245.1 Eubacteriales bacterium
CTGCTGATCGGCAATAATGGCTGCAATGAGATTACAAAATGGTTCGAGCTGCTCGGGAAAAAGCTTCAAATTCCGACATTTATGATTGATTTTACATACAATCACATGCCTTATGTAACGGAGTCCCGGGTGAATTATATCAAGGCGCAGATTGAGCAGGTGATCGAGGATCTCAGCGCATTTACCGGAACGGTCTGGGATCAGGAGCGTTTTGCGGAGATTATGCGGATTTCTACCGAGAACCGCAATCTCTGGGAGCAGGTGGCAGATTATCTGGAACGGCGTCCCAGCCCGCTAAGCGGGTTTGATCTCTTTAATTATATGGGACCGATGGTCTTTACCCGTGGACGCCGGGAAACCGGTGATGTGATGAGACAGCTGATCGCAGAGATTGAAGCGCATATTAAAAATGGCACGTCCACCTATCCGGCCAAGGAGGAATTTCGGGTATTCTGGGAAGGCATTGCCTGCTGGCCGTATCTGTCCCATAATCTCAAAACACTGAAAAAATATGGCATCAATGTCTGCGCGACGGCCTATGCCCGTGCCTGGTCTCTGGATTATACACCTGGAGATCTTGCAAGCCTCGCCCGTGCCTATGCCTTTACCAGTTCAAACAACATTCTTCTGGAGGAAAGCGTGCGCCGCCGCAAGGAGTGGAACACGAAGTTCCACATTGACGGCACGATCTATCACGTCAACCGTGCCTGTAAAGTGATGGTTTGCCAGCAGCAGGAGCTGATGCGTCAGGTGTCTGCGGCATGTGGAAATCTTCCATATATGTCCTTTGACGGCGATCAGGCAGATTTCCGCAATTTCAGTGAGGCGCAGTTTGAGACCCGCATTGAGGCGTTTGCGGAGCTGATGAGAAAGCATAAGGAGGAGCTGAAAAATGACTAATTTACAGGAAAATCTGGAATATTTAGAGCATATCGCCAATAACCCGAAAAAGCAGCTGGAGAACTATCGGAAGGCCGGTAAGGATATAATTGGGACATTCCCATATTATACGCCGGAGGTTCTGGCGGATGCTGCGGGCATTGTTCCGATGGGAATGTGGGGGGCACAGACGGAAATTTCTCAGGCCCGCAAGTATCTGGTGGCCTTTGCCTGCCCCATCATGCAGTCCTGTATGGAGCTGGGATTAAACGGTTCTTACTGCGGAGTAAAAGCGGTGATGATCCCGGCCATGTGTGATACGCTGCGATGTGTAACGCAGGATTTCAAGATGGGTGTCCGGGACATTGCATGCATTCCTTTTACATATCCGCAGAACCGCCGGATTAAGGCCGCGGTGGAATATCTGGCGGCAGAATTTGAAATGGTGAAGGAACGCATTGAAGAGATATATGGAGTCAGGATTGAGGATGAGCGTATCCAGCAGAGTATTGCAGTATACAACGAGCATAGTGCGTCCATGCGGCGGTTCTCAGAGCTGGCAAAGGATCATCTTGATATCATCACGCCGGTGATGCGCCATGCGGTTTTTAAGAGTGCATGGTTTATGACGAAAGCGGAGCATCTGGCAGTGATGAAGAAAATTAATGAAGCGCTGGTGGAGCGGCCGCTGCACTGCTTTGACGGCCGGCGCGTAGTGCTGACCGGGATTACGGCAGAGCCGGAGCAGCTGCTGCAGATTCTGGCGGATCAAAACCTGGCGGTCGTGGGAGATGACGTTGCCCAGGAAAGCCGCCAGTACCGCACGGATATCCCGGAGGGCGGCAGTGGTCTGGAACGGCTTGCAAAGCAGTGGATGGAGCGGATTGATCCGATGGCGCATGATGAAAAGATTCGCCGTGTCGATTTACTGGAGCAGCTGCTGAGGGATAACGGGGCGCAGGCATTGATCGTCTGTATGATGAAATTCTGTGATCCTGAGGAATACGAGTTTGTTGCATATAACCGACAGCTGAGGGAGCATGGATGGCCGGTATTGTCGATTGATATTGATCAGCAGCCGTCGAACTATGACCAGGCACGAACCCGCATTCAGACGCTTGCCGAGATGCTGTAGAGGTACGGCTGCCGTGAAAGCAGAAGAAATACAGAAACAAGAGTGGAGGAAAACATGATTCTGGAAGAAAAATATCGGATGATGCAGCGGAATTTCCGTAATTTTGCGGAGACAGAGTTTACGAAAGAACTGCAGGAAAAGCTGGACCGTGAGGGAGGCTTTGACTGGGATATGCATTACAAGATGGCAAAATATGGCTTTTTGGGGTGCAAGCTTCCGCGCCAATACGGCGGTCAGGGCGGTGATACGCTCTCCTATGTGCTGATGGTAGAGGAATTTTCGCGAATTTGTCCGGTACTGGCGATCTATGCCAACACTCCGAATTCGCTGGGAAGCGGTTCGCTGCTGATCTACGGAACGGAGGAACAAAAGAAAAAATACATTCCACAGCTTGCTTCCGGGGAGAAAAAAATATGCTTTGCATTGACAGAACCGGGAGCCGGTTCGGATGCAGGCGGTGTGCTGACCCGTGCGGTCGAGGATGGCGATGCTTATATCCTGGACGGGCGTAAATGTTTTATCTCTGGTGCGCCGGTATCGGATTATGCGGTTGTCTATGCGCGTACGAATCCGGAGCTGAAGGGCAGCAAGGGGATTTCCATGTTTATTGTGGATTTGAAGCTGCCGGGAGTTTCCCTTGGAACCCCCGAGATGAAAATGGGAATCAATGGGTATCCAACCAGCGACATTGTTCTGGAACATGTCCGGGTGCCGAAAAGCGAATTGCTGGGGCCGCTGGATAAAGGCTTTGCGGCGGCGATGAAGACTCTGGACGGGGGACGTCTGGGAGTGGCGGCACAGGCGCTGGGGCTGGCACAGGCGTGCCTGGAGGAAGCGGTCAGCTACTCGAAAGAACGCCGCCAGTTTGGCAAGCCGATTTGCAGACATCAGGCCGTCAGCTTTATGATCGCGGATATGGCAACCGAGATTGCAGCGGCCAGGGAGCTTATCTATAATACGGCACTGGAAAAGGACGCCGGCGCGAAGGATGCCCCCATGAAATGCTCGATGTGCAAGTATTATGCCAGTGAGATGGCGAACCGGGTTGCGGCGAAAGCGGTGCAGATTCATGGCGGGTATGGCTATATGAAGGATTATAGGGTGGAGCGGCTTTATCGGGACGCGCGCATCCTGACGCTTTATGAGGGAACCAGCCAGGTGCAGCAGATGGTGATTTCCGGGAATTTACTGAGATAGGAGGGCAAGGAATATGAGAGTGTTTGTATGTGTAAAACAGGTTCCGGACACCTCCGGAAAGGTGGCTGTGCGGGAGGACGGAACGCTGGACCGGGCTTCCATGCAGACGATCATTAATCCGGATGATCTTAGCGCCATGGAGGCAGCGCTGACGCTGAAGGATGCCTGCGGCTGCCGGGTAACCGCGGTAACCATGGGACCGAAGCCGGCAGAAGCGATGCTGCGGGACCTGATTGCGATGGGAGCGGATGACGGCGTGCTGATCTCCGGAAGAGAATTCGGCGGCTCTGATACCTTTGCGACATCCCAGATCATCGCAGCCGCTTTGCAGCTGCTGGGAGTGGGGGATGAGGATATAATTTTCTGCGGACGGCAGGCGATTGACGGCGACACCGCTCAGGTGGGACCTCAGATCGCGGAGAAGCTGGATATTCCGCAGGTAACATATGCCGGACAGATTGAAAAAGAGGGAAATACGCTGACAGTACGCAGACTGCTGGAAGACGGTTATATGACAGTACAGGTACAGACTCCCTGCCTGATTACCTGTGTGAAAGAGCTGAATAAGCCCCGTTATATGACGGTGAGCGGTATTCTGGATTGCTTTGACAAGCCGGTTACGGTTCTGGATTATAATGCGCTTAAGGATCAGCCGCTGATTGATGCCTCAACGATTGGACTGAAGGGCTCTCCAACCAATATTTTCCGGTCTTTTACGCCGCCTCAGAAGGGTTCCGGACAGATGCTGGCCGGAACGGCTGAGGAGGCCGTGGGAGAGCTGGTGCGTCAGCTTACGGAAAAACATTTGATCGGATAGGATTTGGAGGAGAAGATTATGGCTTTTAACAGTGCTGATATTGAGGAATTCCGCGATATATGGGTATTTTGTGAGCAGCGCGGCGGCGTACTGCAGGAGACAGATTTTGAGCTGCTCAGCGAGGGAAGAAAGCTGGCAGATGAGAGAGGATCCCGGCTGGTAGGAATCCTGCTGGGAGAAGCGGTTGCCGATATGGCGAGCGTCCTGGGAGGCTATGGAGCTGACAAGGTGCTGGTGTGTGAGGACCCTGCGCTGTTGGTTTATACGACGGATGCGTATGTGAAGGTGCTTTGTGATGCTGTTATGGAGCGCAGGCCGGAGGTGCTTCTGATCGGGGCAACAAATATCGGGCGAGATCTTGGCCCGCGGGCAGCTGCGCGGCTGCATACCGGATTGACGGCAGACTGTACGCATTTGGATATTGATATGAAGAATTACCTGCAGTTTTTGCGGGAATCATCGACAGTGGATGTAGACG
The DNA here is from genome assembly GCA_030524245.1 of Eubacteriales bacterium. Lineage (GTDB taxonomy): Bacteria > Bacillota > Clostridia > Lachnospirales > Lachnospiraceae > Brotaphodocola. The sequence goes on from JAUNGW010000130.1 coordinate 4,507, forward strand.
CACTGAAATTTAATATGGATGACAGCAATCTCAAGATGACGCGGCCGGCGTTTGGCGGTCATTTGATGGCGACTATTATCTGTCCAAGATTCCGGCCGTGCATGTCTACTGTGCGTCCGGGAGTGATGAAGAAGGCGGCCTTTGACCAGGCGCTGGCGGATGCGTGTGAGATTGAGCGGTATCCGGTGAAGCTGGAGCCGTCGCAGCTGCGCACGAAGGTGCTTGAAGTAGTAAAAGAGAGCCGCCGTCTGGTGGATCTGGTGGGCGCCGAGGTGGTGGTGTCTGTGGGCCGCGGAATCAGCCGTGACCCACAGCGGGGGATTGAACTTGCAAACGAGCTTGCCGGGCGTCTGGGCGGAGTGGTAGGTGCTTCCAGAGCGGTCACGGACGCCGGCTGGATCACATCCGACCATCAGGTGGGGCAGACCGGAAAAACGGTGCATCCACGTATTTATATAGCGCTGGGAATTTCCGGCGCGATCCAGCACAAGGCGGGAATGCAGGATTCAGAGCTTATTATTGCAGTTGATACAAATGAACATGCACCTATTTTTGAGTGCGCAGATTATGGTATTGTGGGCGATCTTTTTGAGGTGGTGCCGCTGATGCTGGAGGAATTAAAGTGATCCTCCGCTGCTGTGGGCTTTCCATTCTCCCGCTGCCGTTCAACATTTGATGGAAGCGGAAACGGATGAGCATCCGGTTATGAACGGCCTGAATGCTCTTATGAAAAATCATATTCATTCCAGCTGTCCAGAGAGGATGCGCCGGAGACATCCGCTGTGGAAGAATAGCTTTCGACTGTGACGGTATACGCACTGGTCCCTTCTCTGTATACAGTGCCGTCTGTTCCGATGACAGAAACGGAGTTGCCTTCTGCATCTGTGATGGAGCCTGAACAGGATAACGAAGTTAAAACGCTGTTCCCGGCAACGATCCATGTGCTGCTGTCGTCGATATACAGATTTGCATAACCGCCTTTTCCGTTTCCGGCATTTGAGTCATCCTGAATCCATGAACCGGTTAAGGTGCTGCCCTGCGTAAGATAAAAATCCAGATTACTGATAGAATCCCAGATCACGCTGCCCTCCAGCGCCTGATCGATGGCAGTAAAATGGCAGTCAGCTCCGTTTGAGCCTGCGCTGCCCCAGCCGCGCTGATTGCTGTTTCCTGTGCATTTGAGTAAAAATTCGCTGTCCCCGGCATTTTTGATTTCCACGTCAGAGATGAGAAAGGTGGATTCTGTGTTGGTCGTATAAAACATACCGCCATTCTTTGCGGTCAGACTGCCGCCAACCATTTCAAAGGTGCTGTTGCCGGCTTCGGAATCTCCGGACATGCTCTGATACAGGATGACATTCCAGGTACAGTCGTTTTGCTCCAGATCAGCCATGTTGCCGGACAGGTCGCAGTCAAACAGACGAATGGTATTGAGGCCTTCGATGCAGACAGCTTCTGAACCGGCGGCTTCAAGTTCCGCCTGATGGATGGTAATATCTGCCGTGCTGTATACAGCGGGGGAGCCGGTTCCGTTAGAGGTGTAAAAGCCGCCGTCCACGACCATGGTCCCGCTGCCGCGGTCAGAGCGGATGGCTGCGGAAGATTCGCCGTTTGTTTCCACCGTCAGATTTCGTGCATACAATGTACCGCCTCCGGCCACATGGATACCGCCGGAGGTATCCTGCCGGGTTGTAATCGTGCTGTCTGATACATATGCTGTACCGCTCCCATAGGAAAACACCCCTGCGCTGCCTGCGGCATCCGTGGCAATCTCGCTGTCAGAAACAGAGAGAACCCCGTTGGTCACAAGGGCGGCAGCTCCAATGCCATAAAAGCTGGAGCGGTCCCCGCCGGTGCTCTCATCCGACTGGCGGGAGATCGTGACATGGTCAAGCGATGCGGTGATTCCCTCTGTTGCGACCAAAACGGCATTCTCATCCTTTCCGGCTGAGGTCAGGGATGCATCTGAAACTTGCGTATCTTCCGTATATTCGTTTGCAGAATCATAGATTTCCGGGGCAGAGGCGTTTTCGCCGGGGCCGCCGGCAGCGGCAGTGCCTTCCCCGGTAATAGAAGCGGCCGTTCCGTCATCACCCACCACGACAGTTACCTTATCATTCAATGAAACAGCCTCGATCGAAGCGGTCTGCTGCGGGCCGCCGTTTCCGGC